>JBLHWZ010000230.1:0-9281 GCA_047629415.1 Bradymonadia bacterium | reverse complement strand
AATACAGTGTCTAAGCATAGCCAAACGGATCGAGTACCTGAATCCCAGGGGGCCGGCCGGCGTCGCTTCGGACTGTCTGGCCGTATTGGCGAGCGATGCGGAAGTCTCGGTCCGCGTCGCCGTTGCCAAGGCATTCAGAACGACCGCAGAAGTCCGACGTCTCCTCGCCGCTGACCCGGCCGCAGAGGTGAGGCTCGCAGTAGCGGAGCACCCGCGTACGCCCGCGGACGTATTGCTCTGTCTCTGGGAAAGCGAGGAATCAAGTGGCGACATCGCCGTGGCGATCGCCCGCAATCGGTCCACCACCACCGAACTCCTGCAGCGGATTGTCGCGGAGAGTGACGACTCCCGCGTGTTGTGGTCGGCAGCGGCTCACTCAGCCTTGGGTGAAGAAGAGCAGAAGGTACTCTTGGGATATCCCGACATCGGTGTGCAAATGAGCATTGCTGGAAACCGTTCGACTGTGCCTGAGCGCTTGGAAGTTTGCTCGCAACACGAAAGCTCCGATGTCCGAACCGCCGTTGCGCGAAATTGGTCGGCCCCAGCAACGGCCATGCTACGATTGGCTCGAGATGAGGTCGTGCATGTGCGGTTGGCGCTGGCGGGACGCCTGGACTCTCGTGGCAGTGGAGCGCCGCCTTTGCCCGACGCAGTGTGCGAGTTATTGGTGCGGGACTCCGACCTTCGGGTTCGCGAACGTCTCTTCAAGAGGCATAACCTGCCGTGGAGCAAAGAAGAGCGAGAGCACCTCCGAAGGGAGCTAAAGGACCTACAAGACTCCTTGCGACCAATCGGACACCCAGACTTCCCCCGCTCCGATACAGCTCGCGTGCCGAGATTGCATGGTCTCAACAAGTCTCTCACTGAGGGCATCTTCTTAACCGAAGACGAAGTGGAAGCCTGGCTCGCCGATCACGCGGCCTTTCTCAATAGCGGAGGGAGCGGAGGAAGGTGGCACCAAATGTGGGTGGGCCAACTGCTGCTAACCACATACCTCGGCGAGCCTGCCTCCTCTGGCAAACAACTCTCCCTCTTTCTAAAGCGCATTCCTCAGTCGATTTCTCTCGCCCGTCGAGACCTGCGCTTTGCCAATTTGAGTAGCTGCTTTTGTGAACGGGTTAACCTCAGCAGTGCACTCCTCGGGGAAAGTGTGGCGACCGATGGTTTTTGGGCGGGGGCGAACTTTGCTGGAGCGGATCTCACGCGCGTGGACTTCAGCGGAAGCGACCTGCGCGGCGCTTGTTTCGCAGGCGCGAACCTTTATGGGGCGGACTTCGAAAAGACGGACTGCTCGTCGGCAGATTTTACCGATGCCAACCTCGATGATTCGCGCTGGCCAGGGGCCATTCTCGATGAGATCGTCCGATAGACGTGGCTTGGATGAGTGGCGTGTATCGACGAATCGGACAGCTGGCGCAGGGTCGCTGGGCTGATGTGTGCGGTTCGGACTCTGTCGTCAGCCAAAAAACCCGGTGTTGATCTTCAGAGACGGCGGAGGTCTCACCGATCAGCAACCCGACCGTCGGTGTCGAGGTGGCCCCGGGAACTGACTGGGATAATAGTGAAGCCGATCAGTACCGGGGAGGTGTCGAGCTGGACGGTGACGGCCTTACTCTGACCTGAATCGCCAGGATTGAGGCCCCATAACTCCCCGGCCGTGGTAGACATAAGGTGAAAGGTCCCTGCCGAACCAATTTTGCGGAGAATTTTGATGAAGACCATCAGTACGTTCGCGTTTCTAATTGCTGCTGCCGGTTGCGGCTCTTCGGGCTCGACGTCTGCGGACGCCACCGACGTGGTCGAATCACCTGAAACAGACATTCTGGCCGACGCCGAAACGGTCGCCGACACAGGTGCCGGCGCTGACGCTGAGACGGACGCTGAGCCGGATTCCCAGGACGCAATCGATACGGGAGAATCTCCCAGTGAGACCACAGTAAAGCGTTGTGAATATTCCAATGCCTTCACTGGCGAACCCGAGTGTAAGCAGTACATCGGAACCGACTGGACTGCCGAGTCAGGTCAGATTGACTGCGATCTGAACATCCCAGGTGGCGGCGGAATGTTCTTTGAGGATGGGACGCTCTGCGATGTAGATCCAATGCTTGGACGCTGCGACGTAGATACCGTACTTGGACTTGAGTACTTCATCCTACTGGGCGGAAACGACCCGGCCAATTGCGCCGGCGGCGAGCTTGGCTGTGAGGCCTTCGCTAGCGGCACGTTCACCGGTGAGCCGGTCTGCGACGAAGAAGAAGTAGAGGACACACATACCGTCTTCATCTGGCCATACGAGATGTGCGACGAGCCCATCGAGAGTGAGGCGCCTGGTGCTAGCGAGGATGGTGAGGTCTGCGTCTGGGAGGCCATCAGCGGCTGTGTGGAAGAAGGTCGTGACTTTCGTGACTATGGATCTTGCGATATTGTCGAGACAAACAGGCCCTACTACCCAGTAGAAGGACGCGAGACAGGTGGCGCGGACGACCCGCGTATGGACGACGCGGAGTATCGGGTTGAGCTGGATTGGGTTCAGGGCCAGCTCGAGTCGTGCGCGTGCATTTGCTGTCACTCTGAGGAGACACGGGACGGGCCTGCTATCTGGTCGGTTGATGGTCCCATCCTGTGGCCTGACATGATGTCAGATCAGGCTATTGGCATGTTCGCTGGCTACGTCGATTCGAGTGCGCTGGGCGCATATCTAGCCGAAGAGAATAACGGCTTTGACCGCACCGCAAGCGCTATGGCGACAACAGATGTAGAGCGAATGCTTACCTTCTGGCTCGGAGAGTTCGACCGGCGCGGTTTGACCGCAGACGACATGGGCGACTATCTGCCGGTAGGAAGCGCACTGCTCGACCAGGTCAATTACGAGATGGAGGCGTGTGAGGATGGCGATGGCGTGGCTGCTGATGGTACGCTTGTATGGTCGGACACTCGCGCTGCTCGCTACCTGTATGTGCTCGAGGCTGGTAGTGATAACCCAGGTTTGCCGCCAAACTTCGACATGCCAGAGGGAGTCATGTGGCGGGTTGACGTGCCGCACACTGAGGATGGCTTTGACTCTGGCGTGACCTATCGAGTCGCCCCTGGTGCCAGCATACAGATCGTCCCAGCTGAGGGGGTTGCTCCTGCTGCTCTCGTATCTGGTCAGCAGTATCACCTGTATGTGCTCTTTGATGTCGCGTTGCCCATCGCGCGCTGCATCTTTACAGCACCATAGGGCGTCTGCCTGGCAACTCAGCAGAGCCGCGCGACATTCGCGTTGATGGGGGTCGTCCGTCGAAGCGGAACTCTTCTCTCCGCAAAGAAGCATGGTCGGAGGGCTCAACACTGGTCTGCAAACCGTGTCCTCCTGCGGGCTCTGCAGAGCAAGCGGTGTCCTCCTGCGGGCTCTGCAGTGCAAGCGATGTTCGCTCGGTTTCAACCGCCCGGTCAAGTTCTGGATCGCCTCGCCGGTCTCCCTGAAAGAAGCCGTGCCACTGTGCTGTCCGCGATGCCAGTGCGTATCTCGGCCGCTGGGAGGGTCGTATCAGATCTTCGGCCACGGGGGGCGCACTCGAGTCCGCTGGCCGCCCTACAGGCAGTCGGTCCTCGACTTGCCCCTGGTCCTTCCAGGCGAGGGTGGCGCCTAGGCGCTCACGTCGAGCGCCTCATCCGCGACCTCTCGAAGCCGTTTCAGGCCATCCAGGTCTCGCGCCTTCAGAAGGCCGCGGCCGGAGCCGCAGTCGGGTCAACATGCTCGCGTGACCTTACTATCCCTAAAGGTTCCTCGGGCAGCAGAAGCGGACTCAGACCAGAGCGTCCCGCGTCCCTCCTCGCCCAGGAGCATGCCATCGATCGCGAATGGGAGCGCATGGTGCGGGCCTGGTTTGAGAAACGGCTCTGGACCGACGGTGCCCCGCCGGCGAACCTCGCTGAGGTCATGGCGGGAGGCGCGATCGGAATGAGGCGGACGACGATGTGCACTGGTGCAATGGCGACTCGATAGATGATCTCGATGCGCTCGGGGTCTCCGCGTTGGTGCGTCTCGAAGAGGGTTTCACGGGTCACTGACGGAGCTGCCCGCCTAAAACGCTCAGCCCGCCGGCACGGTGGGCATCGGGGTGAGGTTACGATCGAGTTTCGCCAGCGCTGGCTTGGCCGGGGCACGCTCGCAGCGGTGTCGAAGGCTCTTCGGTGGCTTACGGCACGTCGCTGCCGCGACCTTGGGCTCATCTCCAACCAGCACCGTGCGCCCCCAATGAATCGCTTCTTCTCGCCCCTTCTCGACTTCGCCCGAGCGGCCACTCGTCTGCCGGTTGTGGACGGGCGGGCCACCGAAATCTGCGTGAATGTTCGGATTTCGCATCACGTTTTGTCGATATGCGAGGTTTTGAACCTCCCGTTTGCCCTTGGCGCGGCCGCGCCTCGACCCCCTACCTGCCGATCGATCGGACCGGATACCAACTGCTCTGAAAGCCGGCCTCTTTGGGCGAACTCTACTCGGTCACCGGGGGGGACTCGTAGGCAGGCACTGGTCACTTCGGCTCGGTCGGGCTCGCTACGCAGCCCGCTGACTTTTGAACGAGTACGGTGCCAGTGGGAGAAGCGGGTTGCGTCGGCCGCGCTCGCGATCATGTTACGGGCAAGTTCCTCCCCATACCTCAGGATCGGCATGTCTCTTCTCGGACTCTTCAAAGGAAAAGGACCCTCCGGGTTCGGCTACAACAGTACGTCGGCAGAGGTGACTGAGGGCGTCGATCTCACAGGCCGCACCTATCTGGTTACCGGCTGCAACTCCGGGCTCGGCCTAGAGACGATGCAGACTCTGAGTCGCCGAGGAGCGACCGTCCTCGCGGTTGCGCGAACCGTAGAAAAAGCGAGGGAGGCGGGCGCTGGTCTAGAACGGATCGTGCCGGTCGCGTGCGAGCTCTCAGAGCCCGGGAGCGTCCGGGCAGCAGTGGCGAGCGTAATCGCTGGCGGACACTCGATCAGCGGCATCATCGCGAACGCGGGCATTATGGCGCTGCCTGAGAAGCACATCGCTCACGGCGTCGAGCTGCAGCTGCTCACCAACCATTTCGGGCACTTCATCTTGATCACCGGACTCCTTGACCAGCTGACAGACGATGGCCGCGTCGTGATGCTCTCAAGCGCAGGTCACGCCGCCACCTACCCGGAGGGAGTGCGTGTGGACGACCTGGACGCAACTCGCGGCTATGGAGGCGTCCGAGCATACGGCCAGTCCAAGCTCGCGAACCTGCTCTTCGCTCGCGAACTCTCAAAGCGCCTGCCGAAGTCGGGTCAGACCGCAAACGCGGTTCACCCTGGCGTGATCGTCACTAACCTCGGCCGTCATATGAACAAGGCGCTAATCGCGACCTTCGATGCGCTCGGCCCAGTCTTCGCTACCAAGTCGATCCCACAAGGTGCGGCGACCCAGCTTTACGTCGCGGTCCATCCCGACGCCGCCTCGGTTAACGGCGAGTACTGGGCCGACTCCAACGTCACGAAGTCGTCCCGACATGGCCGCGACGCAGACCTCGCACGCCGGCTCTGGGAAGCCACAGAAGCGAAGCTCACGGACCTCTAGGAGACGGCATGACGACACCGAGAATCACGACCGAACTCGCCGGAAACGTCTTTCGCATCGGACTGGACCGTCCGGCCAAGTACAACGCGTTCGACCTTCAGATGCTGTCTGAGCTGGCGGAGGCCTACACCGAGTTTGAAGACACGCCCGAGGCTCGATGCGCGCTGCTCTTCGCGCCCGGTAAACACTTCACGGCGGGCCTCGACCTAGCCGAGGTAGGACCAGCCGTCGCTCGCGGAGACGCGCTGTTCCCGGAGGGGGCCGTGGACCCGCTCAATCTCTTCGGGCGTCGGCGTAAGAAACCGGTCGTCGTTGCCGTGCAGGGCTACTGTTTCACCATCGGCATGGAGTTGGCGCTCGCCGCCGACATTGTCGTCGCCGCAGCTAATACGACGTTCGGCCAGATCGAGGTACAGCGTGGCATCATGCCTTTCGGCGGCGCGACCCTTCGCATGCACGAGCAATGTGGTTGGGGCAACGCGATGCGTTACCTGCTCACCGGCGACAAGTTCGACGGCGTCGAGGCGCATCGTATCGGCTTCGTTCAAGAGCTCCGGGACAGCGCAGATGAGGTCCGAGAACGCGGCAACGAGCTAGCGGCTACCGTGGCGGCACAAGCCCCGCTCGCGGTCGTCGCGTCGCGAATGAGCGCCAGGCTCGCTTGCGAGGAGGGGGCCGCGGCGGCGGTTTCGGTGCTCATGACGGAAGCCCGTGAGTTGATGACCACCAACGACGCCTCCGAGGGAGTTCGCTCGTTCATCGAACGCCGCGCGGCAAAGTTCACGGGTAGCTAGGAGCTCGCGTCTGAGCCACACCACGAATTCGGGGCGGCGGTCACGCTCGATGGCGACGGTTTGCGAGCCACGAAGCGCGACAAGCATCGCAAGATCGCGTTGCTCAAGAACGCCGCGGTCAAGGCCGTCACGCGGATGCAGACGTGCAGCATTTGCCGATCTGTTCGAGACGCCCAAACATCGTGGTGATCTCCATCTAACGCCGGTACCTTAGGCGCTCCTCCTGCCCCGTCGCGACCATGCGAATCCCGATCGCGCTCCTTGCAACTTTTGTGTTCCTTGCTGCGTGTTCGGGCTCGACTCCCACCGGCGTCGAAGAAGAAGAAGAGACGTCTGGGCTAACCCCAATTTTCGACGCCCAACTCGACAGTGGCGCAGACTTGGGAGCGCGACTCGATGCACCCGAGTGTGAGGAGGACTGCGACTGCGACACGCTCGGCTGCCCTTGCGATGGAGACGCGGACTGCGTGAGCAACTATTGTCTCCGAACCGGGGACGGCTCTGCGCGTGTGTGTTCGGAGATCTGCGTCGATGGGTGTTCAGAGGATGGATACGACTGTGTCACGCTGCAGTCGTCAGGGAGCGACGCCGTACGAATCTGTGTGCCGACACCGCCCAACTACTGCGCCGAGTGCGAACGCGACGCGGACTGTGGCTCGACGGAGAACCTCTGCTTGGAACAACTCGACGGGAACTTCTGCGCCACTGAATGCTCGGAGGACCGGCCCTGCCCGCTCGGCGCCGCCTGCACTCGGATTGAGCTTGGGGCGGAGTCTTGGGATGTCTGCCAGCCGACCGCTGAAGTTTGCGCCGCCTGTGTCGACAGGGACGGGGACGGGCATGGCCGTGGCGACGATTGCGCAGGATCCGACTGTGACGACACGGAGATTTCCGTCTTCGAGGGCGGCGTCGAACTCTGTGACGGTCTCGACAACGATTGCGACCTCTCGGCGGACGAAGACTTCGATTTCATCAGCGACGCTGCCAACTGTGGCTCGTGCGGCAATGAGTGTGAGCTGGCGCACGCGACCTCAAGGTGCGCCTCTGGAGAGTGCACAGTTTTTGTGTGCGACGAAGCCTACGGAGACTGTGACGGACTCGCGTGGAACGGCTGTGAGACGTGGCTCGACGGTCCCGACTCCTGTGGCGCCTGCACAGAGGCTGGCGGAGCTCCGGGTGCTGCGTGCGGAACCTGCGAAACCGGGATTTGGACCTGCCAGGACGATGGCACTAGCGTCTGCGCCGGCGACCTCGGTGCCGAATCCGTCAATGCCTGCGGGGGTTGCACGGAGCTCGCCCTAGCGGTCGGGCAGACCTGCGGAACCTGTGAATCAGGCCTCGTTACGTGTGTGGCCGATGACATCGCCGTCTGCAGCGGAGACGAAGGAGAGGGCGCCATCAACGAGTGTGGCGGGTGCGCCGAGCTCGACAGCTCACCGGCCTCTCCATGCGGGACCTGCGATTCCGGTATTTTGATTTGTAACACCGACGGCAGCGATGGGGTGACCTGTGTCGGCGATCGCCCCGACGCCGCTCGCAACGAGTGTGGAGGATGCGCGACGCTAGACGGCGGACCTGGCCAGACCTGCGGCTCTTGCGAGAGTGGCACGCTGATCTGCGCATCGCCAGAGCTGCTCGGGTGTGTCGGTGATCTCGGTGAGAGCGTGTTGAACGCCTGCGGCGGGTGCGCCTCACTCCCCAGCCCTCCCGGAACCGCCTGTGGTACTTGTGGACTGGACGTTTGGGAGTGCACAGAACTGGATTCAGTGCTGTGCAGCGGAGACACTCGGGCGAACGAGTGCGACGGCTGCTCACTCCCGCCCGGCGCGGTCGGAGCGACCTGCGGTATTTGCGATACGGGGGTCTACGATTGCTCTGGGGGTGACGTGGCTTGCGTCGGGGATGCAGGGGAGGGCGCGCTTGACGCCTGCGGCGCGTGTGGGACGGCTGACTCCTGCACACCAGGCGACACCGAGACCGGAGACCTCTGCGGCTCGTGTAGCTATCTGACGCGCACCTGCGGCGACGATTGCGCATGGGGGGAGTGGGCGTGCGCCGTGGGCGGCGTTTGTGAACCCGGGCAATCAGAGAGTCAGAACGAAGACTGTGGGGCCTGCGCCGAGGGAACGCGCAGCCGTGACCGAATATGTACCGAGGGCTGCGCGTGGGACAGTTGGGGCGCCTGGGGTATATGTGAGACGGTCGCAACGTGTGCGCCGACGGAACTCAGCTACGACGCCCGATCGTGCGGGGAGTGCGGCGAAGGAACACAGCAGCGCGCTCGCACGTGCCGCGCCGACACGTGCTCATGGGACGTATGGGGTGATTGGGGCAGCTGCGACACGGCCGCGACCTGTTCTCCTGGAGACACCGATACGGACGTCCGGTCGTGCGGGAACTGCAACTTTGGGTCGCAGAGTCGAACTCGTTCATGCAGCGCGAGCGCGTGCACTTGGAGCAGTTGGACCGCATGGGGATCCTGCGTCGGTGGGGGCACATGTGTCGCCGGATCGACTCGCGACACGTCGTGTGGATCGTGCGGCACTCAAAGAGATGTCTGTACCGGCAGTTGCAACTGGAGCACCGGCGGGTGTGCTGGCGAAGGAGAGTGCGCTCCCGGTGCAGTCACGACCTCAGGCTGCGGCACGTGCCAGGCGCGGGAATGTTCAGGCTCCTGCGAGTACTCTGATACCTGCACCGACTGTACGTGCTCGACACAGCAAATCTGTGGGTTCAGCTGTCCGGACGGCTATCACGTGAGTGCGCAGAACTCTGTACTTGGTTGTTCATCGTCGGGCTTCAGTACGCGATCCACATGCACTCCAAACTGCGGCACCACGCTCCAGGCGTGCGGATTCTCTTGTCCGAGCGGGTACTACAACTCGGCCGGAAATGACGTGCTCGGATGTTCGGCG
>JBLHWZ010000229.1:0-9281 GCA_047629415.1 Bradymonadia bacterium | reverse complement strand
GCTTCAGCGTCGGCCCGTCGTCCGTTCGTGCCCACTGACCGAGGTCGATGAAAAACACTAGCGCAGCCCTGGGCTCGGCGATTCTGTTCTTCGTCGTCGTGCCTTCCATCATCTCCGCGGCAGCGCAGGCCCATTGGATAGCGGAGGCCGCCACGGGGCTTCGATTTCATCTCGGCCTCGGCGCGCTGATGTCGTTGCCGTTCTTGGGCTTTGGGGGCTCGCGCTGGCGCTCACTCTTGGCGGCGATACTCACGTTCGTGCATCTGATGCCGGTCGCTGTGCTCGCCTATCTGCCCGCTGAGACACCTACGCCTGGAGCGGAGTTCAGGCTTGGCTTGGTAAACGTGCTCTCCAGCAACCGCGACTCTGAGCTGGTTGAAGCCTGGCTTCAGAACGAGAATCCGGCGGTAGTGGGCGTGCTGGAGCTCCAGGACTTCTGGGCGAGGTTCTTTGGCTCGGGTGAACTCCGCGCGGCCTATCCCTTCCGGCACGAGGCTCCGGAGCCGGGTGACGCCGGAGTCGCGCTCTATTCGAGATTTCCGATTCACTTCGCGGAGACCATCAAAGTAGGTCGCGGCGGCACTCCGATGGTTCGCGCGGAACTCGTGGTTGACGGTTGTATCGTACAGGTCTTGGTCTTGAACGCCTTTCCCCCGATCAGTCAGGCGATGTGGTCTTCGCGTGAGGAACTGCTCCGTGCGGCAGCAGAGGCCCTGGACCAGGATCTGCCGACGCTGATCGTCGGTGGCTTCAACGCCACGATGTACTCATCCACGTTGGCCGAGTTTCGAGAATCGGCCAATGTAACTGACAGCCGACAGGGCATTGGCAGGCAGGCGACTTGGATGCCCGTGTTCGGTCCTCTTGGACTAGACATCGACCACGTCCTCGTGAGCCGCGATCTGCGTGTGCGATCACGCCGAGTTGGGGCGACGGTCGGCAGTGACCATGCTCCGATCGTTAGCGATGTGGTTCTAACGGAGTCGGCTTGCTTTCCACCTTCTGTTCCGTCGGATGGCTCGGACTCGGCCGAGCAAGATCCATAGGGTTCGGAATTCTGTGCACGCGCTTGACGCAGCAGATCATTGCACTAATGTCCGGTGCCGAGTCCGTTGTCGGCTCTGCCCCCGTGTCCTACCGGACTGAAGACCGTGATAAGTCGAACCGGAGCGCTTCTTAGCGTTAGTGCACCCTGCCGGTTCGGCGGGCGCTACGGACACGTACGATCAAGTGGAAGATGGGATTGAGTTTCGGTGTTAACCAGGCGCTGGTCGAGGATCAGCTCCGTCGTTTCATGGCAAATCCCGATTCGGTCGACCCCGAGTGGAAGGCCTACTTCGAGAACCTGCCTGCCGATGAGCGCGCCCAGCTAATGCCGGGTTCGTTGAACGGGCTGGCACACGGTGGTGCGGCGGTGACGCCGGTGAACACCGTGAACTTGGCATGGCAAGTGTCCAAGATGGTCGCCGCCTATCGGTCGCGTGGTCACTACCATGCGCACATCGACCCGCTCGCTCTGGACGCTCAGTCCGAAGTTGAGTTCGGCCCGGAGACCTTCGCGATCCCGGCGGAGGAGATGGACACCCCGGTGTCGACGGACATCGCTGCGCTGCCGACCGCAACACCGCGTCAGATCGCTCAGCGTATGGCGACGACCTACTGTGGCACGATCGGCTATGAGCTGATGCACATCGAGGACGCCGAAGAGCGCAACTGGTTGCTGCAGCGGATCGAAGCCCGCGCCAGCCGTCCGACGCTTGATCCAGAGTCGGCTCGGCGCGTTCTCGAAGGGCTGGCCGACGCGCAGGAGTTCGAGCGATTCCTGGGAAATACCTACGTCGGGGCAAAGCGGTTCAGCCTCGAAGGGCTGGAAGCTGCGATTCCGCTGCTGCGAACGATGATCGACGGTGCGGGTGAGAGCGGCGTGAAGGATGTCGTTCTCGGAATGGCGCATCGCGGTCGTTTGAACGTTCTCGTGAACATCCTCAAGAAGGGTCACCGTGATCTCTTCGTCGCGTTCAACGATGCAGACGAGGAGACCCTCATCGGTCGCGGGGATGTGAAGTACCACCTAGGGCACACGTCTCAGCACGTGACACCCAGCGGCAAGCAGGTCAGCATTTCCCTGTGCTTCAACCCGAGTCACCTTGAGTTTGTGAACCCGGTGGTCGCCGGTCGAGCACGGGCCAAGATCGACATGGATCCTGAGAGCAGTGAGCTGTCCGTGCTTCCGGTTATGATTCACGGCGACGCCGCGTTTATCGGGCAGGGCGTCGTGGTCGAGACTCTCAATCTGGCTGAGCTCGAGGGCTACCGGACTGGTGGGTCGATCCACGTGGTGTTGAACAACCAAGTCGGATTTACGACCTCTCCGAGCGATTCCCGTTCGTCCCGCTACTCAAGTGACATCGTCCGCTTCCTGCGCATTCCGGCGTTCCATGTGAACGCGGATGACCTTGATTCCGTTGGTTGGATAGCGAAACTCGCGGTGGAATATCGTCAGCGATTCCAGCGCGACGTGTGCATCGATCTCGTTGGCTACCGAAAGTTCGGCCACAACGAGGGAGACGAGCCAAGGTTCACTCAGCCGCAAATGTACTCGGTGATCGATCGACGTGAGAGCGCGCAAGAGCTCTTCGCGAATCGCCTCATCGAGACTGGCTTGATTACTGCTGAGAACGCCGCACAGCTCTTGGCTGACCGGCGAGAAAAGCTCTCGGATGCCTACACGCAATCGAAGGAGACTCCGGAGAACGTAATGCCGGCTCTCTCCGAGTCTGCGTGGGACGCGTACTTCGGTGGCCCGTTCGACGACGTATATCGCGTCGATACGACCGTGCCGAAGGAGCATCTGAAGGCCCTCATTCGATCGGTCTGTACGTTGCCCCCAGAGTGGGGGGCGCACCCGAAGATCAAGCGGATCTATAACCAGCGGCTGGCAATTGCAGAGACCGAGGATGCGTTCGATTGGGGCACGGGTGAGCTTCTCGCTTATGCCTCTCTTGTAAACGAGGGGCGGCACGTCCGACTCAGCGGGCAAGACAGTCGCCGCGGCACTTTCAGCCATCGGCACTCGACGGTCGTGCACTCCCAAACGGGTGCTCTTGCGGCGCCGCTCAACAACGTCGCAACGGGTCAGGGCAGCTTTGAGGCGTTCGACAGCCCGCTCTCCGAGGCTTCGGTTCTCGGGTTTGAGTATGGGTATTCGCTTGAGGCGCCTGCTGACCTTGTTATCTGGGAAGCGCAGTTCGGCGACTTTGCGAACGGTGCGCAGGTCATCATCGACCAGTTCATCGCTGCCGGCGAAGACAAGTGGGGGCGTCTAACCGGCCTCGTGATGCTTCTCCCGCATGGTTTCGAGGGAATGGGTCCAGAGCACTCTTATGCGAGGCTCGGGCGATTCCTTCAGCTCTGCGCCGAAGATTGCATGCAGGTTTGCGATTGCACGACCCCGGCCCAGTTCTTCCACCTGATGCGGAGGCAGGTCCTGAGCCCATGGCGCAAGCCGCTCGTCGTCATGAGCCCAAAGAGTCTCCTTCGTCGGAAGACTGCGAGGAGTACTCTTGATGACCTGGCGACAGGCGGCTTCCAGGAAGTGCTCGGCGACGTAGGCGGCGCCCCGACAAGCGGCGTCAACACGGTCCTGCTTTGCTCGGGTCGCATCTATTACGATCTCGACGCAGAGCGCACCGCGCGCAACGCGTCGAACGTGCACATCGTACGTCTGGAGCAGCTCTATCCGCTCAACTCCAGTCGCCTGACCGAGATTCTTGCATCCTACGGCCCGGGAACCCAGCTACGATGGGTCCAAGACGAGCCGTGGAATATGGGCGCGTGGTACTTCATCAAGGCGCGACTTCATGCGCTCTTTGGTGACGGACTGCCGTTGACCTGCGTGGCTCGCGCCGAGAGCGCCAGCCCAGCGACGGGGTCCGCAGCCTCGCACAAGCTGGAGAACCGAGTTCTACTTGATACGGCCTTCGCTTAATGATTGCTCCCTCCATCTTTCGAGACGACCTATTCGGCGGAAAGACCTACTTCGTTACCGGCGGCGGGACGGGGATCGGTCTGTCGATTGCATCAGAGTTGCGCTCCCTCGGCGCGAACGTCGTCATAGGCAGTCGCTCCGAAGACAAACTTAAGGTCGGTCACGCGACGCTGGAAGCAGTTCCGGGGACGGGTGAGGCCGCATGGCACGTCTGCAACATCCGAGACGAAGACTCGATCGGAGCCGCCGTCGACTTCGCTGTTGATCGCTTCGGCGCCATCGACGGACTGGTGAACAACGGCGGCGGCCAGTTCCCGAGCCCAGCTGCCCAGATTAACCGAAAGGGTTGGGACGCAGTGATCGAGACGAACCTCACGGGAACGTTTTCGATGAGCCGAGAGGTTGCGACTCGCTCGATGTTCGAGAGCGGTGGCGGCGCGATCGTGAATGTAATCGCGCAGATGTGGAACGGCTTTCCCATGATGGCTCACACTGGCGCCGCTCGTGCCGGGGTCGACAACCTGACGAAGACGCTCGCCTTCGAGTGGGCGCCGTTCTCGGTACGGGTCAACGCCGTCGCCCCTGGTGTGATCATGTCCTCCGGGATCGATAACTACTCGGAAGCGAACAAGAAGTTCTTTTTCGAGAGCAAGCAGCACATCCCAGCCGGTCGGCTAGGTACGCCTCGCGAGATTGCCGCTGCAGTTGTTTTCTTGCTCTCACCGGCATCCAACTTCACGACTGGCGCGACACTCCGCGTAGACGGAGGCGAGCCGCTCTTCGGGCACGCAGCAGCGAATCAGATGCGCGAGTTCTACCATCCGCCCGGAACCGAGAAGTACGAGTAGCGGCTAGACCAGCGCCGTGCTCGCATGAGGGCACCAAACGAGCTATTCGTGAACCCTCTTCAACCCACTGATTTAACGTGTCGACCTCTGCCGTAGCAGTGACCCAAGGCATCCGAGTGCAGGTGCACAGCGAGTATTCGCCGAGCCGCAGTGCGCCAAAAGATGCACACTGGTTCTTCCTCTACACGATCACGATCACGAACGAGGGGCCGGAGGCCGCCACGCTTACCCACCGGAATTGGGTGATCACGAACGCGAAGGGAGAAGTCTCGGAAGTTCAGGGTCCGGGCGTTGTCGGTGAGCACCCGCGGCTAGAGTCGGGCAACACCTTTGAGTACACCTCGGCATGTCCTCTCGACACGTCGTTCGGTACTCTCGCGGGGACTTACACGTTCGAGCGCGAGGGCGGCGAGAGCTTCAAGGCTGAAGTGCCCACGTTCTCGTTGGCGATGCCGTACGCGATCAACTAGCGCGAACGCTGCGCATTGCGTGCAGCATGTAACGGTCCGGGCAGGAGGACGCGACTAGCAAGTGCTAGCCGCCGTGGCCGACTCCCAGCACCCGCGGTAGGTAGGTCGCGTAGTCGAAAGTCGTGGAGTGCTCCGCGTTGTGGCATCCGACGCAGGTCTGCTCTGTTGTCTCGAGGACAACCCCGAACGGCGCGCCGCGCAATGTCGGGTCGGCCGCGTGCAGGGAGCCCGGACCATGACACTGTTCGCATTGAACGTTCGTCAGGTTCTCCGAGTGGCCCAGCGTTGCCCCACCGGGTTCTTCGTACCCGGTCATATGGCAGCCGACGCAGCTCCGATCCCACTCCTTGTCGCGTTCAACCAAGGTGTTCCACGCGTGTGCATGCGAGGTCGTCAGCCAGAAGGTGTGCTCGGCGACATGGCAGGTCGCGCACGCCGTGTCGCCTACGTAGCCAGGCTGGCCTGCCGCAGCGGGCTCGGGCGGGGCAGAGTTGACCGCGTTAATCGCGGGTAGAGCTGCGTTATACTGACGCATCGATTCCGTCAGATCTGGATTCGCGGGAAGGCCAGGTTCCATAGCAATTGGGCGGTAGAAGAAGGTGCGGCTGGCAGAGAAGTCGAGGTCAGCTGAGTGCATGGCGTCGAGATCTGCCTCCATGGCGACGATGCGTTCGAGTTGTCGCAGGACGATCGGCGGGGGGGCTGCTGCGTCGTAGGTCATGGAAGCGAGCTGCGCTTGAATGCCAGAGATGACTCGCTCGAGTTGCGCGATCTCCTCGTCGCTGCCGCCCCGAGCGTTGGTCCATTCTCCTTCGGATGCGAACTGGAGTTTCAGACGTCCGACGTAGCGACCCTGATCGAAGGCCTCTAGTGTCTGAGCACTGCCGATCGACTCCACCTCGTCGGTGTCTCGAGGACTACCGATCAAAATGAAGTCCACTCCGCTCACCGCTCTTAGTTGAGTTCGTGCCGCAACAAGATCCCCCTGGAAAAGTAGGATGACGACGTCCGCACCAGCTAGTTCGGGTTGAGCCGCGGCTCTATTGACCGCATCCTCTGGCTCGACAGCGACCGCGCCTTCGATCTCCTCGAAGGATGCGGGATCTACCGCTCCGATAAGTCCGACGGTGTGATCACCGAGCTGGGTCGTTGTGGAGGGCCTGCCCAGTGGGCCATCGTCCAGAGTTAGGTTGGCGTTAAGAATGACCATGTCCGTCGCCGAGACGGCCTCGCGATAGAACGAGGAGCCATTCGCGAAGTCTGTGGCGCCAGGCACCGTCGCAAAGGTGCCTGCGGCGCGCAGTGCATCCAACAACACCTCTGTCTTGCGGATCTCCTGACCGGAATCCAACTCGCGCAGCTCCGCGTGCTCGAAGAGGAAGTTGCCAACATCGAGAATGAGCGTTTCGCCTCCGAGTTCTTGGAATGCGGCGATGTAACCGGTGACCCGGTCGATGCCGCCGAGCACGAGGTCCAACGTGCAGCCGCAAGGCTCGGTGTATCCCCTCAGTCCCGCAGTAAAGAGTATGACCGGCGCGTCGGGACCTTCGTCCTCGACCTCAATCGCCTCCGCGCGAACGTCTGTTCCTACGAGTCCATCGCTCTCAGCGGCGAGTCGAGACGTCCCCGCTTCAACCAACGGAACCGTTTCGGGCTCGATGTTCGGCTGCTGTGGATCCGTGTTGCAGCCCGATACGACAATCAGTGCGAACGCAGCAAGGAGTCGAGGTTGTCGCGAACCCATTCGTTCGCCTCATCTAGTCTAGGGAACCGCGCTTCCAGCGCGCGAAATTGCGAGTGGTGTATTCGGTGTTGATGCTGTCGCTTCGCTTCGGCCCGCGAGAGGGGAGGGCGAATGCAATGGCAGAGCTCATGGTACACGACCATGTGCAGTACATATTCCGGTACGTCCGGAGAATCGAGTGCCGGGTGGATTCGGATCTCTCCGTTGAGCTTGGCGGACCCAAGTCGGATTGAGCGCCGCCTGTCCCCACCGGTTCTCCGAGCCCACCCAATTGCGATCGATGGCGGAACTGAGTCGTTCTCGGGGAGGTAGCCAGCCACTTCGCCGAGGACCTCGCGGAGATTTGCGTAGTCTCCTCCAGCGCGCAGCGGCTTTGCGGCCACACTCGGGGTCTCCAGAGTCTGCAGGTAGTTTGAGAGTGCCTGCGGAAAGCGTCCAGATCGAAGCTGTAGGCAGACAGACTCGAGCACCAACTCCGGGACTTCCAGCATGGGCAGACCGAGGCGTAGCTCGAACCAAGAACCCGACCTCGTAATCGTCAGCATCTGCCGGCGATTACCAGTGATAACGATGACCGAGGGCCGCGGTAGCCGCCCCGAAGCTGCGAGGCGATCAATGGCCGCACCAAGAACGTTTGCTCGATCAGTCGCAGTTTCGACATCGATTGAGCCAGTCGGCCAACTCTTCGGGCGGTGACACGTGACGAGCAAGAGACCAGGAGTGTGGGAGCCGAGATGAGTCGGAGCGAGCTAAGGCTTCGCTCCGTCCAGCGTTACTAGTTCAAGCGTCCGAGTCCCGCTTCGAGCGTGGTACGCTTAGCCTGCGCGGCATCGAGCTTCGCCCGATCCTTGGCCACTACAGCTTCGGGCGCGTTGGCGATGAAACGCTCGTTGGTCAGCTTCTTCGTGAACATCGCGATATCCTTGTCGACGCGATCGATCTCTTTCTCGATGCGGATCCGCTCGGCACCCAAATCAACGAGCCCTTCGAGCGGGATGATGATCTCGACCCCGGCCTGCACGGTGGTGGCTGCGTTCTCCGGCCGCTCGGAGTCCAGCGTCCCGATCTCGATCTTCTCTGCCTTCGCGAGCCGTTCGATATACGGCGTCTGAGCTTCGAGTGCCGCACGCAGCACAGGATCGTCCGAGAGCGCAATGACCCGAGGTAGGGGCTTGGACGGCGGCACGTTACTCTCGCCGCGTACTCGGCGAATGCCGGTGATGACCGTAATCACAGCTGCCACCTCGGCCTCGTCGGCACGGAACTCCGGTCGATTGCCTGCGTTGGGCCACGCCGAGATACAGAGAACCTCGGCGGCGTCGGCGGTCTTCGGGAGCGCTTGCCATAGTTCTTCTGTGACGAACGGCATAAACGGATGCGCCAGCTTCAAAATAGTGTCCAGCACATGAAGCATAGTGCCCTGCGCGGCAGCTCGTGTACCCGGAATCTTGGTGTCATCCCCGTAGAGAATCGGCTTCGAGCACTCCAGGTACCAGTCGCAGAACTCATGCCACGTGAACTCGTAGATCGCCTGCGCCGCATCGCTGAAGCGGTACTCGGTGAGCCCTTCATTCACCGCGGTGACGCAGTCGCTGAGCCGCGTGAGGATCCACTTGTCCGCTGGCGAGAGATCTTCGTCAGCAGCGACGAATTCCTTGGCTTCGTAATCTTCCAGAGTCAGCAACGCGAAACGTGTTGCGTTCCACAGCTTGTTGATGAAGGCGCGATAGCCCTCAACCCGCTTTACATCGAGTTTGATGTCTCGGCCGGCCGCCGCGTAAATCGAGAGGGTGAAACGCAGGGCGTCAGCCCCCTGTGGCGTGATGCCATCCGGGAAATCCTTAAGAAGTTCGCGGTACTGGTGACGTTCCTCTTCAGGGATGTCGTTGGGGTTCATGCCGTCGATCAGATGCAACGGGTCGATGACGTTGCCCTTCGTTTTCGACATCTTGGCGCCTTCTTTGTCGCGCACCATCGCGTGCAAAAAGACCGTTGAGAATGGCACTTCATCCATGAAGTGGATGCCCATGAAGATCATGCGCGCCACCCAGAAGAAGATGATGTCGAACCCGGTCTCCATGACCTGTGTCGGGTAGAACTTTTTGAGCGTAGCTGTGTCTTCGGGCCAACCAAGCGTCGAGAAAGGCCAAAGGCCCGAGCTGAACCAGGTGTCCAGCACGTCCTCGTCCTGAGTGACGTTCGTGGACCCGCACTCGGCACAGGCGGTCAGA
>JBLHWZ010000228.1:0-9326 GCA_047629415.1 Bradymonadia bacterium | reverse complement strand
GCGAGCTGGTAGTAAGAGCTGCGGTCGCATCCGGTGAGGCACCATCCGTGTCCGCACCGGGCGTATTCGCGGATGAACTATCGGGCGGGATGTCGACTTCGGGATGACGCGACGAAGGTCGTGTCGTCCACCGGATGCCCATGACGTCATTCCTCCATGAAGTGAGGACATGATGAGTGGCGAGCACCGGCGAGCCGCGAACTCTGTCCGCGCTCCAGCACGGACCGTCGTCACGTCTCTACCCCCGGGTTGATCGAGGCGCCGTGCGTATGAGGCCGTTGAGCGTGAACCTCGTCGGCTCGACCGCTATACGCTCCAACCCGCGAAGGACTCTCCAGTGAATGCGCGCAGCGCAGCGACATCGTCGCGGAACGCGTTGTCGACATGGGCGCGTAGCTCAGACGAAAACCGGGGCTTCTCCATCGGCTCCTCCATTACCCGCGGCAGCGCGGCGCGGAGGTGTCGTGCGCCTGGCACTCCGCCAAGCACGCGGCCCAACGAGCTTGGTTTTCCCTTGTTCGACGAGCTGTGAAAGACCCGGCCGATATCCGGATGCTCAAACCCCGCGTCGACCCCGATGAACTCAAACACCCGCTTCATCACCGACGGCGGACTCGAGATCAGGTCGTCCATATTGAGCACGAGGATGCGCTCTTCTGAATAGAACGGCAGGAAGTACGTGAGTTGCTCGTGGTAGCGGCTCGTCGCCACGTAGTTGTTGTCTTCAAGCTCCGCGAACGCCTCATCGATAGACCGGGTCTCGCGGCCGTGCGAGACGTTGTGCCGGTAATGCGAGAGCGCGCGGTCGGCTGGGTCCCGCAGGATGTAGATCAGCTTGGCGTCTGGCACGGCCGCGCGCATTCGCTCCGGCACACCGGGGAAGAGCCCCCGCTTTGTGTAGTTAGGGCTCGACTCGCCAACGACGGAGCCTGGGCCAGCCAACATCGCGCGGTACCAACGCTTGCCCCCGGTAGGTGGCTTCGGCAACTTGAAGAAGTCGGTCTCCTTCTTGCGCGACATGAAGATGTCGGGGTGCAATCGCATGTACTCGTGCAGGCTGGACGTGCCGCACTTCATCGCCCCGATCGTGATCACGAGAGGCTTGCTGAGCACGCTAAACCCCGACGAACGCGTCGATGCGTTGCCACATCTCGGTCGAGCGCTCTTTGTTCCACTGGGCGCGAGTCCTCAGCCTCGCGGCATTCTTCTCTATGTTCGCAGAGCCGATGACACCCGCGACCCGCGCGACGAGCTTCTCCTCCGAATCGCTAGGAGCCACCAAGGCCCCGAGGCACTCGTACTCCGCCAAGAGGTGTTCGTACTTGTGGCTCCAGCCCGTCGCGACCGCGGGTACTCCCTGAGAGAGCGCGCTGCACAAACCGTGGAAGCGAGAGCACATCACCGCTCGGCAGGAACCGATGATGCCCTTAAGCCGAAGCGCGTCCGACTCCTCGATCAACGGCAGGTTGCCGCCTGACTTCTCACGAATTCGAACCGCCAGCTCCGCATCGTAGGTCGCGTGGGGCAGGACGAAGGGCGCGAGACCATGATCAACAAAGAGCTCCGCGATCCGGGCGACGAACGTCTCGTACTCGTCCGACGATGCGTCAGTCCGCTGGATCATCTTGCGGTTCGGGATGATCGCAGCGGCGTTCTCGGGCAACCCGAGGTCCGACACATCAGCGGGCTTCACCAAGCAGGTAAAGTCCGGGCACTGCTGCAGCTTGGAAGCGTCGCAGAGAGCGTGCGCAAACTCGGCGGCCGTGTCGTCCCGTGGGAAGACGAGGTCGGCCACATCAAAGAGCTGTTGGGCCGCGTCGCGGACAGCAGGGTCATCAAACGGCCCCAGCGACTGAGGCATCAGCACGATTCTCGCGCCCTGGGACTTCATCCAGCGGTAGTAGCGGACGGACTGAAGCGTCTTCTCGGCTCCCCACGAGTCTCCATAGGCAAAGCCAGCACCGTCGAGCACGATGTCGACGTCGCCAGGATGTACGTAGCCGAGCGCCTCGACGACGCCGCGGGGCGGCAAGCCGGGCGGCGTGGTGAGGAAGCTGCCTGACATATGCTGATAGGCGAGGGGCTTCACCCCGATCGCCGCGCGGTCAGGCTTCGATCCGACGCGATGGTTCGCTACCAGCTCAATGTCAGCTCGACCTGCATAGTGTTGCTGCATCGCGAGCAGCATCAGCTCGGCACCCTTGTTTCGGCGCGAGACATTGCGCACTTCGACTCGAATCATTTGTTGTAGGACCGGAGGTGATCGAGCGACTGTTTGTGTGAAAACGCGACTGCGCCATCAGGATCGGGATAGCCGATGGCGATGAGCATGATGGGCCGCTGATCGGGCTCAAGATTCAGCTGTTTCGCCATCTGCTTTTCGCGGGCGGGGATGTCGGGCCAGTTGATCGGACAGCTGCTCAGGCCGAGCGTCTCAAGCGCGAACATGAACGACATCGAGGCGAGCGAGCCGTCGATGTAGATCAGGTGTCGATCCCGTGGCTTAAAGTACGCCCGAAGCTGACCTACAACGACCACGATCATCGGGAAGTTGTGAGCGAAACCCTTGGTCCCCATCGGCAGCGTCGAGACGGTCTGCACCAGCTCCGGGTCATCGAAGACTCTGAAGTGGAACGGCTGTCGGTTGCATGCGCTGGGGGCTTCGGCGGCGGCGACGATCGCCTGGTCCACGAGCTCGCGCGGTACCGGAGTGTCCAAGAACCAGCGAACGGAACGGCGGCGCTTGGCGAGCTTTTGGAAGGCCTCGAACTCCACCGGCAGCGGACCGTCGAGGTCGCGTTGATACGGGACCGAAGCGGGCTCGTCAGCTGGGCGGCTGATTGGAGGCAGCGCCTCAAAACGAGCGCGCTGCACGTCGACGACCTCGTTCGGACCACAAACGCTGAAGTACTCGGTCAACACGTCGTGCGACCAGCGAATTTCCTCGGAGTCTCCGCCCGCTCCGATGGAGGCTAGGCCTAGCTCGTAGGCGTCCATCATCTCTTGCAGGTACCCGATCGCGAACACGTCTCGACGGGGCTTCATCAGGAGCCCTTTCTCGAGTCGGTGGGTGTTGCGGCGCAGCTGGAACCGGTTAGCGGCACCCTGCTGATGGAGCTCATGGTAGCGCCGAGTGCCGTGCAGAACTCCCCGATGTTCGCGGGCGAAAGAGCGGTCGAAGATCGCATAGTAGAGGTCAGCCAGTGGCGACCAAGCAGTCGCGATTCGACGGACGAATTGCTTTGGACCCATCGTCAGCCGCGCCTTCCAACGATTGAAGGCGGCGGTGCGTTGCTCTTTGGCGATCGATGTATCGGCCATCTAGAACGGGCGCACGAGGCGGAGGGGGAAGAGCAGAGAGCGAGTCATTTGACGCATCACGACACGGGCTTTCGGGTGCAGCCAGCAAGCGAAATACGACGCGGCAGCGTAGGAAATCAGCGTTGCCCAAGCCGCACCTATGCCGCCCATACTCGGAATCAAATAGAGGTTCAACGCGATGTTGAGCGCCGCTCCAAGCAGGTGGCGCACCAGCGAGAACTTCAGATAGCCCTCGGTGATGATCGACTTGCTCAGAACATTGCCCATGAAGATGAACGGGCACGCGAGGATGTGGATCCGCAGAATCGCAGCTGCGTCAACGTACTCTGCCCCAGAGACCGCGAGGATGAGCGGGGTACCGAAGAGATAAACCAGCGTGATAATGCCGAATGCCGCGATGACCATCACGTCCATCAAGTCCTGCATGCGCTCTCGATACACGGCTCTGTCCGCGACGTAGCACGTCACAATTCCGGTGAAGGCACTCGCAGCCAGCGCGCTGGGCAAGATGTACCAGACCTCTGAGATGTCCACGGCCACCGAGTAAATCCCTACGTCCGAGTCGTCCAACATGTTGCCGATCATGATCTGATCGATCTTCAAATAGGCCACCGCGGCCGCCTTTGAAGCGATCAGCGGCCAAGACTGAGAGAGCAGGCTCTTGGCCGTCTTAGCCTCGAACTGAAGCTTCTTCGGAACGTCCCGCTTGATGGCGCCCAACGCGGTGAGCGCGATCCCCGCGAGGATGGTGTCCGCCACGATGATGAGAGCGAAGACAGTTACGTGGGCTCCTTTTGCGGCGGCTACAACGAGAGCTAGGCCACTGAGAATGGACGGAATACTTTTCGCCCAGACCGCGAACTTCGAACGCACTTTGTACTGAAACCACAGGATGTAGATCCGCGGCGCGTGAAAGAGCACGCCCACCGTAAGGATGAGCACCAACTGCAGCTTCAGCGGGTTGTCGCCCAGATAGAGAACCGCCGCACTCACGCACAACGCGGTGCTGATCGAGCTGCCAAGCAAGTAAAGCACCGCAGTCGTCCCAAGCGTCGTCGGCGCCTCCGAAGGCTTCGCAGCCAACTCCTTCACTACGATGCCGTAGAGGCCGAGGTTGGTGAACGACGAACACATCGCGACCAGCGCCACCGACCAACGCAACATGCCCAGGTGAGAGGGCCCAAGACTGCGCGCTAGCGCACCGCTGATCGCGAGCGCGAGGCCCATCTTCAGCAGGTTCTCGCCTACCAGCCAGCCTGAGTTCCTGAACACCGCGCCGGCGTCACCCCAGTTCGCGATTCGCTCGCGTAGTCTGCTGAACTCGTTGTTCGCCATCACCGGCACTACTGAGGCTGCCCCACTGCCCTTGTCAAACTGGATCGCGTCATTCGTTGAAGACGGGGTCGATCTGGAGCATGAGTACCCCATGCGCCGCCTGCTCTACATCACGCCCTACTTCCCTCCGCAGACCAAGGTGGGTGCGCTGCGCCCGCTGAAGTTCGTCCGGCATTTGCACGGCTACGGATGGGAGGCTGTCGTGCTCTGTGACCTAAAAAAAGGCGACACGGTCGACCAGCTTCTGCTCGACGCTGTGCCGGAGAGGACCGAGGTGCACTGCACCTACTCCATCGCTGGACCAAAAAATCGAGCGAGAGCCTTCGCTCCCCGCGCCACGAGCGACTCACCGCCTAAGTCCGCGAAAAAATCAGCGTTCTCCCAACTACCGGAGAAGCTCGGTTGGTCTCCGGAGTTCGTCCCGCTGGGCGCACACCGACTCGACATGCCCGCTGCAAAACGCGCCGGACGTGTGCTGCTCAAGGCCCGGAAGTTCGACGCCATAATGGTCAACGCCGACCCCTACGCGTCGATGCTCGTCGGCGACGCGCTCGGGCAAGAGTTCGGCCTCCCGGTCATCCAGGACCTGCGCGACCCGTGGAGCGTCTGTGACCTCCGCCGCCAGAGCCGCCCAGGGCCACAACGCCGCTGGGTGGACAAGACCGAGCGAGGCCTTGTCGAGCGCTGCCGCGCGATGGTCCTGAACTCCGAAGCGACAGTCGCTGCGTATCGAGACCACTACTCCGACCTCGATCCCAGCCGGTTTGCGTGTATCCGAAATCACGGTGATGCCGAGCTGATCGCGGGGGCGCAAGATAGGATAGCAGCCTCCTCACTCTCGGGCGCTGAAGGTCCATTCCAAGTGCTCTTCCTCGGCAATTTCCGCCGATTCCTCCAAGGCGACGCCCTCATGCAAGCGTTCGCGCTCTTGAAGGAGCGAGGCAAAGGAGCGGATGATCTGGTGCTCCTCGTAACGGGTAAAATCACTGATGAAGCGCGCGAGCTAGCGGCCTCCATCGGAGTCGCGGACATGCTCGTCGACGCCGACTTTATCCCTTACACGCGAATTGGTCCGGCGATGGCGAATGCAGATCTGCTGGTCGCCCTAAGCAACGCGTCCCGCATGAGGATTCCGGCGAAGTTCTATGACTACGCGACTTCAAGCAGGCCGATTCTCGTGGTCGCTGATCCCGCTCACGACGAGCTGCGACGGATGACCGAGAGCCTGGACGGCGCAGCCTTCGCAGACATCGGCTCGCCGAGCGAGATTGCAGCGAGCATCGCCGAAGTGATGACCGCCGGTAGTCGGGTGTTCGATCGTTCGAGCGCTGGGCTGGACAGCAGGAGTGCGACGGCTCGACTGGCTGCAGTGCTCGATCGGGTGGCGGGGCAGTCGGCTTAGGAGCGGGTATGGAGCTGGCATGGAGCTGGCGTGGAGCTGGCATGGAGCTGCGCTGGGGCTGGCATGGAGCTGGCATGGAGCTGCGCTGGGGCTGGCATGGAGCTGCGCTGGGGCGCGGACAGGGTTCCCGCTCGCTTGGACTCGCGCTCGTCCTGCCCATACTTCATAGTGGCTGATTGGTTTTGGGCGTGATTGGGGATGGTCGACCTCCAAAGCGTAAGCGGGGGCACGCTCTAGCCTCAGCGCTGGCGCTCTTCCCCGACGCCCAAGCCAAGTCGTTGGGCTCAGTGACCTACATCTCCTCGCACCCTTCGAGCAAATCGAAGAGTGGTTCGCCATTTTCGACGGGTTTTCGGCGGTTCGCTCCCTCCTAAATCCGTCTTGTAAAACTGCGTTCGCCGCCGGCGGCGCACTGGATAAGGGGAAAGTGGCGGCCGCACCAATTCGGGTGCGGCCGTTGGCTTTTGGGGGCGGTGAAGTCCGCAAAGAGGTTGGGTGCTAAACGGCCAACTCTGCTAGTCCTACGGCCCTCTCGCTTCCCCGTATTCATGAACGCATCCAAGCTCGTCGCACTCTTCCCGCTCCTGCTTCTAGGCGGCTGCGAGGAACTCGCCGCAGCGATTGAGGACACTGGGGAGTTCGACATCGGCGTTGGTGACGCAGATACACCAGCGGTTGACTACGACGGCGTCGCCGCGGTGTTTTCCAACGAGGGAGAGGACTTCTATCGAATTCCATGGCCGCTCAACTCTCGGCTCACACCCGAGGGATTGATCGACCTCAGCGATTTTCCAGACCCCGGCGCAGACATTTTCCGGAGCTACGTTTCCGGAGTGGAAGAGATCCGCGGCTTCTCGCTGATGCCGGTTATCTATTCGCGTCTGGAGGGCAATCCTATCCCCATCACGATCCCGCAGCCGGACGAGAGCTTGACTGCGGACGGACCCGTACAGCTGATCGAGCTGGGCGAGGACTGCGGAGTTCGCACGCCCATTGAAGTGATGATGAACACGTCGGACGACACGTACATCAGCGGCGACGTGCTCATGGTGTCTCCGGTCCCCGGATTCGTTCTTGAGCCTGAAAAGACCTACGCGTTCGTGGCCCTTCGGTCCTTCGGGAACGCCGATGGATTCGAACTGACGCCGGCCCCGGAGTTTGAGGCGGCCCTGCAGGGACAACACCCGGACGCGGACATCAACGCAGCCTACATCCCGCTGATCGACTGCCTCCCAGACGCTGGACTGTCGGTGGAAAACATCGCCACCGCGACGGTCTTCACGACTCAAGATCCGATCACCGAGATGCGCGCGCTGCGCAACTATGTCTGGCAGGACGCCGCCGCCCCGGTCGCTACTGAGTTCGCCTACAGCGACGCGTGGTCAAGGGCGGCCTATTCGACGTATATCGGGAGCTATCAAACACCGATGTTCCAAGACGGGACTTCTCCCTACGCCATCACCGGCGGGAAGATTCACTTCGATGAGACGGGCAAACCGGTCGTGCAGGGCGAGGAAACCGTGCCTTTCACGGTCGTCGTGCCCAGCACCGGGCAAGCGCCCTACCACCTGTTGATCTGGGTGGACGGAACCGGCGCGGACGACACCTCATGGGTCGACTCATCCGTGACCGAGGACCTGCTCCTGGCCGGGTTTGTGGTCGCCGGCTACACGCCTCAGTTCCACGGGTCACGGGCGACTCCGGGCTCAGATGAGGAGCTGCACTCCTTCAACTACTTGAACCCCAACTCGTTCCGGAACACGTTCCGGCAGCAAATCGCTGACACCTCGTACTTCGTTCGCCTCATGACCGAAGGGCGCGGGCAGCTCGACGGGCTCCCCGAGCTCGACGACTCGCGTGTCGCATACGGTGGCCAATCCCAGGGGTCGCTGATCGGCGCGATGTTCGCGGCGGTCGAGTCCGAGATCGACACGTACATGCTCAACGGAGTCGGGGGCTACCTCTCGATCACCGCGGTCGAACGGACCGATCCATTCGACATTCCTGCACTCATCTCCGACATCGCGGGCATTGACCGTAACTACACGCGATTCCACCCGCTGATGGCTCTCGCACAGCTGGGTGGCGATGCGAGCGACCCACAGAGCTTCGCCCGCTACTGGTCCGGCTGGGACGACAACCCCGACGGGGTCGACATGTTGATCATCAACGGAGTCGAGGACCACACAACGCCGGTGCGTTCGATGAATGCCATCGCCATCTCGGGCAACGTCAGCCCAGCGGACCCGCCCGGTTGGGAGATTGATCCCTTCGGGGTTTGGGACGGCGGCTCGATGCAGATTCCCATCGCCCAGAATCGCACGGCGCTGGATGGAACGCCGCGAACCCATGCGGCATACCTCTCAGGCGAGACAGGTCACTTCACGATCTATCGCCGAGAAGAGGCGCGACGACTGGCAGTGCAATTCTTGCTCTCAGGAGCGCAGGGCGGCGCGACGCTCGGCGAATAATGCAGGAGGTCTACTACACAGACGAGGTCTACCGAGACGACGGAATCCGCGATCCGTTCCGCTGGGCCAGGTTCTCCAACCCCGGGTTCATCGGCGTTGGATTCCTGCTCGTTCTGACTATGTTGTTCGCGTCTTCCCGTGATCCGGGCCCATCGGTCGCTGGCCAGGGGCTCGAGGTCGGCGCCCATGTTGCAGCTGAGGCTATCCGCACAGCCCGTGTGGCGCGTTGACGCTCCCAAAGCTCAGTGTTACCTCCCGCGCGCTACTCGTCTCTCGCAAGAAGCTTATCGTGAGCATCCGTCCAATCTTCTTCAGCGCCTTCGCCGCTTGCACTCTCCTCGCGGGAGCAGCCTCGGCCGAGGACACTCCGAACTACTTCGAGAACGAAGTTCTCCACTTTGAAGTGGAAGCGGGAGTCTTGGTCACGACCACCACGATCGAGGGCGTCGATGTGATCATGGCGCAGATGTCTGACCCACTTAGTGGTGCCGCCTCGGGCCACTCGTTCGTCTCCATCTCGATCTATCGCGATGACTGCACGGTCGAGACCTGTGTCGAGCGTGTGCTCGCTTCGCTGCGCGCCGCGTTTGAAGGAACCGCAACACAAGACGGCAACTCGCTGACCGTCGAGCGCGAGGGCGTGCAAGCCCGCGGAGAGGTCGACGTACATGACGCAGGCGGTGGCACCGTCGTCGTGACCTACGCCCAGTTCGACCGAAGCGAGCGGAGCCCACAGCTCGCGGCTTTGCTACCGAGCCTTGCTCTCGGCCCCGTGCCGTTAGACGCGCCCGACGAGG
>JBLHWZ010000227.1:0-9328 GCA_047629415.1 Bradymonadia bacterium | reverse complement strand
GTTGAGGCGTGCGCGGTCTACGAAGAAGAGACCTGCAACGCACGCGGTGATCGTGTCCGCTGCGAGATTTACGACGCAGCTACGTCGGAGTGGGTCGACGAGCCCGACGACATGCTCCGCCGAGCCTATCTCTACGACCGTTGGTACGACCTCTACTCTCAGCCCGACGGTCAGACGGCGGAACGGCAGTACACGCAGACCATTGAACCTGGCACGGCCGAGGAAGTGTGGGGCAGCCCAGAGTTCTTCAACGGTTACCGTGGTGCTGGCGACTCGGCGATTTGGACTGGGACTGCACTCAACTCATACATCCTGCGTTACCTCTTCACGGGTACTGAGGCGGACTACCAGCGAATGGAGCAGAAGACGCGAGTCATGCTCAACTTCTTCGAGGTGACGCGAGTGCCTGGATACCTCGCCAGACACCACTACTTGTTAGTCGAGCCCGGCACACCGCCGAGCCCGGACCACATCTATCGCACCAACCTCGACGACGACGATCACCGCGACATCGAAGACCCGGAGTCCTTCGATTTCCTGCCTGAGCACTACTTCGAAACCGAGGGCACGCCTCGCTGGTCTGGTGACCCGTCCATCGATCAGATGGGCGGCCCGATGATCGCGTTCCCGATGGTCTACAACCTCATTCGAGACGAGGAGCTGAAGGAGCGGATGGTCTACCAGATGCTTTGCTACCTTCATGGCCTGCGCCGCATCGAGCTCATCAACCTCCAGGAGAACGCTCTCGCTCTCGACGCCTTCACCGCGTTCTTTGGTGGCGGTGAGCTGGAACTCGACGAAGGCGACATCGACTTCTCCGAACTCGAGCGCATCGTCATGTACGTGCAGCCTCAGCTGAACACGGCGAATGAGGACGTGTACGACCGCGAGTGTGGAGACTTCATCCAGATGGAGCCCTGGCGCGTGATCGATGCCGCGGATGGTGAGTTCGTCTTCGACATCCTGGAGTTGGTCGAGGACATCGACCGTGAGAACAACGGGCGCAATCACATCAATCACTTCTACATTCCGAGCATCCGTGGCGGCGACGCCATGCATATGATGCACCTCGCGCTGATGGCCTACGCCTTCACCGACGACGAGCGCTACGCGGACTTCCTTCGAGATGAACTACTCGGCGACATTCGAACCGCTGAGGTGTCCGCAACGATGAGCGCGCTGCTCATGCCGCGTTTCTGCCGTCGCTTCTACGGAACCAACATTACCGCAAGCCCGCTCTGGGCGTTCAACAACCTACTTGGTGAGTCCGAGCTGGGTGACTGGATGCAGGAAGTGACCCGTGATGAGATGTGGGAGAAGGAGACGTTCAACATCGGAAACGTGAACACGAACCTGATGTTCGCTGGCTCGGTTAGCGAAGAAATCGGTGGGGAGGGCCGCGAAGAGGCGCTTGCTTACGCGATGGAAGAGCTCGCACGGTTCGGCGGCAATGGTGGGATCCTCGACGACCCGCGCCGCAACTACCAACGGTCGTTCGACGACGTCGTGGCCGCGTTGCCCGAAGGCATCGAGCCCGTCTGCGCGACCGAGGCAGAGCGAGCGTTCTGCGAGCGTGACCTGCAGATTTTCGGCGCCAACATCGAGGGCGAGAACATCGCCTATGAGTGCAGTGGCGTAAGCCGCGAGTGCGTACACGAGGATGGTCTCTGCACCACGGCTGAAGCGAACGGCCCCATCCCTGGCCCGTTGCGCCGTTGGGGTGACTACGGCTGGCAGCGCAGCCCGTTCGACATCGGCGACGAGGGTGGCCGAGGAACGGTTCAATCGCCCGGCACCGACTACACCGAGCAGTACTGGATGGCCCGATTCTATGGGTTCATCGAGGGCGGACAAGAAGTCCTCGCTTGGCGTCCCATCGGCGTGGACTGCGAATAGCAAGCACGAGCCTCCCCTGTACAGAGCGGACGGCGTGCGCGTGCTCATCAAGCGCGCTTGCCCTCGACCTCCTCTCCGCGAGAGGTCGGCGGCAACGAGCCCAGTGCGCCCAAATCCCCGCCATGGCGCATGGCGCACCTCACCCATTCCACCCGCTCAGCTCGCAGGGCTTCTCCACGAGGAACCCCGTTCACGGGGTTCCGCGAGGGCTTTAGCCCGTAGCGCTCCTAGGCCGGTCCTTTAGGGCGGGTGCAAGAAGCGCGTCCCGCCGCCGCCGCCGCCGCCGCCGCCGCCCCGATCTACCCGGGCGTCACGCCGCTGACGCGACGCTTCGCTCCCGCATCTGTCAGTCGGGCAGGTCGCGGCACCAGTTGCCGTAGCAGCAGCTAGGGTCGTCAGGTGGGCACCAGTCGAGGCACTCGCGGCCTGGCTCGCACTCCTGCCAGCCCTCGCACTCATCGTCTGTCACACACTCGTTGATCGGTGCACAATCGCAGGGAGTGCACGAGTTGCGAGTATAGAGAGACTCGCCTTCGGGGCACGCGATTCGGCAAAGGACTCCGGAGTTGTCGCAGTCGACGCACTCAGCGTCCTCGCACCACTGCGCACCGGCTGTGCAGTCGCTGTCCTTCGTGCAGCTGTCGCCCTCCGGTGGAACGCAGACTCCGCCACCACAGTCGTCTGTGCAGCCCCAGTAACCGCTCTCCTCGTCGCAGAAGCAGCTTGATGGAACACACGGGCCGTCAGGGAAGGTCACACAGCGCTCGTCGTCTGGGCATCCTGTGTCCAGGCACCCAGCTGGGTTCTCGCCGTCGCAGACAGGGTCTGTGCAGCGACCGGGAGCACAATCGTCGGTGCACCACGTCTCGCCTGTCTCAGGGTCACAGCCACACTCGCTGGGGATGCAGTCCAGCGTGACTGCCGGTGAGCAGACTTGGTCGCCGTCGCATCCCTCGTCGTCGTAGCAGCCGGTCGCGGGCAGGTCACAGACCGGTCCGAGGTTGCACTCGCAGGGGAAGCAGCCGTGGCGCTCGACCGTTCCGAACTCGCAGTCGATGTCACAAAGGAACGAGTCGTTCGAGCACTCGACGCAAAGACCGTCTTCGCACCACTGGGCACCGAAGAGGCAGTCTGCATCTTCGTCACACGCGACAGTGCCCGATTCGGGTACGCAGACTCCACCGCCACAGTCCGCATCGCAGACCCACTCTCCGGATGCTTCGTCACAGCCGCATCCAGAGGACACGCAGATCGAATCGGCCGAGTAGGAGGTGAAGCACTCTTCGCCCTCATCGCAGCCGGAAGCGATGCATCCTTCAGGATTCTCGCCGGCGCACTCGCTGGGAGTATCTGGCTCAGCCACGTCCGGCTCTGGGACGTCCGGCTCTGGGACGTCCGGCTCTGTGACGTCCGGCTCTGTGACGTCCGGCTCGGCGACGTCCGGCTCGGTGACATCCGACTCAGGTGCGTCCGCTTCCGGAGTGTCAGACGTGGAGTCTTCCGCACTATCCGCGGTTCCGAGACTGTCGGGATCACTGCCGCAGGCGACCAGCGCCGCGGAGAGGCTGATCGCTATCAGAAATTGGAGGGCTTTCATCAGAAATCTCAGTACTTTGGTGAGCCAGCAGGCGCATTCGTTAGAGGATCAATATCTTACCCCTAACAGGAGCAAACATCGTGCCGCAATCCTGAATCCCCTCATATTCATCGGCATCAGACGTACCACTTCTCGTGGAATGGCTATGAAACGAATCCTGCTCGCCTCACTCTTCCTCTTCGCCTGTGGAGACGAAGCGGCCTCGCTCTTTTCGACAGATGCGGAGGACTCTGGTCTCGACACGACTTCGGACGTTCGAGCTATCGACGCCGATGAAGCGGACGCGAACGAGGAGTCTGACGGGGATATTCTCGTGGATTCGAGTGGCACGGACTTCGGGCTCGCGGACGTCGAACTCGAGCTTGAGTGTCTAGAACTCGTCGCGACAGGTTCGGACATCGGCGATGTGCCGACCGACGTGACACTGCTCGACTGCGACGGAAACGAGCACAGTCTGCGAGAACTTTGCGCCGAGCAGGCGGCTTGGGTGTTCGTCTACACCGGGTGGTGCCCGCCATGTCAGGTGAACGCAGGCATCGCGAATGAATTCGCCGCCGAGTTCGCGAGCGATGGGTTCGCAACCTACTTCGTTGTCTCCGAGACACAGACTTTCGATGAGCCGGACGCCGACTACTGTTCCGGCATCCGAGACCGCTTTGGTTTGACGATGCCGGTGCTCTTCGACCCCGATCAAGCGATGCCAGCGGCGGCAGGCATGCCACACTTCGACATTGATATCGTGCTTGGGGCGGACAATGAGCTGCTCTTTGCGAAGCAACATGCGTCGCGCGAGGAAGTGCGCGAGGTGATCCTCTCCCGCCTGCCCCAATGAGCTTCTCCCGCCGGCCCTAATGAGCTTCTCCCGCCGGCCCTAATGAGCTTCTCCCGCCGGCCCTAATGAGCTTTTCCCGCCTGCCCTAACGACCCGCTAGCGCCTCGCGGTAAGGATGAGGTTCTTGCCCAGCAGCGGTGGGAACCGGGTCTCGATCGCTCGAGTCGGGGGCACGACGTACTTGTCGAAGAGTTGCACCATCGCCGGGTTGAACGTCGTGCTCTTCATTAGCTTCACCGTGAGAAGCCAGGCGGCGACCCCGGGAAGGTCGAAGTAGCGGGCCTCTATGTTGGTGAAGCCAGCGATCCGTGCGGTGCGAGTTAGTGAACGCTTGGTGTAGCGGCGGAAATGGCCGACCTGAGCGTCGAACTCGGAATAGAGGAAGGGGAGCGCGGGTACGAAGACGCAAAGCGCACCGCCTGGACGAAGGACGCGGTGGAAGCCTCGCAACGCCTTCACGTCGTCTTCGATGTGCTCGACTACGTTGACCGTCACGATCGTGTCGAAGTCGCCATCCTTGGCGGAGAGGTCGTACTCTTCGAAGGTTGATGGGATGATCGGGTCATCGAATTGCTCGCGGAGCAACTCCACGAGATTAGGTGAAGGCTCAAGCAGCGTTAGCGAGTCTGCGAGCGGCTTGATTCGTCGCGAGATGGCGCCGGCACCGGAGCCCACCTCAAGTACGTCTCCGCTCACGAAGGGCGCGAACTCGTGCACGATCCAATCGTAGTAGTTCTCTAAGTTCGCGAGCACTTCGAGCTCTCGACCAGGATATTGCTGGCTCATCGCGCTAGCTCAGCCGTGACTTGATGTCGTTGATGGTCTTCGAGAGGCCTTCTTCGAGTGAGACCTGGGGCTCCCAGCCGAGCAGCGTACGGGCTCGAGTAATGTCTGGCTTTCGGCGAACCGGGTCGTCGACAGGCAGCGGCTCGAAGGCGATCTTACTCTTGGAGTTCGTCATTCGAACGATGGTCTCCGCGAGCTCCAAAATGCTGGTCTCGTTCGGGTTGCCCAAGTTCACCGGCTGATCTGCCACCTCTGCATCCATCATGGCTAGGAAGCCGCGAATGAGGTCGCTCACGTAGCAGAATGACCTCGTCTGATCGCCCTTACCGAAGATGGTTATCGGCGTGTCAGTCAGCGCCTGAGTGATGAAGTTCGAGACAACCCGGCCGTCATTGAGCGCGGTGCGGGGTCCGTAGGTGTTGAAGATACGAACGATACGCGCGTCGACGCCGTGCTCTTTACGGTAGTCGTGGCAGAGCGTCTCGGCGACGCGTTTGCCTTCGTCGTAGCAGCTGCGCGGACCGATCGGGTTCACGTTGCCCCAGTAGTCTTCGGTCTGTGGGTGCACGAGTGGGTCGCCGTAGACTTCAGAGGTCGACGCTTGCATCAGACGGCCACGGACACGCTTGGCGAGCCCGAGCATATTCAGGGTGCCGACGACGTTCGTTTTGACCGTCTTTACCGGGTTGTATTGGTAGTGAACCGGGCTGGCCGGGCACGCCAAGTTGTAGACCTGGTCAACCTCGAGGAGAATAGGCTCGACGATGTCGTGTCGGACCAACTCGAAGTGCGGATGAGCCTTCAGGTGGGCGACGTTATCGATCGATCCGGTGAAGAAGTTATCGACGCAGATCACATGGTGACCACGTGCCAAGAGGGCTTCGCAGAGGTGGGAACCCAGGAATCCGGCGCCACCAGTTACCGCGATCTGCATGCTAATCTCGCAAGTTGTACTTGAGGATGCAGCGAATCGCGCTGACACCATCTCGCCAGCCAATCTTCTTACCCTCATCGTAGGTCCGACCGTCGTAGGAGATGCCGACCTCGAAGATCCGCAGCTGCTTCTTCGCGAACTTCGCGGTGAGTTCGGGCTCGACCCCGAACCGAGGCTCCTCAATCGTGATGTCGTGGATCACGTCACGGCGGAAGGCCTTGTAGCAAGTCTCCATGTCCGTGAGGTTGAGGTCGGTCATCATGTTGCTCATCAACGTGAGGAACCGGTTGCCGACCGAGTGCCAGAAGAACAGGACCCGCCTCGTCTCACCCGGCGCAAAACGGCTGCCGTACACGACGTCCGCTTTGCCCTCGATGATCGGAGTAATCAGCCGCGGATACTGCCTCGGATCGTACTCAAGGTCGGCGTCCTGAACGACAATTATGTCGCCGGTCGCTGCTCGGAACCCTGTTGAGAGTGCTGCGCCTTTACCCTTGTTCATCTCGTGGAAAATCGTCCGAATCTTCGGCGGATTCTCAAGCTCAGAGAGGCGCTCTCGCGTCCCGTCTGTCGACCCGTCATCGACGACAATAATCTCGTGAACACACTCGACGCCAGACACTCTTTTGAGAATCTCGTCGATGGTCGCGATTTCGTTGTAGGCGGGGATTACTACAGTAAGTTTCATCCGCTGGACCTTAGTCCGCGTGCTCGCGGTTCGTCCACAAATGCGGGTGGAACACTCGCGTGCTGTCCGCGGTGCAGCGGAGAGCAAAGTCCGCTAACCTCCGCGCCATGGTACGACTACTTTGCAAGCAAATTGTCCTCGCCGCCTGGTTCGCCAGCGGCGCGTTCGCTACGGAAGGCTGGGTCGAGCTCCCAGGCTCCGACATCGAGTTCCCTGACGACTCCGAATGGGACTTCCTGCCCAATGGTGCCCTCAAGGATGACAACTCCGGAGTTGTCGCCATCCCGCTGCTGATGCTCGAGGACGGCATCCCGGCCAACCGATCGGAGCGCGAGATACTCGCAAACCGCATCGCTGGCACGATGCAGCCAGGATTCGAAGAGGACTACGAGGACGTTGCCCACGATACGGTCCTGCGAGACGATGGATTCGCTATCCTGATGTCTGGGTATGCACCGTCCGCTTTGCACGGAGGCGAGCGCGCGATGACGCTGGTGACCATCGTCGCGACATCATCATGGGTGGGAGCGATGACGCTGATCGTTCCGCAGTCCGAGCTCGTCGAGCAAGCCGAGCGCGTCGATGCCATCGCGCGCAGCTGGAGGCGGACAGGGGCGCGGCCATCCGCCTGGGATAGCCAACAGATCTTCTCGATGGAGAGCCCGTTAGGATTTGTGCCCGACGGCCGCATCGGCTCAGTGAGCAACTTGGTACGGTACTCCGACGGCGCTCGGCTCGTAGTGGTCTCCTCTCACCTTGGGCCACGTTCCGCTCGGGGACGCATTGGCATCGCAGCCATTGTTTCCGGCCTCGCTTCCATCGAGGGTCTCGATGTCGATGGTGTCAGCGAAGAAGCCAGCGAGAACGGGATGCTCTACGAACTCCAGCAAGTCGCGCAGCGGCCCGAGCAGAATCGAGAAATCGAGGTCTTCCTTCGGCTCGTGGAGACTCCGGACGTTAGCGCTGGATTCCTACTCTACTGCAACGACGGGCTCTGCGACGGCGAGCTCGAGTCGTTTGACCTTGCCTTTGAGACTTTTGAATGGCGTTGAAACGAGCCGCTCTACTCGCGTTCCTCTTGGCCGGTTGTGGCGACTGCCAACCTGTGCAGTCGGAGGCGCCGGTGCCCCCCACGGAAGTTGCCCCAGCTCAGGCCGAGCAGGATTTCTCTGGCTTCGATCTGGAACGTCTAGGTCAGAGCTGTGCCAACGAGCCCGGCGCCGCTTGCGCTGAGCTAGGTGAGCGGCTTCGCAACAGGGCGGGGGAGCCCGAACAAGCGAGAGCCTCGTTCGAGACAGGATGCATCGCGGAGCACGGGCCGAGCTGCGTGGCGTTGGGCAGAATGTGGCGAACGGGCCAGGGCGGAGCGCAGAGCGATTCCGATGCGCTCAGGTGGTATCAGACTGGGTGTGAGGCCGGTGATCCGATCGGGTGCAACAACGCGGGCATCCTACTTCGCGACGGCCAAGGCGTTGCCCAGGACCCTGTCGCAGCGTTGCTGCTCTTCCAGAGCGCCTGCGCAGCCGAGTATTGGGTTGCCTGCGAGGCCTTCGGCAGACTCGTGATGCCTGAGGGCGAGGCGCATCCGAGCTTCGGCGCTGCAAAGGAGTCGCTTCAACGCGCGTGCATGCAGGGCGAGGAGCTGCTCGCCTGCATCACGCTCGCCGAGTGGTCACAGACGCTCGACGAAGACCCTGAAGCGGCGAGGCGATTCTACTCGCGCGCCTGCAACCTCAACGACGTGCCCGCGTGCGTCGATTTTGGGCGCATGGCGCACTCCGGAATCGGAGGGCCGGTAGACCAAGAAACGGGGCGACTACTCCTCGATATGGGGTGCCGTCGCGGTGTGCTCACAGCGTGCGTCGACCTCGCCGAAATCTATCAGAGCGGCGCCGGAGTCGATGTCGATCTGGCCACCGCCGAGGCGTTTCTGCGGCACGCATGTGAGGCTGGTCTCACGAGCGCTTGCCCGCCGCCAACACAGTAGCGGGCGTCATCGAGTAGGCCTGGGGCCTACTCGATCGGCGCACCGTCAATCCGCGTTGAGCCGCCTTCGGTATCGGTGATCAAGATGAAGGCGCCCGCGGCGTCTGAGCTGATCCAGAATGTGTACTGGGCGCTGGAGACCAAGCTGCCCATGTCGAAGAAGACGTCAGGAACGCCGTCCTTCTCTAGGTCGATCGAGATCCGGTGGGGACCAGCCGCTCTCGTGGCGTCATTGGATACATCACCGAATCCGAGGTCTTCGATGAAGGTGTCATCGGGCTCTCCCTCGTTCGCGAGCCAGAGATTGACCGACTCAGAGAGCGCGGATGACGCGTGAGCGTATCGGTAACGAACTGCATCGTTCGGTGGCGACGATGAGTCCTCGCGGATCAGCAGTGCCAAGGGCGCGTCTGCGTTTCCAATCGCGCCCACGGTGTATTGGTCGTCGCCGCCGAAAGCGAACTCGCCGCTCACGCTGACCTCGTACTCGGAGTCCTGCGCACGGAAGACGACGGATGCATCTCCGCCAACCGCCACCACAACACCGGTCGATTCACCGAACGGCAAATCTGCGTAGAACGGTGTGGAAACGAGCGACGTGAAGACGTC
>JBLHWZ010000226.1:0-9346 GCA_047629415.1 Bradymonadia bacterium | reverse complement strand
CGAGAAGAAGTTCTCGCACAGGTTCAGCCAGGACGCGTGCACCGGCGTGAAGTACGTCGTGAAGTAATCGGAGTGCTCGGCGAGATACTTCGTCGTCGCTGCCGACCGGTGCGTCGAGCCGTTGTCGAGCACGAGATGGATCCGCCGGATCCCGCGCTCGGAGAGCGTCAGGCGCAGGTGGTCGAGGAACGCGATCGTCTCGACGGAGTCAAATCGGCGCTCCTTGTTGAACAGGTCCAAGTGCAGCACCTCGCCGGTTGTCGGAGACACCGCTGCGACCACGCTTCGCGTTCCCATGCGGCGGTACTCGAACTCCACCCGTCGGGGCTGTCCCAAGCGTGGGCTCAGGCTCCCGACCCCCTTCGGGTCACCGAGCACCTGGATTCCTGGCTTCGCGTCGAAACAGACCACGAGTTCATCGTTGGGAAGCTCGTACATGCCGCAATACAAAGCGCAGATTGCGTCGCGGCGAGACACGTACTCCGGGCGGTCTTTTACCGTGAATAGCCAGTACTGCACGCTCCGGATATCGATGTCCTGTCGAGCGAGGATACGCTGAACCGTCGAGCGGCTCAGGTGCACGTCCTCCCGCGCGAGCACCTCCGCGACGAGTTCCTGGGTCCACGTTACGGTGACGAGCCCGTACGCCGCCGGCGACTGGCTCACGATCAAGAGCACCTTGGCCGTCTCCCGAACTGCGGCTTTCGCCCAGTGCGACGAACGTCGCGTAGAGCCTCGACCGAGCGCCCCTCGAGCCAGCGCGCGACCCAGCGACTCACTCGTCTACGCGTCGTCCCAAACTCCGCAGCTGTTCCCGAGACCGACCCGGTCGCGGCGAAGGAAAGCACCAGGCGCGCACGCTCGACGATCAGAACCTCCTCCGACTGCTTCCGAACAGTCGTGCGAAGTGACACCAATTCATCCGATGTGAACTCAATCTCCATGGGCTGACCCCAAGATCACGCCGCCATCGCGTTGTCGATCCTCTTGCCGGGCACTGGGTCAGCAATTCCGAACAAGAGCACTAGGGGCCGAGGGAGTGCGCCTAACCGCTAGTGGATGCTCCACTGCTGATCGCAGGCAAAACAGGTCCAATGCAGTTCGGCTTCGTCTGTGGCGTTCTCCTCAGCGACCAGGTCGACTTGCATCGAGCCACAAGACGGGCAGTCCGTGCAGCCGGCTAGGTCAACCGCGCCAGGCCGTGCGATGGGGTCGGGTGGTCCGGTGCCATAGGTGAGCGCCAAGAGGAAGACGCCGTAGCCGACCCCGAAGATCGGGCCGAAGTAGAGACCGATCGGGACGATCACCATCGCGAAGAGGGCGAGGATCCAGTTCCGTGTATGGCTGTCCATGACGACGTGGCTCATACGAATACTCTGGGACACATCTCGAGTCGGGGCAAGGACGAAAGTCGAGATTATCTGAGGTCCAGTAGATCGCTCTCCATGTGTGCGATTCACCACCCATGAAGAGGATTCACACACACGCTCCCCAGCGTGCGCCAGTGTGTGCTCATGTCTGGCCTCGTGTTTCAATTGCGGACATCAAGAACACCGTAGGTGAGCGGATCGCAAACGAACTCAGAGAAAATGCGTAGTTGTGTGTTGAACGCGCACAGGGGGTTGGAAGTGGGTCTGATGCCGACGAGACCTACCAGGACTCACCGGTCGTCCCATGTGCAATGTTCTCGTACATTGTTGAAAATAAACGAGTTTATTGTGTCGGCGGCGCTTGACGTAGTGACGTCTTGTGCTCAACCTAGAAGGCGTACCGAGACTCCGAACTCCCGAGCCTGCCATGAACATTCAGACGAACCTGCTCATCGCCGCCGCCGTCGCTGGCGCTGCACTGTTTGCCTCTTCTGCCGAGGCAAACGCTACGGAAGTGCCCGAGGCATTCGTCGGGACGTTCATGCCTCACGGACTGGATGGTCGCGACTATGTCGATGAGCACATCGAGGATCTCCGGGAGGCAATGCAAGCGTGCTACGAGACCCAGCTGGTGCAGTCCCCGAATCTCGACGGTCTCATGATGCTTCGAGTACATCCAGCGCGTAACGGTGGCGCTCCAGAAGTGGACTTGCTCACCAATAGAACAGGGAGTGGCGCACTGGCGTCCTGCGTAGAAGCTTCGCTTGAACGGGTTTCGATGGCCCCAACCTATGTGAGTGATGCATCGATCACCCTGCCAGTCACCTTTCGAATGCGCGACGCCACAACGACGGTTGCGGCTCGTTAGAGCTCTTCGCACGCCCAATCACGTTTGATTTAGCGAGGATCGGCAGATGCTGCCGGTTCCCGTTCGGTCGTTTTTGTACGGCGCTGAGGTCAAAGCCGCGGTCGGCGCGGTCGGCGCGGTCGGCGCGGTCGGCGCGGTCGGCGCGATCGGCGCGGTCGGCGCGATCGGCGCGGTCGGCGCGATCTGGGCATTGACTGACAAACGGCTCGCCGTTTGAGTTAGGGGTGAACGAAGAATCCCGACGTGGCACTCTGCCCGAGTCTCCTGACGTGTCTGAGCAGACAGGTCTATCCACCGTCGTACTGTTAGTGGAGCTCGTCTTTGCTGGCGTTTCATGGAGATACGTGGCGTGCCAGTTTTTTCCTGCCCGGACGCGTTTTCCCCCGCCCATTTTTTCCTGCCAGTTTTTTCCTGCCCGGACGCGTTTTCCCCCGCCCGTTTTTTCCTGCCCGAAGGTCCGGACGCAAACGAGAAGCAAAACGCTTGGATCGAGCAAAACAACCGCCCCTTTTGCCGTCGCCGCTGTCGCGCCGACGGCAAAAGGGGCTACCCCCTACCAAAATACAACGCCTCAGATCCAGGCCCCTAAAGGGGCAACGCACCTCCCCCGCTGCCCCGGCGTCGTGCTCCCTCATCCCCCAGCAATAGCCGAACCTCTACGCTCAGCCCCTAAAGGGGCTCCGCTCAGTCCGGCGCTGGACGCACCGCCGCCCCGGCGTAACGCCGGACCCACCACGAGCCGTGCGGGAAGACCACTCCCGAGATATCCTCGCGCCACTCCTCGAGTGCCACGAGGTACGCCTCACGAAACGCCTTCATGCGACGAATAGAAGCCGACCGCTCGCACTCGTCCTTACAGGCCACTTCAAACTTGCGACGGCCGTGCTTTTCGCCGCTCTTCGGACGGTCCGCGGGCGACACCGCGCGACATGCGTCCGCCCCGAGTAACCCTTTGCTTTCCGACCGCCGCTCACGCCGATGCTCCCACTCCCTCTCCTTCAAGGCCGACGAGAACGCAGCGATGTAATCGCCTCTCGTCATCTCCATGCATCCCGGGACCGCAAAAGTGACCTCGACTTGCTCGGGCCATGGACCGTCTTTGCTGAAGAAGAAGTCAGGGCGACGATATGACGTTGGCACGCCGATAGACCCTGGCGTCACCACCGCGCCGGGGTATTCCTCCGCCCGGTTGACCAGCCCCGCCGCCGCCGGATTCGCCGCAAGGTAGACCATGCGATGCATGACGTCTTCTGGGTTGATCGGCCGCACCAGATGATACCCGTCACCGGACCAGATCTTGTCGTCCCGGTGGTGATGAACGTTAAGCGCACGGGCAAAAATGGAGTTCAGGTCGCGAACGAAGTCCGGTAAGTTGCCGCGCACATCGAGGCCGAGCAAGTGGTAGTGATTGGACATCAACACCACGCCGTAAATGATGATACCCCGCTGCTTGGCGTAGAATCCAAGCAGGAACATAAAGAGCTGTGTGATGATGCCGGTCGGCGCAAAGAAGAAGGCGCGCTCGATGGCTCGGGATGTGATCTCGAACGTCTGCCTGGCGCATATCTGGCGAGGTGGTGTCATGATCCCTCCTGCGGATCAGTGCTTTCCACCCGTGTTCGCGTCCCCGCCAGAGATGTTGCGTGGAACGAGACGCATCTCCCGTTCCAGCGCCTACATGCTCACCGGCCGGAGCTAGGCCTTCTTCAGGAACTTAGCGACCAACACGATGTGAGTCTTGTTGACCTTGCCTTCGACGTGTTCCGGATTGTCCGTGAGCCGGATGCCGCGGACCAATGTTCCCCGCTTCGCTGTGAAGTTGGCACCCTTCACGACCAGGTCCTTGATGAGCGTCACATTGTCACCGTCGCTGAGCCGCGCGCCGTTGCTGTCGAAGCACGGGTCACGATCATCCGCTTCGGCGAAGCCATCCTTGGCCCAGGTGAGCACGTCGTCGGCGAGATAGGCCTGGTCTAGTAAATCGACCGCCCATTGTTCGGCGCCGAGCCGCTTGAGCAGCCGCCAGCTCGTCACCTGCACACCAGCGACTTCGCTCCAGATTGCTCCCTGCAGACAGTACCAGTGATTGGCGTCCAGCTCGCCACCGTTGATTTGGCCGGTACAGTTTGCGCAAGCGAGGATCGCGTGATCGACCGCCTCGGCCAAATGGGGAGCCACCAGGAGAGGGGCCAGCGATTCGGTGCTCTCGCACAATTCGCACTTGGCACCTGCACGCGTGGACAGATCGGTTTGAAGACTCATTTGCTCACTCTGCGGGTAGATGGTGCGTCCCCATACAACAGGACCGCTTCTCTTCGCCACTCCAATGCTCGGCTGCGCGCTCAGCCGCAGATGGTGCTACACTGACCGCGATGTTGTTGTCCCAAGCCCGCCTCATATTCTTCCCCGTCCTCCTACTGCTCGCCGCCTGTGGCAACGGGGTGCCCGAGCCTCTGGCAGATGGGACGGTCCGCGACACCGCTGTGCGTGACGCCGGGCCCGCCGTCGACACCAGCCTGCCTGATGGGGTGCAGCCTCAGGACGTGGCGGACTCAGATTTGGCGGATATGCCATCCGACGGCGCAAGCGCGGACACTTCAGACAGCGACGGCGGCGGCGACGTGGACCCTTCTACTGATGCATCGGACGTCGTTGATTCGGACGCCCTAGGCCCCGATTCGGACGCCCTAGGCCCCGATTCGGACACTGCTCCCGATCGAGATGCAGCGCACGATACTTCCGCGGACGTCGAGGCTGACCGCCCCGCTGACACGGGACCAGAGCTTCCTGAACTCGAGACACTGAGCGTTGTCGACCTGAGTGGAGCGCCCCCTGAGCACTCCGCGCTCTTGCTTCAAAGGGCGCTCGATGGGCTCGGTCTAGATGACGAGACCGGGCCGAACGACAGGGACCGCTACTTCATCGGACAGCACTACATTGCGTGGCTAGACGAGACGGGGTTCCACGGCGAACTCAACGGGCTGTGGTGGCTAAACGGAGCGACCGGCGACGAGCTCGACTTCATCCTCTTGGGTCCGGACGAGCGGCCAATCAGCTCACTAATGGTCGGCGAAAACGGACGCGGTGTTTGGCCGGCTGGCTACTCTGGAGCAGAGCATATTGAGTTTCCCAACCGGACGCCCGAGCCGGGAGATGACCCCGCGTGTGCTGATGGTGACTGGTGCAACCAGTACTCGGTCAATGAAGCCGCCGACTACTCGGACCCCGATATCCCATGGTGGGTGGCTTGCAACGATCGCGACATGACCTGGGACTCCGAAGCAAACATTGTCGAAGCCGAGTGGATCGATGATGGACGCGCCGTTCGCCTGGTTTGGGAAACGCGCCTCGTCAAGGAAGCGGACCTGTTCGGGAGCCCGTCGGGATGCCATGAAGATTGGCTCTTCTCGGATGGTGTTCGTCGACCCGTCTTCCTTCGGTTGGGCTATGAGTTGCGCGCAGACGAGCCGCACTTCGACCGAGTGTTTCAGTTCCGAAACCCCGCAACGAACCCTGGTTTCTCCGCTCCGATGAGCATTATTGGCGGGTTCTTACTCACAGCGTTTCCGGACGCACACCCACTGAAGGGCTTACACCGCTACGTCCGCCCCTTCGAAAGCGATCTCCCTGACACATACGGTCGCGGTGTGGTGACCGCCGATGTTTGGAACGCCTGGCCTGATGCTCCCCTCGGGAGAGACGTTGTATACGGCTGGGCGCGCCAGCCACTCGCGTTGTCGGCCTACCCGGAGTTTGTCATAGGCTCCACGGTGCAGCTCGCGCATGTCGGTGATTCTGACAACGACGACACCGGCCTGTGTCTCTGCGAGGTCCACGGCGCGACAGAGATTGGTGGCGGACTCCTGCACGCGGGTATCTCGCTCCCGGTACTGCCGGGAGATCGCTCGGTAGAGGCGCGTCGGCGTATCACGATGGGTGGCGAGGGCTGGCGAAACCTTACTCGTGAGGTCTTCTCGGCGGCCGGCTTAGAGCACGAGGTTGGCGTCGCGAACGGCTCCGGTTGGGCGGCTGGGACGGATGCACACTCGGCTGGCCATCTCGTGTTTGGGCCCTACGCGACCCACTTCCCTGCCGGACCAATCACCGTTCTCTTCGACCTACAAATCGACGTCATCGACACGGAGGATGAGGTGATCGTGACGTTGGATATCTATGACTCAGACGCGGGCGAGCCGCTGGTGACCCGTGAGGTGAGGCGCGCCGAGTTTGAAGCCCCATTCCAAACCCAGTCCTTCGATCTCTCGGCTGATCTCTCCGAACGTGCCGGCCACCGCATCGAAACCCGCGTTTTCTGGCATGCCCGCGCCTTCACAAAGGTCGACCGCATCGGCGTCTACGGCCCCGAGTCGGACTAGAGGTAGCGAGTCGTTCATCTCGACGCGAAACTCGGGTAGAACTCATCGCATGAAGCACGAACGACTAATTCTGAGCGTCATTCTCCTCGCTGGATGCTCATCCGGAGACGACCCCCAAGATCCAGCTGCTGACACGCCCTCAGGTGATGTCGCAAGCTCGGACACCGCGGTTGACCCTGCCTCCGACACTCCGACAGTCGACGCGGCTGAGGATACTGTTGAGGATGCCTTTGAGGAGGTTGGCGAAGACGTCACAGAGGCACGCGCCAACTGCGAGAACGCAGGCACAGATGCCGCCACGGCCGGCTGCTTAGTCGCAACGATGGAGCCGGACTATTACGTCGATCAAGCAAACAAGTACTTCGACACGTTGGATACGTCGCAGCCTGAGGACAGTATCCCAAACTACTCCGACCTAGTCGCGCGCTGGGAGTGGCCACCGTGGCTCCTGCTGACCGGGTACGAGCGGCAGCCGATGATCGACTCGTCGCGCCTGCTTCGCCAGGGTGACCCGTCGACGGTGCCTGAGCGCGACTGCCGGTTCTTCGACGAGCAGCCCTTCGCACGTTGTTACGTCGTCTTCGAATACGAAGAAGGCCTCTGCCCAATCTACGAAGAGTTTGTCTTCAATGATGCGGGTGAAATGACCTTCATCGAGGCCTGGTCGGACATCCCGGGTATGCTTCCGTTTGCTGATGCGAACGACCGTTGGGCCGAGGGCGCTGACGTCAGCCGCCTCTCAACTCGAGTCCCCGGTTTGGGCAACTCCGATGGTCGAATCGACCCCGCCGCGGACTGGATGATAGAGGCCGTCGGAGACGACGAGGTGCTGCTCGATTTCATCTATCGAGCGAACGATTTCTGGGCGACTTGGTTGGAGCTTCTCTCGGATTCTCCCGAGGACTTCTTCGCAGTCGGCTGCGGTTGGTGACAGCTGGGCGCAGGCCCCTGGTCTCCAAGCCAAAGATGGTGATGATGGGGCTCGCTTGTCTCGTCGCCCCGGTCGGTCGGCTTGTTCTGGAATACCGGGACACCGGTCACTTGAGCGATGCGTCGATCATCGCCAACCGCAAACTAGAGGATGACTGATGGAACCTTGGAATACTGGCAATCTCGAAGGACTGATCCCCATCTGCGGGGGCATCTACTTCTTCCTGATCGCTAATGGCACGCTCCCTCGGAATCCACGTGACCCCGAACGTATGGCAGACTGGCGCAAACGATTCGGCCGCGTGGGCAAGGTCATCGCGCCGCTGATTGTGGTGCACGGCTGCATGCAGCTCGCCGGCGTCTACTAGACGAGCCGAGGGGGGTGCGCAGAGGCACTCAATCGAAGCGGCTCATCTTGGCCGACCGAGTTAGAGTGCTGGCCAGCGGTTCAAAATGGCTCAGGCACAAACTCAAACCCGCGCCCATCTGAGAGGCTCAGGGGTATCCGAACCCCTGAGCCGAGTTCCATGATTGCTCGATCGTACTCATGGTCGTTGGAGCAGCAGAGGTTCATGTAGTGAAGCGCGCTGCGGCATCGAGCGGCTTTGGGTCCCGGCGCCAACAGGTCGTCCGTCTTGAATGAGTCGATCAATTCCACGCTGAATCTACTCCAGGTGGGGGACCGCACGAATCCAAGCGCAGACCAGCAGGCGAGTTGGGATTCGATACACCCATCGGCGGCGGCGCACTCGGGAATCGGGCCACAGTGGTCTTCGATGGCCTCGCGCAGCACTGCTGATTGGTCTGTGTTTCGCGCGGCACACGAGGCGTGGGCGAGCAAGTAGGGGGCCTCATCGCTGAGGCGGTCGGTAGATCGCAAGAGGTCGAGTGCCACCAGACCATATTCGGTGGAGTGCTCCTCCCAATACCTGCAGCTAGACGCCGTGCGATCAGCTCGACCTGACTCCATCCAACGGATCAGTTCGCTGACCGTTGCATCCTCTGGTTCCTCGCCGGCTGACTCAAATGATGAAGGGCTGTGAGAACAGGAAGCGACGAGGATTCCGGCTGCGGTCGCGATCGATTTCACCGTAATCCCGTCCGTTGCGGTGGAACGTCAGCCTCCCAAATCCAATCAAGCCGCAATTGTGGCACCGCGCTGACGGGATGACAAACGCCAACAACGCTTTCTGGGGCGAGGGTCACCGCGTTCACGACATGGGGGCGCTTATTCTCTCTTTGCTCGTCCGCCATCGCTTGGGCCTTCGGCTATTCGGGGACGAAGATAGCGTACTCCCAGGAGTTTAGCGTAAACGTGCCGTTGCCATCACCGCTGATGGTGACGGTCCGAGAGCCGCCGAGGCGATCCACGAGGCGGACGCCGCCGAGCCCGAGGTCGTCGAGATTAGGAACGGCGCGTGAGGTGCCGCCGCCCTTGTTCATCGCGACGATGGCGACTTCGCCGGCCTCGGTGACTCGCGCGTAGACAAAGAAGTTGTCGTCGACCCACAACTCTTGGAAGCGTCCGCGGCGCAGAGCGACGAGGTCTTGCCGAGCTTGGCCGACGGCTTGCACACGACCGCGAACCTCGAGTTGAGCATCGGAGAGCGGTCCCCAAGGCATCATGCGCCGGTTGTCCGGGTCGCCACCGCCGTAGAGGCCGATCTCATCGCCGTAGTAGATGAGCGGCACACCGGGCTGTGTCAGTACGAAGAGAAATCCCATGGAGAGGCGATTCACCAAGTTCCATGTTTGGTCATTCAGACCAGCGTTCATCGGATCCTCAGCGCTCGACCATGGAT
>JBLHWZ010000225.1:0-9396 GCA_047629415.1 Bradymonadia bacterium | reverse complement strand
CCAGGGTCAATGTGGCTCGAGGTCCATGGCCGAGGCGGTGCGCTCATGGTCATGCGGCTTCAGCAGGTTGTGGAGTAGCGCGGTCCAACACTTACGGCGTCGGGAGGCGCTATCTCAGGCTCATCTAAGGCACCGGCCGCTCCCGATCTGGCCCACGAGTCTGGGCCCCTTGAAAAAAGCTCATTGCCTAGCGACCAAATTCCAGGCACTGGCCTTGCGAAACTCCTCACCTAGACAACACCGACTCAAATGTCTGAACTCCTCAACACAGTTCTGATCGCCGACAATACGTTCCTGCACATTCTCGGCTTCACGTTCGCCGTGGCCCTGACTCTTGTGCTCAGCAAGGTGCTCCGCGGAACGTTCCGGAAGACTATCGTGAAGCGCGTCGCGGAGTCGGAGACGAAGCTCGACGACCTCGTGTTGGAGACCTTCGAGAAGCCGGTTCAGTGGGTCGCCCTCGTCGGTGGACTCGGCCTCTCCTTCAAGCTGCTCGTCCTTCCGGAGGTCTTCGAGCAAGTTGTCGCGTCGGGCACCACCTTCCTGGTCACGATCTTCTGCGCGTGGACCGCAACAAACTTCGTCAAGGCGGCGCGGAAGACCTACATCGACCCGTTCACTGACGCGAGCGAGAACCGCCTAGACGATCAGCTCGTGCCGATCATGCAGCGCACCTTGGTCTTCGTCATCTGGACGCTCGCCGCTCTGATGATCCTGTCGAACCTCGGCTACGATATCGTGTCCGTGCTCACAGGCCTCGGCATCGGCGGTTTGGCCTTGGCGATGGCCGCGCAAGACACCCTGGCCAACGTCTTCGGCTCACTGACGATCTTCGCCGACAAGCCCTTCCAGGTCGACGACGTCGTGAACATCGGCGGTCACACGGGCACCGTCACGGATGTCGGTCTTCGCACCTGCCGGGTCCGCACCTTCGAGGACACCCTCGTCACGGTTCCCAACAAGATGCTCGTCGGCAGCACCGTCGAGAACCTGTCCGCGCGTGAAGCGCGGAAGTTCTCTGGCACGATCGGCCTTGTCTACGAGACCACCAGTGAGCAGCTCGAAGCCGCGATGGACGCGCTCAAGGGGATTCTGGAAGCAGAGGAGACCATCCGGGATGGCTACGCCGTTCGCTTCGACAATTTCGGTGACTCTGCGCTCGAGCTCACTGTCTTGTACTGGGTCGACCCAGTGTCTGAGTACTTCTCCACCCGAAACCGGGTGAACCTCGCGATCAAGAAGTCCTTCGACGAGAACGGATGGGACATGGCCTTCCCGAGCATGACCGTCTACCGCGGCGCGGCGTGACAGTCCCCGCCTCCAGGTGAGCCCCAGCGGGGTCGTTGGGTTGGTCCTGGAAAGCGAGATTGAGTGACCGATAATCCAACACGAGTTCTTGGCTTTGACATCGCGCGCGCCGTCGCTGTGTTCGGTATGGTGGTGGTCAACTTCAAGGTCGTCATGGGAGCCGAGTCCGCGGGGCCGAGCTGGCTAGTGTGGACGATCGGTCTCCTTGATGGCCGCGCCGCCGCGACCTTCGTTCTGCTGGCTGGCGCTGGCCTCTCCCTGCTTTCACGTCGATCTCGCAACTCAGCAGACGCGTCTGGGATCGCTCGCGATCGACGTACCGTCCTCCGGCGGGCTGTCTTCTTGTTCTTCGTGGGGCTGGCCTACACGCCCATTTGGCCCGCCGACATTCTTCACTTCTACGGCGTCTACATCGCCGTAGCCGCGCTGTTTCTGACAGCCCCGACGAGAGTCCTCCTGACAGCCGCGTCACTCCTCGCGCTGCTGTTCATGGTCCTTCTTTTGGTATTAAACTATGAGACTGGTTGGGATTGGGAAGGGCTGAATTACATCGGATTTTGGACGCCTGCCGGAATGATGCGGCACCTGTTCTTCAACGGATTCCATCCTGTCGTCCCGTGGCTCGCGTTCATGCTCGTAGGCATGGCACTCGGGCGACTGGACCTCTCCAATGCCGACACTCGAAACCGAGTCCTTCGGTGGAGTGTCTCCGCCGCTGTTCTTGGCGAGAGCGTGAGCTGGGGGTTACGCCGTTGGCTGATGACCTCCGCGCTGTCGGTCCAGGAGAAGGCAGATCTGATCGCGGTGGTGGGTACGGACCCGATGCCTCCCGTTATCCTCTATATGGTCGCTGCGGGCGGGACGGCGGTCACCATTGTGGTGGCCTGTATTTCGCTCGGTCAGCGATTTCACAGCGCTGTGTGGATGCGGCCCATTGTCGCAACGGGCCAGATGGCTCTGACGTTGTATGTGGCCCACGTCGTGATCGGAATGGGGGTCCTCGAGGCGGCGGGGGCCTTGGAGAACCAGTCCCTCAACTTTGCCCTCGTGTCTGCGGGCATTTTTTGCGCGGCATCACTTGTCTTCGCAAGCAGGTGGAGTCTCCGCTTTCGGCGGGGTCCATTGGAGTCGCTCATGCGGTTCGCGACCGACCCAAGAGACCGACGCCGACCGAAGTAGGGCCCGCTTGGGGCGCTCCGCTGAGCCATCGACTCAGATGCAGGACTCCGGCGGCCGAGTTCAAACGGCTACCGACATGTCCCGCGTGCTCGAACGTCAGGTTCTCGTCGGCGAGTCGCTAGAACCGACTGCGCCGTTGGATCCGCACGTTGAGGTGCCACGCTCACCTCCGGCTGCGACGACGAGAGTCAGGCCGGTCGCGCGACCTCGCGCAGTCTCCGAGTTGGTGCCCTGCATACGTATCGACGTTCCGCCCGCGCCTCCTCCCGGACCGGCGCCTCCTCCCGGACCGGCGCCCCGCTATTCTCTCCGAACTAAGAGCCAAGCGCCGCGAAGGACGTTCGCGACACCCCCGAAGAACACAGCGTAGCCGACCAAGCCCATCAATAGGCCTCCGGGGAGTTGTCCGTACTCAGTGCCAGATCCGATCATGATTGCCGTCGGTATAAGGACGATCCCAATGATGATCGCAATCACTCCTCGTCGACGCCGAGACCAAGTATTCATCTACAGGAACCTCACGAAGCACCTGGGTTTGCTAGAGTTACCCGATCGTTTGATCGGAGCACATGGATCGCCCATCAGTGTACAGCGAGCCTAGTCGGATGGTCGGGAACAGGCCGGATATGGTGCCACCTGCCGTTTGGAGGAAGGTGGGCGGCAGCTGACGGTTCTTCGCATCTCGACATCGACTGATGCGTTTTTGAGCGCGCCGAGCGGGTTCAACTTGCTCGCTCTTGTGAGGGTACGAACGCCGGTGTTTCTGCCCGGGTGGCTGTTCTCGCCACTCCTGGCGCTCGGCCCGGTCAGGTTGAACCCAATGCGAGTGCTGTCTGATACACCTCTAGATCTCGTTGAGAGAAGCAGCAGAACACGATCTCTGAGAATCTCCCGGGGTTTTCAGCGACTTGGCCCCGAACAGTTTCTAGCGCGACACTCGCGGCCAATTCGATCGGATAGCCGTAGATTCCGGTCCTAATACTCGGGAACGCAATCGTCCGGAGTTCCCGTTCCGCAGCGATTCGGAGAGACTCACGATAGCAAGAAGCCAGTTGCGTCGGCTCCAAGTTCTCCCCGCCACGCCAAACAGGACCGACTGTGTGGATAATATACCGAGCAGGAAGATTGTGTCCGTGGGTTAGCTTGGCTTGCCCCGTCTTGCATCCGCCCAGCAGTCGGCACTCATGAACCAGCTCCGGTCCAGCTGCACGGTGTACCGCCCCGTCTACGCCGCCGCCGCCAAGTAGAGAGGAGTTGGCGGCATTCACGATGACGTCGAGAGCTAGTTTTGTGATGTCGCCTAGCTTGGCAACTATTGCCACTGACATGGGTCCGCGGGGTTCAAAGTTGAGCCGCGTCACTGAGATTCGCCAGCAGCGCGTTAACGGACGCTAACCCAGGCGCCCCGCACGTTGAAGCTCGACAATCGCGCGTTCGCCGCGAGGGAAACTCGGCTCAGAACTAGGCGCCTGACGTTACAGGCCAATCCCGGCGCGGCTACGGGCCGCTCCCAGAGTCTCAGTCGGGCTGCTCGGCCACCCAGAAGCCTAGCAACTCGACCCCTGAGTCGATTCGAGCCTAGTCATTCGAAGGCCCAGGCCGCTTTCCGTCAGGCCGCATCCCCTCGTACCCCACAAAGCGCTTGAGGCGGTTGAAGAAGCGCTCGAAGAACCGCCACGACACCGTCGCGAGCAGCACGCTCACCCCCAACTCGTAGGTGAACTCGGTGATGCGGAACACCGGCGCATACCAGAGACTGTCAGTTCGGAAGATGGGGAGGGGGGAATACTCCGCGAACCACCAGAACCAATCGGTGGTCGCGACTCCCATCCAAACAAGAAGAGTCGGGACGGCTTTGTGGAAGAGGTAGAGCCCATAAGAAACCTTGCCAATGTGTCGGATTCCCTTTGAGACGAAGTCTTTCGCCTCAAACCGTGAAGAGCCGGCCACGGCACTCATGGCGACGACTAGCCACGCGCCGAACACACTGTCTCCAGTTCGGAGTACCGTGCGATTGAGCAGCGGTTCGCTCATGAGCTGACCGGAACACCAGAGCCCCACGGTGAAGAGGAGGGCGCCGCCAACACCCCACGCCCACCGGACCGATTTGCGACTCCATGCCGCCGCAAGTTTGCCAGACGCGGTCTCCACCGCCAGTAGGCCGCCGAACGCCAGCGGCATGAAACAGCTGGGTGTGAGCGAATAGCTCTGGCTGATTCGCGCTTCCGGGCCGGTGGGAAAGCCGAGCAACTCGCCTAGCCCTGCGGCGAAAGCGAGCTGCGCTGCGAGACCGAGCGCGGCCAGAACCCAGAACGCGACTCGGAGTCTGTCGAGAGTGCGGAGGGCGAAAACGAGCGGAGGAAGCAGGACGTAGAACTGGTACTCGACAGCGAGGGACCATAGCGGGATGACCTCGTCGGCGATGCCTTCCCACTGCACCCAGTTCACGTACCAATTGAAGCCATAGAGGTAGTAGACGAACGCGTCCTTCCACCAGGCCCCGGTAGACTGGATTACCCCCGTAAGGAAAAGCAACGTCAGCAGAGCCCAGTAGACGGGATCGATGCGCAGCATTCGGCGCAGATGAAACCGCCCGTAGACGCCCAGGGTCGCACGCCCGCCGGTCGCGTACTCGCGGCAGTCCAGCAAGATGCGTGTCATCAAGTAGCCGGAGAGCACGAAAAAGAAGTCCACGCCTACTTGCCCAAAGAGCCCGCCGAACGGGCGGTACTTTAGCGGCATCGTATGTGCCCAAACGACCAAGAGCACCGCTAGGGCGCGCAGCCAGTCGAGGCCCGGCATGTACTTCATAGAAGGCTCACAGACGCCACTCTGACCGAGCCATGCGAAACGGTCCAGCGCGGTGCTCACTTCGCATGCACGTGAGCCTCGGACGGGCCCCAGCGCGCGACGTCTCCAAAGCCCCCGTGGGACCGGCAAACTCGACATCGCTCCACGTTCGCGCCCCTCGTCCTGGCAACACGCCCGTTACACAAGCGATCGAAGACCAGCGCGGACCAGTCGTTGCGAGTGCTCGTGCAGGCTGATATCGGGGGCGCTCCCCATCGCGGAGGCCGCTCGTGGACACAGTCGTCATCACAGGAGGAGCCGGTTTCATCGGCTCCCATCTCGCTACTCACTTTGTCGAGACGGGATTCCACGTTCGCGTTTTAGACAACCTCGAGACGGGGCATCGCTCCAACCTTGAACACGTCGCCGGCAGCGTTGAGTTTGTCCACGGCGACGTTCGTGACGGCGACGTCGTCGCCACGACGATCCGCGGCGCGCGTTGGGTGCTACACCAAGCGGCGATGGTCTCCGTCCCGCTCTCGGTCTCAGAGCCCGAGCAGTGCCACGCGGTGAACGCGACCGGCACGCTGAATGTGCTCAAGGCCTCCGCATCCGCCGGGGTAGAGGCCCTCACGTTTGCCGCGTCCGCCGCCGCCTATGGCATGAATCCGCAACTGCCGAGTTCGGAGACGGTTCAGCCCGAACCTGTCTCTCCCTACGCAGCGACCAAGATTCTTGGCGAGAATTACTGTGCGACCTGGGCGGCCGCCTATGGGATCAACGCCATCGCGCTTCGCTACTTCAACATCTTTGGGGAGCGGCAAGACCCCAAAGGCGCGTACGCAGCGGTCATCTCGAAGTTCGTTGAAGTGATGGGCGCTGGTCAGGCGCCAAGCGTCTTTGGAGACGGCCTACAAACGCGAGACTTCTGCCACGTAAGCAATGTCGTGCGTGCCAACCGCGCCGCCCTTGAGGCAGGCAAGGCGGCGACCGGGCGCCCGATCAACGTCGGAACCGGCCAACGCATCACACTGCTCGACCTCATCGACGCGCTCAATGAGATCTTTGGGACGAGCTTCGAGCCAAGTTTCGGCGCGGAACGACTCGGCGACGTCCGACACAGCGTTGCGGATATCTCCCGCGCTAGAGAGGTGCTGGGTTACGAGCCTCAGACATCTCTCGCTGAAGGGCTGCGCCGACTCGTGGAGAGCCTCTAGATGGCACTGCGGTCAATGACAGGCTTCGGAGAGGCCGCGACCGACTCCGAGACAGGCGAGGTGCGGGTCTCGATGAGGTCGGTCAACCTGAAGCAACTGGACGTCCGCGTAGCCTTGCCGACGGAGCTAGGTGCTTTCGAGCAGAAGGTCGCGGCTGAGGTGAAGTCGCGCCTGCTCCGTGGTCGGGTGGATGTCCGCGTTAGCGTCGTGTCGCGGCAGACAGATGCCGACGAGAACTGGGTGGCCGCAGCCCGGCGTTTGACGGCCTTCGCAGCCGAACATGGCCTCGCACCTGTGCAGATCTCCGATGTCGCGCGAGCAGCTCAAGTCGGCCCCGCTTCGCCGGTTGCCGTCGAAGTGGAGACTCTACTCTCCACAATTCGTAGTGCCACAGACGCACTGGTCGCATTCCGCGTCCGCGAGGGCTCGTCATTGCAGACCTTCTTCTTGGACCACGCGTCCAGGCTGGAGGACTTGCTCCAACGCATCGAGGAGACTGCCCAGCCCGAGATTCAGGCTCATCGAGACCGGCTCGGCGAGCGCGTCTCCGAGCTCCTCTCACCGGGTACCAGCGTGGATGAGACCCGACTTGAGCAGGAGATCGTCATCGTTGCTGAGCGAGCGGATATTGCCGAGGAGATCCAGCGGGCTACGGAGCACGTTCGAGCGCTGCGGCTCGTTCTGAACGACGAAGCGGTCGCAGCGAAGGGTAAGCGGCTCGACTTTCTGCTCCAGGAACTCATCCGCGAGACAAACACGATGGCCTCAAAGTCCGTCAGCGCGAAGCTGACGCACTTGGTCGTCGAGGCAAAATCCGCCATCGAGCAAATGCGGGAACAAGCACACAACATCGAATGAGCATTCTCTTCATTGTCTCAGGCGCCTCAGGCGCAGGAAAATCCACGCTCTGCCATCGATTGATGGCGGAGTTCCCTGAGTTCGGGATGTCTGTGAGTACCACCACCCGAGCTCCACGCGGTATCGAAGAGGAAGGCGAGGCCTATCACTTCGTTGACCACGAGGAATTCGCAGCGATGATCGAGCGGGACGAGTTCGCCGAGTGGGCGGAGGTTCACGGCAATCGCTACGGGACGAGCAAGTCGGCGATCACTCGCGCAAGGCAAGCGGACCGTCCACTGCTCTTTGATATCGACTACCAAGGTGCCGAGAGCCTGATGCTCTCCTATCCCGAAGCGATCTCTAGCATGGTCCTGCCTCCCAATATGGCCGTCCTGGAGTCGCGCTTGATGGGGCGTGGCACCGACGCGGAGGACGTTGTGCGTCGTCGCATGGACAAGGCGAGGGCAGAAATGGCACACGCCGAGTCGTTTCAGCACCTGATCGTAAACGATGAACTTGAGGCTGCGTACGGGAGTCTCCGAGCGGTCTACCTCTCCGCCCAGACCCGAACCTCGCTCGTGTGGCCAAGCATTAGGACGGAATTCGATCTATAGAGATCGAGGAATCGAGCGGCAGAACTTGAACGTGTTTCATTCCGCTCGTACTGTTCGAACAACGCTTAATGACAGCACTCGCCCCAGTCCCAAATTATCCAGAAGTCGAGACTCGCTACGACGAGATCTCGTCTCGGATTCGTGGGTACATGCCGAGCGTCGACGCTGAACGGCTCAGGAAGGCCTACGAGTTCGCTGCTCTGGCTCACGAAGGCCAGACTCGGAAGAGCGGCGAGCCGTATATCGGACACCCCGTTGAGGTGATGTCGATCGTCGGTGAGATGCGGCTCGACTTGGAGAGCCTCATGGCGGCTCTGCTGCACGATACGGTCGAGGACACCGACGTGACCTTCGATGACGTCGCGCGAGAGTTCGGCCAGACGACTCGCGATATTGTCGAGGGCCTCACCAAGATTTCGAAGTTAAAGTTCAAGTCGAAAGAAGAAGCGCAAGCCGAGAATATTCGGAAGCTAATCATCGCGATGGGACGCGATATTCGCGTCGTCCTGATCAAGCTTGCTGACCGCTTGCACAACATTCGGACGCTGGCTCACATGGCCCCGGCCAAGCAGCGACGCATTGCCCAAGAGACGCTCGATATCTACTCGCCGTTGGCGAACCGCCTCGGAATTCACTGGATCAAGACCGAGCTCGAGGACATCTCGTTCCGGTATCTGAACTTCGAAGCGTACGACGGCCTACGCGCACGGATCTCGCAAACTCGCGCGGAGCGGAAAGACTACGTCACAGAGGTCTCACGCATCCTCCACGAGATCGTCCGAGGGCATAACCTGGACGCCGAAGTCCAAGGCCGCCCGAAGCACTTCTACTCCATCTGGAAGAAGATGCAGCGGTCGCAGGTCGAGTTCGACCAAGTCTTCGACCTGACAGCGTTCCGCATCATCGTGCCCGACAAGGCCTCTTGCTACGAAGCGCTCGGCTTGGTTCACGACCTCTGGAAGCCAGTCCCCGGAAGGTTCAAGGACTACATCGCGGTGCCCAAGCCAAACGGCTACCAGTCGCTCCACACGACTGTGGTAGGACCTAAAGGCCAGCGGGTCGAGATTCAGATTCGTACCGCGGATATGCATCACGTCGCTGAGCATGGAGTCGCGGCGCACTGGGCGTACAAAGAGGGCAAGGACATTGAGTCTGATGGTGAGCGATTCGCCTGGCTGAGAGACCTCGTGCATACCCAGGCCGAAATCGACGACTCGCAGGAGCTCCTCGACTCGGTCAAGATGGGCCTCTTCGAGGACGAGGTGTTCGTCTTCACACCGAACGGCGACATCATCTCGCTTCCCCACGGCGCAACCCCACTTGACTTCGCCTACACGATTCACTCTGAGGTCGGCCACCACGCGGTGCACGCCAAGGTGAACGGGCGGGGCGTCTCGCTGCGTCACGAACTGCAAAACGGCGACAACGTTGAGATCCTAACAAGGAAG
>JBLHWZ010000224.1:0-9406 GCA_047629415.1 Bradymonadia bacterium | reverse complement strand
GCAGGCGGCCGATCGAGTAGTGCGTAATGCCCTGCTCAGCCATGCGGCCCGGGTCGTAGAGGTTTCTTCCGTCGAAAATAACGGGGTTCTTCAGCAGAGCTTTCAGTCGATCGAAATCCGGATTGCGGTACTCTGACCACTCGGTGACGACGAGGAGGGCATCGGCGCCTTCAACGGTATCGTAGTCATTATCGACATAGTCGATGGTATCGCCGAAATCTTTGCGCGCATTCTCGATCGCGACGGGATCCGTTCCACGAATTTTGGCGCCACGCTCAAGCAGCGCGTTGATGATCGTGATGGACGGCGCCTCACGCATGTCATCGGTGTTCGGCTTGAATGCCAGTCCCCAGACGGCAAAAGTCATGCCGCTGAGGTCCTCACCGAAGTGTTCAACGACGCGCTCAACGAGGCGCATCTTCTGCAACTCGTTCACAGCAAAGACGGCACGAAGGATGTGCATCTCATGGCCGTAACTCGCGCCGGTTCCCATGAGAGCGCGTACGTCCTTCGGGAAACAGGAGCCACCAAATCCGACGCCCGGGAAGAGGAATTTCGGTCCAATTCGCGGATCCGAGCCAATACCCATGCGGACTGCATTCACGTCTGCGCCAACATCTTCGCACAGGCGCGCGATCTCATTCATGAACGAGATTCGCGTCGCTAGCATCGCGTTGGCGGCGTACTTCGTCATCTCCGCGGACCGAACGTCCATGAAGATGATTCGGTTGGAGGTCCGCTGGAAAGGCTCGTAGAGCCGAGCCATAATCTGGCGGGCACGCTCATCGTCCGTTCCGATGACAACACGGTCTGGCTTGACGAAATCATTGATCGCAGCGCCTTCCTTGAGGAACTCCGGGTTTGAGACAACGGCAAAGTCCTCCTGGGTCTCCGACCGGATGAGGTCGCGAACGATATCGGCGGTGCCGACCGGGACCGTGCTCTTGTCGACCACAACCTTGTAGCCGTTGAGGTTCTCCCCAATCGTCTTCGCCACGGCGCAGACGTGCTGGAGGTCCGCGCTTCCGTCCTCGCCAGGGGGTGTACCCACAGCAATGAAGATCACGTCGTTGTCGCGGACTGCCTTCGCCACATCGGTCGTGAAGATGAGACGACCGTCGTTCTGGTTGCGGACAACGATTTCCTGCAGACCCGGCTCGAAAATCGGGAGAATGTTCTCCTTCAGGCCGGCGATCTTGCCTTCATCGATGTCCGCGCACGTAACCGTGTTCCCGGTGTCCGCGAAACAGGCGCCAGCGACGAGGCCGACGTAACCAGAGCCAATGATACAAACCTTCATATCTTCTCGATGACAGAGACATTCTTGCGGCCGTTTGGAGTAGCGGATGCGGAGTGCCTCCGCAAGATTCCGAGCCCCAAGGGAGGATTGTCCGCCCCACTCGACTCCCCGTCGTTAGCCCGCCGAAGAAGCGGCCGTTTCGCCGGCGAGGCCTCGCGCGCGCCGCTGAGACGCGCTCATCACCCGGCACGCCAGGAGATTCGCGGTTGCGGCGCGATCTGCTAGTGCTCTCCTGTGAATTTCGAGCTGCGCAACAAGGGCCATTGGCTCGTCGTACTACCGAAACTCGTCCTTGTTATGGCTCTATGGGCCGGGGCGTGGGGCGGAGTTGCGGCACTCGATTGGTATGGCTCGCTGGTTCCACTGCACGAGGCACCCGAGCGCATCACATTCGAGTCAGACACGGTTCCATCGGTCGTGCTGAGCGCGCGTGGGCTGCAAATCGGTGGACTAGAGCGCGGTGGCTCCGAGTGGGTACGGTTCGACCAGATGTCTGCCGACTTCGTGCGCGCCGTCCTCGCCTCGGAAGACACGCGCTTCTTCTACCACACCGGTTTCGACTTCGAGGGTATCGCCCGAGCGGCTCGAGTGAACCTCGCGGCGGGCCGCTCGGCGCAGGGCGGCTCGACACTCACACAGCAGCTCGCGAAGACCTTTGTCGGAGACGAGCCAACCTACGAGCGGAAGCTCACCGAACTCATCGTCGCGCGGCGGATCGAGGTCGCGTTCTCCAAATCAGAGATCTTCGAGTCCTGGGCCAACCGCGCTTACTTCGGCGCCGGCGCCGATGGAGTTGGGGCGGCTGCGAGGATCTACTTCGGCGTCACACCGGCTGATCTCACGCTCGCTCAGTCGGCCATGCTCGCGGCTCTCATCCCAATGCCCGGCCGGACGAACCCGTTCAACCATCAGGACGAGGCACTAACTCGTCGAAACCGATCGCTGGACCGACTCCTGGAGTCCGGCATGGCCACCGCAGCCGAAGTTGATCAGAGCCGTGCTCTGCCGCTCGGCCTCCGACGTGGACGAGAGCTCCGCGTCCGGGCACCGGGGATCGAGCGTGCGGTGTGGGCAGAGCTGCAAGGGATCAACTCCGACATCGACTGGCGCCGAGGTGCGCGCGTCATCGAGACCGAAGTGGATCTTGTCCGGCAACTCCGCGCCGGTGATGCGATGCGGACTCATCTGCATCTGCTGGACAGCCGCCAAGGGCTGCGCTCGCACCTTGGTTTTGCCCAAGATTCGGAGGAGTTCCATCGCGCGTGGGAAGAAACGGAGTTCAACGGCGAGTCCGTGCCTGCGCTAGTGACTAGCGTCAGCAACGATAGTGTCTCAATTTGGGCGGGAGAAGCACTCGAACTACCAGCAGAGAACTGGCAATGGGCGACTCGCTATCAATCCGACGGCCAAGGACACAACGCGATCTTAGAAGACGCGACCGAGGCGTTCAGCGTCGGAGATGTGCTGCTGCTTCACGAGTCCCTCGGGATCGTACAGTTTCCGCGGGTAGAAGCCGCGTATGCCAGCGCCGATCTCTCAAACGGAATGTTCGAGGCCCTCGTGGGCGGCTTCGACCCCAATCGAACCGACTTCAACCGAGCAACGCAAGGCTGCAGGCAGCCGGGCTCCACGTTCAAACCGATCGTATACAGCGCTGCCTTGGACCATGGGTTCACGCCCGCAACGCTGCTCCGTGACGCGCCCGTCCGTATCCGGCTCGGCCCCTTTGAAGAGTGGCGACCGAGGAATTCAGACGGCGGATTCGAAGGACACATCACGCTCTGGCAAGCGCTGGTTTGGTCACGAAACCTTCCGGCGCTTAAGGTCTACGGGGAACTGGGGCCCGCGCTCACAATAGAGCGAGGCCAGTCGCTCGGAATCACGACCCCAATGGACGGCGTCGCCTCACTAGCGCTGGGCGCGAGCTGCGTCCGGCCGACCGATCTTCTCACTGTCTACTCCAGCTTCGCGCGCGGCGGGTTCGGCCTGGAGCCACGCCTCGTCTCTCGAGCGCTGACCTCCGACTCTCGTGAAACCGTCGACTACGGTGGCGCAGCGGTCATCGGAATTGGAGCAGAGGCTCGGCTCGGCGCGTTGTGGCGTGAACGGAACGCGGTTGCGGCTCCACGAGTACATCGGCGCAATGCCTTCCAGGTGGCATGGTTGCTTCGAGAGGTGGTCGCAAACGGTACGGCTTCCGACCTGCGCGATCTGCCCTACGAGGTCGCAGGAAAGACGGGCACCACAAACGCGTACGACGCATGGTTCGCTGGGTTCAGCAGCCGCGACGTCTCCGTTGCATGGATTGGGTCAGACGAGAACACACGGCCACTGGGCCGTCGAGAGACCGGCGGTCATGTGGCGTTGCCCGCTTGGGGGGCCGCTCAGATGGAGCCCATGGACTCGCTAAGCGTGCTTCCACCTGCACCCCACACGATCGAGTGGGTCGACATCGAACCCGAATCGGGACGACGCGCCGTTCACGACCGTTGGTCCGTGCCCATGCCATTCCTTACCGGTACTGGCCCTGTGGGCGAAGCGGAGACGCGCGAGCGACTGGACGCCATGCAGATCGACCGCATTGGGCGCGAGTTCTGACGAACCACCGAGCACAAAATGCTCGATGGCCCATCAGACTCGCTTTGACGCCGAACCGAAGCTCGGCGCCAAGGGCTATTGCTGCTGTGCAGTCACACGGACGTCCAGCGTCAGCGTGTTCGAGAGCTTGTTCTGCAGCGGAGCGGGGACATTGATTCCAAAATCACTGAGCTGAATGTCGAACGCAGTCGTCACCCGCAGGAGGTTGTTTTCGATGTACGCCGTGCCAGCGACCTGAGGATTCTCGATCTCGTAGTAGGTCACGCTCGCCGGGACGCTGACGTCCTGCGACAGTCCCTTGATCGTAAGAGTTCCGGCGACTGTCGCCGCGGCGGTTGCGCCGTGGGCCAGCTGGGCGGCATCGGTCGCAATCGAGGAGATCGTGAAGGTGATGTCGCCGCTCCCGAGCCAATCGTCGCTGTGGAGATGTTCGTCCCGCATATCATTGCCGGTCCGAAGGCCGGATGCAGCGAACGAGATAGTACCGGTTGCGCTGGAGGGGGCCGCGAGATCGACGCTAATGCTGCCGCTCAATCCAGACGTCGTGCCTTGGATGGTCTCCAAGAGTGCGTCGGAAGTGAAGGAAGCACTGCTAGTGCCAGCCATTACTGCGAAATCAGTGGCTGCTGCGGGTGCGGCCGCGAGAAGAAGTCCGGCGAGGAGCGAGGTCGTAAATTTGGTCATTCGTATCGTTCTGCTGAGGTGTGGGATCATTCGGAATTGTCAGAGGCACCTGAACCAGCCGACGACGGGTCGACAGGGGGTTCGGGAGTGGCCGCCGCGGTCGCGGTTGGCGGAGGGGTCGCGGCCAGTTGGTCGAGGAAGTCCTCAAACTCGTCTTGCTGTGCCTGCTCCGCCTCAATCTCCTGCATCACTTCAGGATTATCGCGGTCGGTCAGATCGTTTATAACGTAGCCCGTAACGCCGCCGATGAGGCCACCGATGAAACATCCGGCGATGAAGATTAGAGTCTTTTGCATGCGTGAGGCGATTGAGGGAGACGTAAAGATAACGCGACCGCCCGCAACCGGTAGCCCGCCAGACCGCAACCAATTGTTTCCCCCCAAGAAACCATCCGCCAAGAGCGTGCGAGACCGATGCTATCTCTGCAGCGACGAAGCATGCCCAAGCCTCGGCGACACGTGCGGCCGAAGCAGGGGCGGCGCCGTGTGTCGATCCCCGCACCGGCTCCGCCAGTCCGGTCACTCATGCAAACGGGAGGCATGCCGCGACTCGTTCGACGGACGCCCCAACAGAATGCCGTCGAATATGGCGCGTGTGGGCCGGCGCGTGTGGGTCCGCGCGTGTGGCGTTGACCGCTTCGCGGTGGTGCGCGTGGAGGGAGGCAACCAGCAGGCCGGATGCCTTCTCCCCCGCGACGTGCGCCTAGGTCATCACGTAGCCGCCGTCGGCGACGAGGACGTGGCCGGTAACATACGAGGCCTCGTCGGACGCGAGGAAGACCGCGGGACCGGCGATCTCGGTCGGCTGGCCCCAACGTTTTAAGGCCGCTCGCTCTGTATAGAGCTTGGAGAGGTCGTCGTTGCTGACGAGTGCTGCCGCGAGTTTGGTCTCCACCAAGCCGGGGGCGATGGCGTTGACTCGAATTCCCGAGGGTCCCAACTCCAAAGCCATGGTCTGGGTCATCGAGACGAGGGCTGCCTTTGTCATGCCGTACACCCCCTGAAACGGGCCGGCCCTGAGACCTGCGACGCTGGCGATATTCACGATCGAGCCCGGCTGACCAGCGGCCAACAGACCCAGTGCAACCGCACGAGCCAGTTCGAACGCGCCGCGCAGGTTGACGTCAAACGTCTTGTCGTACGCGCCCGCGTCGATGTGCACCATCGGGCCAAAGAACGGGTTCGTCGCGGCATTGTTTACGAGCACATTGGGCACGCCCACCTCAGCGTTGACCCATTGGAGGAGCGCAGCGATTTGCTCCGGGTCTCCCATATGACAAGCCTTGGCCCACACCGTTCCTGGGTAGGTCTCGTTCATGCCCGCGGCCACACCATCGAGCGACTCTTGCCGCCGCGACGTGATGATGACCTTCGCCCCCTCACGCGCAAAAGCCTCCGCGATCGCCGCTCCGATTCCTCGGCTCGCCCCTGTTACGATCGCTACCTTTCCTTCGAGTCTTTGGCTCATATCGTTCCTAAAGTTTGGATTCCGCAATGACGCGAGCGGCGAGCCGAGAGAGCACGTTGACGCCAACGATCATCATCTGGAACCGGGGATCATCGGTTTTTCCAGTGTGGAATCGGTAGTAGATTTGCTGGGCAACCACCGCGGTCTTGAAGAGGCCGAACACATGGTAGAAATCGATGGTGCTCATATCGCGCCCCGTCGCCTCACCATACTCCCCAACAAGTTTGGATCGCGTCCAAGCGCCAGAGTAACCGCTGACACCGAAGGGCATCAACGCCAGCTCGGGCCCATCATCAGCGGTGAGCCAGTAAGAGAGCGTCGTTCCGAAGTCCATCAGCGGGTGGCCGACGGTCGCCATCTCCCAGTCCAGCACACCGATCACGTTCGGGTTTCCGCCACTCTGAAGGCCGGCCTCCAGCACGACATTATCGAACTTTAGATCATTGTGAATCAACACACCTTCGTCACTAGCCGGGAGCTTCTCAGCCAACCAGGTCGCCGCCGCCTCCATCTGAGGAATCTCGTCAGTCTTTGAAGCGAAGTACCGTTTGGTCCAGCCCTCGACCTGACGCCGCGTGTATCCGTCAGGTTTCCCGAACTCGTGAAGCCCGGCCTCAACGAGATCGGCCCCGTGAATCGCCACCTGTGTGTCCAAGAAGGCTCGACAAAGGGCGTCGCTGCGGGATTCATCCCACTTGAGCCCCTTGGGCGGCGCCTCTCTGAGAATGACGCCGCGCACCCTCTCCATCACATAGAATGGAGCTCCCACAACATCAGAGTCTTCGCAGAGCAAGAGGGCCCGTGGCGCAAACGGAAGCTCCCGCCAAAGCGTCGCGAGAATACGGTACTCCCGACCCATATCGTGTGCGGTCTTTACCGTAGAGCCGAACGGGCCGCGTCGCAGAACCCAGTCGCGTGTGCCATCGCTGATGGCGTAGGTGAGGTTGGAGTGGCCCTTTCGGAACTGTAGAACCTGAAGCGATCCGTCGAATCCCGGCAGTTCGGACTTGAGGTACGCCTCGAGTTCAGGAGCGGGGAGCGTCTCGGCGGCGCGTTGTTTGCTCGGCGCGTCGATGAAATCAGCCATCTTTCTACATCCCGTGTTCGCGAAGAATTCGTCGCGCCACGACCATCTTGTGCACTTCGTCGGGGCCATCGTAGATGCGAGCTGCACGCTCATGACGGAAGATCCAAGCGAGGATCGTATCGTCGGTCATACCGAGCGCACCGTGCACCTGAATCGAGCGATCCACGACCTTCTGGAGGATGCCAGCGACGAAGAACTTGATGGCCGAGATGGCGTTGCGCGCGCCGTGTGTGCCGAGCTCGTCAATCTGCCGAGCGGCGTCGAGCGTGAGCAGTCTCGCCGCGTCGATTTCGGTTCGTGATTCGGCAATCCACGTTTGAATCACCTGACGACTACCGAGCATCTTTCCGCCGCCGATGTCACGGGTCGCTGCACGTTCACACATCAAGAAGAACGCTCGTTCGGCGAGTCCGAGCCAGCGCATGCAGTGATGGATTCGGCCGGGGCCGAGCCGTTGTTGCGCGATCAGGAAGCCCATCCCGCGGCCGCCCAAGAGGTTCGCTTCGGGCACTCGAACGTCGGTGAGCTTCACCTCCGAGTGACTCGCCCAACCGCAGCCGGGCTCGCCCATGACGGAGATGTTACGAACGATCTCGTAGCCCGGCGCATCGGTGGGCACGAGAATCATGCTCGCCTTTCCGTAGGGTGAGCTCGAATCAGGGTCGGTGACCACCATGACCACGCAGAACGCTGCGCCGTCTGCGCCGGTTGTGAACCACTTGTGAGCGTTGATTACCCACTCTCCGTCGTCAATACGCGCCGTGCTGGAGAGCGTCTTCGGGTTGGAGCCGGCATTCTCTGGCTCAGTCATCCCAAAGCAGGACCGAGCGTCGCCTCGAGCGACCGGCATCAACCATCGCTCCTTCTGCTCGTCACTACCAAACTCGTGCAGCACCTCGGCGTTCCCGGCGTCAGGCGCTTGGGCGCCAAATACGTAGTGACCTAGAGGCGACCAGCCCATGGCTTCGGATACCGGCGCGAACTCTTGCAGTGTGAGGCCCATTCCACCGAGCTCATGCCCAAGGTTCGGGGCCCACCATCCACGCGACTTCACCTCACGACGAAGGGCCTGAACGGGCTCGAACGAGTCGAGATCAGGGCCCTGGAGCATTTCCGGTTCGAGTGCCGCGACGCGGGTACGAACGAATTCACGAATATCAGCGAGTGTCTGGTCTGAAATCATGCGGCATCTTCGACCACGCCGACCCAGGTTTTTCAACGCCTCTCGTGTATTGCACGCATCGAATTGCCCCCGCTCTCGAACATGAGTTCACCAACTCATATGCGGGACTTTCCAATGGCAACACCAGCGCGCCAGATCGAGGCCGGTCAGATCTTCGAGGTTACGGCCCGGTGCATCAATCGTCGCTTCTTTCTTCCGCCGCGGGCAGAGGTCACTGAAGCGTTTCTGTTTATTCTCGCGTACTACGCGCAGCGGCACGGAATCAGCCTCTACGCGCTGGTGATCATGGCCAACCATTTCCATCTGCTCGGCAGAGACAACCGAGGGAACCTGCCGCACTTCATGCGAGACCTGAACTCGTTCGTAGCGCGGTGCCTGAACTCGCAGCACAATCGGGACGACAAGCTGTGGTCGGGTGATGGGTACCATGTGGTTCGACCGGTGAATCCGGAGGATATGTGGGCTCGGCTGATGTACATCACGAGCAACCCCGTCAACGCAGATCTTGTCTCAAGAACCGAGGATTATCCTGGGTTTGTGACGACTCCGAGCCTGATCGGGAAGACACTGACCTTCCACCGCCCCGCGTTCTACCGAGAGGACGGCAAGATGCCTGAGACGGCATCGCTGACTTTCGAGATTCCGCCGACTTTGGAGATGACGAGGGCGCAGTACGTGGAGCGTTTTCGGGACGAGCTCCGTGTAGCTGAGTTCGAGGCGAAGCGGTGCCGCAAACTCGCCGGCAAGGGTGTTGTCGGCGCTGAGCGTCTTCGCGCTGTCGAGATGGGCTCGCTGCCGCGGAGTGGCGAGACATGGTTCCAGCCGAAGGGCGACTTCGCTTGTGCGTGCGAGAACGACCGCGAAGCGGCGTGCGCAGGGCGGCGGGCCTTCCTTGATGAGTACGCGCTATGCCGGTCGATCTGGCGCGAGGATCAGGCGGGAGTGGTGTTTCCACCGGGGACCTGGTGGGTGCGCGAGTACGCTGGCGCGGAGGTGCGCGGAGCGCCAGGCTGAGAAGCCCGGTGCTTCGTGCACCGCGGTGAGCCGTAGGGAGAAGCTATTATGGGGGCGAGCAAAGTGCGCACCG
>JBLHWZ010000223.1:0-9421 GCA_047629415.1 Bradymonadia bacterium | reverse complement strand
CTCATGGGGGATGGCGGGGTCGAGATTCGCGACCTCACCTTCTCGTACCCTCAGATCCGAAGCGAAGAGCGGTCCGATGCTCTGCGTGGCCTCTCGCTAACGCTCCCCGCAGGCCAAACTCTCGGCGTCATCGGGCCGGTCGGCTCAGGCAAGAGCACGCTCGGCGCCCTCTTGGTGCGGCTCTATGATCCGCCGCCGGGAACCCTCTTCGTCGACGGTGTCGATGTCCTGGACGTCAAGCTCGCCAGCCTCCGTGAGAGCGTCGTCCTCGCTCCACAAGACACCTTCCTCTTCTCGGATACGGTCTCCCGGAACATCACGTTGAGCGGACAGCGCGACGTCGACGTGGAAGAGATGACCCGCCTCGCTCACCTGCACAAAGAGGTGCTGGCGTTGAAGCACGGCTACGACACGATGCTCGGCGAGCGCGGCATCAACATTTCCGGCGGACAACGACAACGACTGGCGATTGCCCGAGCCATCGCGGCGCAGCCGCCCGTACTCATCCTCGACGACTGCCTCAGCGCCGTCGACGCGAAGACAGAGGAGGCGATTCTCGCCAACCTGCGCGAGGTCTTCGAGGGCAGGACCGGAATCATCATCTCGCACCGCGTCTGCGCCGTACAGGGATGCGACAACGTCCTCGTGCTCGAAGACGGCGCGATGAGCGACTTCGGAACCCACAAAGAGCTGCTGTCTCGCGACGGGTACTATTCGCGGATAGCGGCTGAACAGAGTTCGGGAGGCAGCCATGGCTGATTCTCCCACGCACAAGACAGAACGCGCCGTTCTCGAGGCTGCGAAGAACGACCCAATTCTCGCCAAGATGATCGCCGAAGAGCGAGTGGAGAGCGAAGAGCTCGACACTCGGCTACTCGGCCGTCTGCTCAGTAAACTCGCGCCACACAAGGCGCTGTCTGGCATCGCGATCGGTCTCGCGTTTATCGAAGCTCTCGCGATGACCATGCCCGCGTATATGATCGGGCTAACAGTCGACGCGATTGGCACGGGCGAGCAACGGAACCAGGGCTTTGCGGGGTTCTGGCTGGACCGAGCTCACAGCTTCGCCGGAGACGATCGGGAACGACTCGTGGTCTTCTTCGGTGGCGTCGTCCTCGCTCTGTGGTTGCTCCGTTGGGCCGTCGCGATCGGCGCGACCTACCTCGTGCAAAAGCTCGGCCAAACGGTGGTCAACGACTTCCGCGTCGACGTCTACCGACACATCACGAGCATGGACCAGGGGTGGTTCCACAAGAACCCGGTGGGGCGACTCGTCAACCGCACAACCTTCGATCTGCAAGCGATCTCCGAGCTATTCTCGGACGCATTCGCAGAAGGCATGCGCGACATGATGTTCATCCTCGTGCTGATCGTAGTGATGCTCAGCATCGACCCGGTGATGGCTGGGATTTTGCTATGCGCGTTCCCGGCCCTCCTAGCCTCTGCGCTCGTCTATCGATGGGCCGCGAGGCCGGCGATGCGCACGATGTCGGCGGTGCAATCCCGCATGAACGCGTGGCTCGCAGAGAACCTCGCCGGTATGCGCGAAATTCACGTCTACCGACGCGAAAGGCAACGAACCTCCGAGTACCAGACATTCACCGATGCACATCAAGCGTCCGCTCGGGCGATGATCCAGGCGTGGGGATTGCTGCGACCCGTGATGATGGCCATCTCCGCCGTCTTCACCGCACTCATCCTTTGGGTTGGCTACAATCGGGTCTCCGCAGGTCTCGCGACCGTTGGCGTCCTGCTCACCTTCCTCCAGTACACGACGAGACTCTGGGTCCCGGTGCGGAACCTAACCGAGAAGTTCAACATGATTCAGAACTCGCTCACTGCGGGCGAGCGGATCATGGACGTGCTGGATGCCAAGAGTGCGATGGTCGATGGACCAGACGTCGACGCGTCGCTTCGGGTTGAACGGGGCGCGATCACCTTCGAAGACGTGCGCTTCCGCTATCCCGACACCGATCCCGAGATCCTGAAGGGCATCAATCTGGCCGTTCAACCGGGCCAGATGCTGGCACTCGTCGGAGACACTGGCGCCGGAAAATCGACGATCGTGCATTTGATCTCGAGGTTCTACGACGCGTCGGCTGGACGCGTCTGCGTTGACGGAAGGGACGTGCGCGACTTCGCCCTAACCCATCTAAGAGCAGGCACAGCCCTAGTTCCACAGGATGTCGTCATCTTTGCAGGGACGATTCGCGAGAACATCGCGCTGGGGCATGAGGTCTCAGACGAGCGGATTTGGGAGTGCCTCGAAGCGGTGCGCGCCGATGGTATCGTCCGTTCGTTGGAAGGCGACCTCGACCACGTGCTTGAGGAGCGGGGTCGCACGCTATCGGTTGGTGAACGACAACTGATCTCCTTTGCACGCGCCCTCGTCCTAAATCCGCCGATCCTGATTCTGGATGAGGCAACGGCGAGCGTGGACACCGAAACCGAGTTGAGGATTCAGAAGGCTCTCGAAGAGCTGACCGAGGGCCGAACGTCCGTGGTGATCGCTCACCGGCTGAGCACAATTCGCAACGCCGATCAGATCGCGGTGCTCCGGCATGGCGAAGTGATCGAGCTGGGCACGCATCAGGAGTTGATCGCAGCGGGCGGCGAATACGCCCGATTGCAGGAGTTACACTCCAACGGGTGAGATCGGGTACGACTCGGGCGACTAGCGTCAGACTTCGACTGAGGCCTTACGCGCCGAAGCAAACCTTGAGTACCATGATCATGACAAACACCGTCATCGACAATACCGCGATGCGACCCTTCGGATCCTGAAGTAGCTTCCCTATCGAATTGGCTTCGGAGCCAACGGCTAGGCCGTCCGCCGCCCCTTCATGCGCTCCCCTTTCGCGGGCATACTTGGCGTTTGAGACCATCGCGTCCAGTTCGTCCTGCATAGAACTCAATCCAGGCGACTCGAGCAGGCCAGGCACGGCATCGCCGGATTCATCGGCCGAATTGGTCTTCGACACCATCGCCAGCAGTTCACTCTGCAGTGAGCTCAATCCAGGCGAATCCTTGAGACTCGGCACGCGTTCCGAAGCCGGTTCATCAGTTACCGGCTTGATCGGCCTCGACTCGAGGCGCGCAGAACTGGCGACCAAAGACGCGCTGGAGCTGAACGATTGGCCACGTGGTAGAGCACCTGGGACGATGTCGCTCCGGTAGAGCAGCACAGGTGCACTTGGAGCCGTCTTCACCGCCCGGAAGGCGGTACCCCCACCACGCCACAGACCACGAAGCTCTTCCACATGCCTGCTCTTGGCCAACGCCATGGCAGTCGCCTGGGAAGTGAACTCCTCGAGCGCTCTGGAGAACGTCCTCCCCACGTCGGCGTTGGCAACGATGAGCCCACCGGCATCGCGATGGCAAAGAGCCTCAGGGGCGAACTCAAGAATCACGCACATGTCGCCGCGGACGGTATCTTGCGCATCGTATTCGATGAGCACGTCACCAAGTCGGCGTGGGCGAGCGATCCGGAAATGACGCGGCTCGGAATCCGGCCCGACGCGCGTCCCTACTGCTAGTGGAGTCAGGGGCATTGGGCGATTCTACACGATTGCAGTCTTGCCTGACGAGTGATGCATAAGTTCGCCGCAGATCGACAAATCCAAGTCGACAAAATTCGGCTCTCAACGGTTCGAGAGCCACGCGGGTCGACAGCCACGCGGGTTTAGAGCCACGCGGTTCGAGAGCCACGCGGTTCGGGAGCCACGCGCAGCGATCGCTCGCGCTTGGTCAGCGATTCGTCGCACCAACGCACGCAAGACCAGCGGGCTGCATCGTACAGAGCTCGAGCGGCGCTACTTGGACTGGCCCGCTCAGCGTCTCGAGGAACGCAGTGATCGATGCGACATCCCCGTCGCTGAGGTCCCGTTCGAGCTGCACCTGGGCCATCGCGCGCACTGCTTCCTCCATCGTCTCGGCCAAGCCGTTGTGAAAATTCGGTCTGATGAGCGCAATGTTGCGGAGGGGCGGCACCTTGAACGAGTGGCGTCGGTCTCGTCCCCGGTCACGTTGAAGCTGCCGAGGTCGACCTCGGTGACCTCGCCCCCACGGAGGGCGAAGTAGTCCTGAACCGCCCCCATCGTCTGGTAGGGGGACCCGCCGAGTCCGGCGCCGTTGTGACAGGCCGTGCAACCAACGTCGACGAAGAGCTGAAGCCCCGCTACCGCCTCGTCGCTGAGCGCTCCGTCATCTCCCTCAAGCTAGGCGTCGAAGGGGCCCGGGGTTCGCAATGTGCGCTCGAATTCTGCGATCGCGTCCGTGACGTTGTCCTCCGAGATCGGGCCGTTGTAGATGCGCTGGAAGTCCGCGACATAAGCAGGAACTGCCGACAAGTTAGCGACCACCGCCGGCCATTGGTGACCCATCTCACCTGGGTTCGCGACCGGACCGGACGCCTGCTCCTGACGGGTAGCGGCACGGCCATCCCAGAACTGAACGAAGTTGAGATCGGAGTTCAGCGTCGTGGGCGAGCTGATCGGCCCGACCTAACCTCCGACACCGAGCGAACCCGCTCGATCGTCATCCCCGCCCGTATTGATGTTGTGGCAACTCGCACAAGAGAGTGTGCCGTCTACCGACAGACGGGTGTCGTGGTAGAGACGGTTTCCGAGATCGGCCCTCTCGGCGTTGATGCCTTCCGCAGGCGTCAGCACGGCAAGAAGGGGTGAGGCGCGCAACGCGGCGGGGTCTGGTTCGGTCGACGCGGCTTGATCGAGGTCCTGACTGGATCCGCTATCGTCGTCGGTGCGCGACTTGCAGCCAGTGAGGGAGAGAAGAGCGACCAGCAGTGTGATGCGTTTCATTGTTGCAACAGTGTTTCGACAGAACAGTCGAATGGCCCCACAGTTGCGCGGAGAACCGACGAATACTGCCGAGAAGTGCGAGGAGCGTGCCAGGATTCACAGCGCCCACACGGACCTAGAATGCAGCCAACAATTCCGCCCTGGCTGGCAGTCCCATCGTGTCCAACACGACCTCGACGCCCTCACCCACCGCGAACCTCACCGCCGGTGCGAAGTCTGCATCCGCACTAAGCAGCAGCACTGCGCGCTCAGGCCGGCGGCACGCGAGCTCCACCATCCGAGCGGCCAGCGCAACATCGACCCCCTTCTGCTCTACATCGTAATAGAGATGCGACGCACGAATCTGATCGAAGCTGAGCTTCCCACGCAGCAGGCTTTCGTTCGCCGCCTCTCGGATTCGCCAACCGGCCGTTGTCTCGGCGAGCGTCCCCAACTCCACCGTCACCCCGTCGAGCTTGCTGAGCGCGGCATGGAGGGATCGACGGAACCTACTTTCAGGAAGGGTGGCGAAGTCGACCAACGCACCAGAGAGCGGATTGTGTGCTTGTTTCTCCAGCGGTGGCGCGTCGTAGAACGTCACGGACTCAAGAGTGTGTCCGAGGCGTTCCGCGTGCTCCGCGCACAGGCAAACGCAGCGTTCAGCGACCTCCGATGCGGAGTCCCCGCCGAGGCCGTAGCGGCCAAAGTTGCTCGAGTACGCAGCGACGAAGAAGGCTCCGTCTACCAGTGCGATGAGGTTGCCCACAGGGGCTAGCCCATGCCCTTCTTCATCGACTTTGCGTCCTGCCCTTTCAGGTGGTCTTCGCTGGTCAACGCGTTGTGAGCGTGCGCGAGGTGGTGCATGCCGTAGACGGCGTCCAGGGTCGCGCTGAAGCCACCCTGGTCCTCGGCGAAGTTGATGGCCTTCTTCGCGAGAGCGAGCGCAAAGCGAGGCTTGGTCGCGATGCGATTCGCGACGGTCTCCACCGTGGAGGCGAGCTCATCGCGCGGCACGACTCGGTTGATCATACCGACCTCTGCCGCGCGCGCTGCCGGCATTCGATCGCCGAGAAAGAGGAACTCTTTGGCGATGCGCGGGTTCATGACGAACGGATGCGCGAAGAACTCAACGCCCGGAATGCCCATCTGCAGCACTGGGTCGGCGAAGAACGCATCGTCCGACGCAATGATCAGGTCGCATGACCAGGCCAGCATCAATGCACCAGCGATGCAGGCGCCGTGGACCTGAGCGATGGTCGGCTTCGGGAGATCGCGCCAGCGCTTGCACATGCCGAGGTAAGCTTCGGCCTCGCGAACATACATCGCCTCGGCGCCCTCCTTGTCGTGGTGCGCCCAGAACTGCGTTGCCGTACGGCCGAACTCCTTGTCGATGTCACGTCCCGGCGTGCCAATGTCGTGGCCAGCCGAGAAGTGTTTGCCCTCACCTCGCAGAACGATGACTTTGACCTCATCGTCCACAGCGGCACGTGTGAACGCAGCGTCGAGCGCGAAGATCATCTTGATGTTCTGCGCGTTGCGGTACTTCGGCCGATTCAGAGTGACGTACGCCACGCCCTCGCGGACCTCGTAGAGAACTTCGTTCTCCTCGTGATGCTCTTCCGTTTTCGAGTCGTTCGAGTCGGTCATTAGGGCACTCCCAGTGAAGCCAGCGCTTCGTTTGCTTCGGTCACGATGGCGTCCAACACCTCGCGGACGTGCGGCAGCGAGTCGATGGTGCCTGCCACTTGGCCGGTCGGCAAGATGCCCGACTCCGGGCGGCCGTCGACCAAGGAGAGCTTCGTCATCATCGGCGCGTTTGCAGCCATGAAAAGCTGCGGCCAAGTGAGGTCCTGGGTCTTCTTCATCCCCTTGGCTTCGTTCCAAAGCTCGAAGAATCCCATGCCGCTGTCCTTCTTGAAGGCTAGCCCGTGTTTGACAGCGATCCACAACTTCGCGAGCGATCCTGCGGCCTCCAGCGACCGAATCAGCTCCGTCTGGATAACCCGCTGCGGGGCACCGTCGATGGCAGTCGTGACGACCGTGTGGCGCTCATCAATCTTGAGGTAGACCTCCTTCACATCGGCAGGAACCGTCGACTCCTTCGTGAGCAAGAAGCGGGTTCCCATCGCGATTCCGTCGGCGCCATAGGCCAACGCAGCGACAAGGCCGCGACCGTCGCGGAATCCACCAGCACCGAGCACCGGGATGTCTACTGCGCCTGTGCACTCGGGCAGCAGGATCGAAGTGGGGACAGGGCCGGTGTGGCCGCCGCCCTCGTGTCCCTGCGCGATAACCGCGCTGACGCCCCACTCCTGCATCTTCACCGCGTGGCGCTTCCTTCCGATGGTCGGCATCGAGAGGATGTCGTTCTCGTTGAGGAAATCGATGAGGTCGCGCTTCGGCGCGCCTGCGAAGCTCGCGAGCTTCACCTTTTTATCGACGAGGAGCTTCATACGGTCGTGAACGTCGGCCTGATCGGCGCGCATGTTGACGCCAAACGGCTTGTTCGTTCGGGACTTCACCTCATCAATCGCTTCGGTCAGCTGCTCGAAGTCCATCGTCGCGGCGGCGAGGATTCCGAAGCCGCCGGCTGAGCAGGTCGCGGCGGTCAGCCGAGCCCCGGATACCCAGCCCATTCCTGTCTGAACGATGGGCAGATCCGCGCCAGTCATCTCACAGAAGCGCGTCCTGAGTCGCGGGTGAGGCGTCGGTCGCTCAGACATTCGGCACCTCTCGCTCGCGCTTCGTTGACGGGTCGATGCGCTCACGCAGCAGCGTCAGCTCCTCGGCGGTCGGCAAGCGTGACGTTGGCACATCGTCCGGTACGACGAGTTCAAAACCAGTCGCGGCCTGCACCTCTTCGACGGTTACACCGGGGTGCAACGAGCGAATGCGCATGCGTTGGTTCGCCGACTCAAAGTCGAAGACGCCGAGGTTGGTGACGACGCGTCGGATCTCGTGGAAGCGAGCGCCTTCTCCGAGCTCTGCTGCGCGATCGTAGCCAACACCCGAGACGAAATCGACGGTCTCAACGAAGGCTCGCTTCGAATGATTCGCGATCCAGTAGCTCGTCGGGTGGCAAATCGTATTGCCCGGAGCACCGCGTGCGCCGAGCAGCTGGACCTTGGGTTGGTCCCAGTCGCCAATCGCAGAGATGTTCGTGTTTCCAAAGGAGTCGATTTGGGTTGCGCCCATCAACACGTGACGGTGTCCCCACCACACAAGGTCAAAGATCTTCCGGTACGGCATGACGCCTTCGAGCACCGGTTCAACCTTCTCGCCGATGCCGACGACGTTGGCCTGCAGGCCGGCGACGCCATCGCTCAAGACCATGTCGGGCTCGAACGTGAGTTTCGCGAGGCGGGCGCCGATGGCCGGTAGGAGACCCATCGGGCTGACCATTATCTCGCCGTCTCCTCTGAAGATTTCGGCGATCGCAACGGCACAGACTTCTGCTCGTGTAACACTCATTGTCTGGCCTCCGTGCGCCACGATTTCAAGGCAGTGGCGTAATCGGCGCTGGAGCCAGCTCCGACGAAATCTGTCGCGAAACGATTCCAAACATCGGCGTCTTTCGCGGCCGACGTGTACCACTTTTGGAACGCCTCATCGCGGCCATAGTCGGGCACACATTCGGTGAAGTGCGCGCCCATCGGTGCCTCGATTACCCCTTGGGTCATCATTCGGTTGATCACGAGGGTCTGCGGCGGCCCTTCGTCGAGCAGCTGGGACGTCTCGACAATCCGCTCACAGCTCATGAACGCCTGGTCAGCGGCCATGCAGAAGAGGTCGTCAAAGTGCGGATCCGGACCGAGGATTTGCCCGTTACCGGCAGCGTCGGCGCGGTTCACGTGTACGAGTGCGGCGTCCAGCTTGAGAGCTGGAACAGCGACGAGCTTTTCGCCATCAGCGTAGGGCGACGTCACCGTCTTCAGCTCTGGCTGACGCTTCATGATGTCGGAGCCGAGCCCTGCCCGAGTTGGCAAGAATGGCAGTCGCAGCGAAGCGGCGTAGAGGCCCCACTGGAACATGCCCTCATCGAGCTCAAGAATCTCGATTTCGCCCTTTTGCCGCGCTCGTCGAAAGAACGGTTCGAGCGGGATGGAATCCAGCGAGACGAATCCAAATATGAGCTTGCGGACCTTGCCGAGCGCACAGAGAACGCCGACGTCCGGGCCGCCGTACGCGACGACCGTGAGGTCTTTGAGGTCGCTGCGGGCGATCGCGTGAACGAGCGCCATCGGCTTGCGCCTTGAGCCCCACCCGCCAATGCCGATGGTCATACCGTCTTCGAGTTTGCCGACGACATCGTCAGCGCTCATTCGTTTGTCTGCCATATCGCCTACTTAGTGAACTTGGTTTCAACCTTGTCGACGAACGCGTCACGCGCCTCGTCTGCAACGCCTGAGAGGTTGAGTTCATAGGTGAACCCTTGCTCGAATCGGTAGCTCTTGTTGACGTCGATCGGATCGATGCCGTTCAAGCACGCCTTCGCCGCGCGGATGATCGTCGGGCTCTTCGCCGCGATGTTCTGTGCGACCTTCAACGCTTCGTCGCGGAGGTCCTCAGGCTCGACCACTGCGAGCACGGAGCCCCACGCATGCAGTTCCTCTGCCGTCGCG
>JBLHWZ010000222.1:0-9452 GCA_047629415.1 Bradymonadia bacterium | reverse complement strand
GAATCATCGACGACGATCCCTCTGGCGCAACACGACGAGAGCACCTCGCCGACAGAGTTAGCACCTCTCGCGACATATCGTGTCGAGGCTCATGCTCCAACGTGGACGCCACCGACGGGTCTACTCAGTCTCCATGTCACTTCGCTGCCGTGTCACTTCGCCGCAGGTGTTGCTTCGCTGCCGTGTCACTTCGCCGCAAGTGTTGCTTAGGCGCAGGTGTCACGTCGGCGCAGGTGTCATCGAACCAGAATTGGCCTTGAGCTCCGAGACTCGAGGCGCTCACTCTCACGTTGTTGGCCTGTAAGTTGACGACCGCTCCCGCGGCGACAAGCACCTTGTTGATGCCCATCGATGTCCGGATTTCCACCGTCAAGCTTCTGCCCGCCCGAATTGAAGCGCGGCGAGGCTTATCGCAGAAGAAGAGGACTACGGACTGATCTGGCGCTGCCTTGAACGAATAGGACTGCCGCAACGGCTGAATCGGCAGTGTTGCCGTTCGATCATCGCTCTCACCTAGTGTCGACTTGTTTCCCATACTGCTCGACAGTTATCCGCATTTTCAGCGAAATAGCAACGAGGGACTTCAGTCGGTTGTCTCGTTCCTGTCCCAGTCTTCCTCGGTCTCCACCGAGGGTGCAGCGACGGCCCAGTCGAACGAGTCTCTCGTCGTGACGCGAGTGCGACTACGACGATTCGAGATGGCGAGTTTGACGCACTCAATATACTCTGGAAGCCACTCAAACGTCCCGATGCTCGATGAGCTCTGCTCGAATCGAGCGATGAGGCTCACTCGCGAGAAGCCACGCTCGCCATCGCGAGGAACGGTCAGCGCATCGAGAGCAGAGTTCAACGCAGCGCGGCCGTCCACCGTCAGGCGTTCGCGTTCGATTCCATAGGCGGCAGCTAGTGACAACAACTCGAGGACTGAGTTCGACACGTCGACCTCACGGGTTCGGGATAGGGGTACGAGATACCCTCTCGCGCCGACATCAACTTGCACCGCGTGAGACTCGAAACGCAAGAAACGAAACGCAAGAAACGAAACAGAGTCGAAGTGCGCGGAGCGGACGCCACGTTCTGACGGAGCCGGAGCACCCGAACGCTGCTGATCGGCATTGTACCGCCGGAAAGACCGTAGTGCCGAAGCCGCCATACCCCGAAGCCGCCGAAGCCGCCGAAGCCGCCGAAGCCGCCGAAACGACCGTACCACCGAGGCCACCGAGGCCGCCGAAGCCGCCGAAGCCGCCGAAACGACCGTACCACCGAAACCACGTCCGATGAGGAAGTATGCAGCGCAGAGACAAGCCAGGTCCTGGTCAAGAGAGCGTATGGGACTACCCGAGGCCCCCTGTCCTGGACCCCTCTTCGAAGCACGTCCGAATCGAGGTTGGCGGGGTTGTTCTCGCTGACTCCAACCGTGCGGTGCGACTGCTCGAGACCAGTCATCCGCCCACGTGGTACATCCCGGCAAGCGACGTCCGAACCGAGCTCCTGGAGCGCTCGGATCTGGAGACCTTCTGCGAGTTCAAAGGCAACGCTAGTTACGTGGACCTTGGCTCGACCGATCGGCGCCAAACGTCCATCGGGTGGACCTACTTGAATCCGACGCCCGGATTTTCCGCGATCAAGGGGCACTACGCGTTCTACGCCACCCGGGTAGATGCCTGCTGGGTGGGCGACGAACGTGTGCAATCCCAAGATGGCGACTTCTATGGGGGCTGGGTAACCGCCGACGTGGTGGGCCCGTTCAAAGGGGCACAGGGCACGTGGGGTTGGTGAGCCGCGGCGGCGTTGAAACCGCTACGGGGGGTACCCCGCCAAATCGTCGCAATCCACGTACGACGTGCTGTCCGTAGGACCGTCTTCGCAGAGTCCGCAGCCGGCTGCGACCGCGTTGAATTGGCCGTTCCCGTCGTGGCCGCTCGTCCAATCGGTCCAACGAACGCCAAGCCGATCGGCGCCAGCGCCCGTCGTCCAGCCATTCACGATGAATCCGATGTCCCCCGCCAGCAGAGACGAGGCGCCATCTGGGCTAACGACCGCCGCGCTCACCGACGGCCCGAACGCGAACTACCCTCCGCAAGCACACGCGACCACGTCGCCGCAGGTAGAGCAGTCAGTCGATCACTCCGCAATCGCTGGCGGCACCCGGGGTACCGAAGTCGCCGTCACCGAAGGCGTTGCTGCCCCCACATCACTGCACCGGAGAGTTGTTGTCGTCCAAGGCATCCCCGCCAAACTTCATCGACGCTCCGGCCGTGTTCGGCCATGCGGTTCCATCATCGAACTCCACTCGGCCGAGCTCGACGCCCAGCACGGTCGTCAGGATGACCTCGTCACCAGTCAGCTGGTCCAGCGGCAGGCCGGTCCCGTACTCGTAGGCGGTGACCACGTCGCCGTTGCGGCCCTGGTCTGACTCGGCCGCCAGCACCACGTAGGCACCAGCCGGAATCTCGAGATCGGAGAACGGCACCGAGTCGCCATCGGCATCCATGAGGGTTGCACCGTCGAAATTGATGTCAGAGCTGCTCGGGTTGTGCAGCTCGATCCAATCGCCAGCTGCGTCACCGACGGCTTCCGGGTCGCGCATGATCTCGGTGACCACCACGTCGCCAGAGGCCAGGTCATAGCAGTCGACAACTCCGTCGCCATCGGTGTCCAAATCGCAGTCACCTGAGCAAACGCCGGTGAAGCTGAAGAGGTCGATGTCGTATAACAGCAAGCGATCCACGTTGAATGTGCTGACGATGCGGAAGTACCAGTACTGACCGGTCGCGGGCGCGTCGAAAGAGAGCGTCTGGTTCTCGCGATCGCAGGGGTCGCCCACCGGCGGTGCCGCGCCATTGTCGGCGTGCACCAAAGTGGCGATGTCGTCCGGCGTTACCGTTGGAGAGTCTGAAACGGAGACATCTCAGGCGTTGGGCGCGGCCTGCCACCAGTCTGCTTGGTAACGAACACCATCGGCCGTGACCGATGTGTCCATATCGAATTGAACCCAGTACGGATCTGTGTCGCCGAGGTAGCCCATTCGAGAGCTGCGGCGTCCCTCCGTGACATCGAGGGTGACCGATCGCCCGAGCTGACCCTCTTCGAGCGAAGGGATGGCACCTGGGTCCGCGAGGGCAGCGTTCGCCTGCCTATCGGGCGCCCGTTTTCAGGAGCTCTCTCCTTGGCGTTTTGGGGCGGACGACTATTCGTCGGGTCCCCATTCGACGACACGTACGGCGACGATGCCGGCGTCGTTTGGAGGTACTGAGCGCTGCCCGGAAGGGCGCTCGCCACACCGTGTGACGGGCTCGACGAGTAGAACTCACGAGGCGTCTTCCTGCGCCCCGTGTTCTCCCAAAGACGGTCATCGTCCGATCGAAGCGGAGGGGTGGTGTGCGAGTTCGTTCCTCCTCGGCGAGTGGATGCTTCCGGCCGAATTCACCTCCACGTAAACCCAAACGGCACCTCGCGGGTCGAAGACGTAGGTTCGCAAGAACTCGTGTCGCAAACTTTTGCTCTCTGCTCCGCCCTTTGGCCGAGCTCCACTCGCGCCTGACAGGATACCCACCCTTGGAACTCTCAAAGCAGCTCTTCCGCCTCGTCGCCCTTTCTGGCTTGACCGCCCTCTCCGTCGCCTGCAACGACGGCGACTCAACAGGAACGACAACCGACGCAGGCATCGATAGTCCCGTGTTCGACGACGTCGGAGACGATATAGGCGGCGACGAACCGGAGGTCGATCGGGAGAACGAGACATGGACGGCGGAATCCCATGAGAATGGAATCGACCCGGACTACGACACGGTGTTTCCGGACGACGAAGTGCTCCGCCTGGACATCATGATCAGCGCCGATGACTGGGCTGCGATGCAGGCCGACCTCGATGCAAACATGGGAAGCACCGGCGGAGGCCCCGGAGGCGGCAGACCTGGCGGCGGCGGACCTGGCGGCAGCGCCGATCTCGACTTCACGCCAATCTGGGCGGAGGCGACCCTCGAGTTCGAAGGCAACGTTTGGAATCACGTGGGGATCCGCTTCAAGGGCAACTCGAGCTTAAACAGTGCACACAGCGACGGTTCCAAGTACCCGCTGAAGCTCGACTTCGATGAGTGGGAAGACCTCTTCCCGAGCGTCGACAACCAGCGGTTCTTCGGGTTCAAGCAACTGAACCTTAGCAGCAACTTCAACGACCTGTCGTTCATGCGCGAGAAGGTCGCCAGCGACCTCTTCCGAGACTTCGGCGTCCCCGCGGCTCACGCGGCGTTCTGCGAGGTCTATCTCGACATCGGGAACGGACCAGAGTTTGCCGGCGTGTACACATTGGTCGAAGAGGTCGACGACACCGTCTATGAGAATCAGTTCGTCAGCAACGAGGGCAACCTCTACAAGCCGGACGGCGACGCGGCGACCTTCGCCCAGGGCACGTGGGACACGGACGAGTTGGACCTCAAGACCAACGAGGACATCGCCGACTACTCCGATGTCACCGCGTTCTTTGACGTGCTGCACGACCCAAGCCGCACGACCGACGAGGAGGCATGGATGTCCGCTCTTGAGGCGGTCTTTAACGTCGACCACTTCTTGCGATACCTCGCCGTGAACCAGGTGGTTCAAAACTGGGACACCTACGGGATGATGACCCACAACTACTTCCTCTACCAAGACGAAGGCGCGTTGCACTGGGTTCCGTGGGACAACAACGAGTCGTTGACCGAAGATCGGCGCAGCCCGCTCTCGTTGTCACTCTCTGAAGTCAGCGATGAGTGGCCAATCATCCGCTACATCATCGACGTCGAGTTCTACGAGGTACGGTACGTGGAGTTGATGCGCGAATTCGTCGAGTTCCACTTCAATGCCACCGATATGGCGACCCTCTACGACGCCCACGAGACGACCCTCTCGGATGTGGCCTTGATGGAGAACCGCCGCTTCTCTGACGCCGTCGACGACCTGCGAGACCACGCCGCCAGCCGCGAGGCTGCGGTCGACGCGCTCTAGCGACCGCTAGGCCGCAGCGGCCCTAGATGGCGGCACACCGGACGGGTCTCGTACGGGCCAACCAGGCCGGCCGGCGCTAGCCGTCTATGCGAAGGGGCGGCACGTTCCTGTCCCGCGAAATCGCGTGAGAATATGTGCAGACGAGTCATATGTAAGAGATGCAACAAGCCTGACTGGCGGGGCTGCGGCGCCCACATCGATGCGGTGCTCTCCGACGTCTCGAAGAACCAGCGTTGCGTGTGTCGAGTGAGCGAGCCCGACGGCTTCTTTGCGAAGCTAAAGTGGAGCCTCAGCCGTTGACGACTCGGCCCGCCGATCACATCGAACGTGAGGGAGTGGCCTGCACCGTTTGTCACCAGATCACGGCCAAAGGGCTCGGCACGCCGGAGAGCTTCGTCGGCGAGTTCGTGATTGGTGAGAGCCGGGAGAGCTTCGGTCCGCACGCCAATCCCTTCACGAACCCCATCCTCTCGCACGTCGACTACCGACCGACCGAAGCCGCGCACGTCATGCAGAGCGCGCTCTGTGCGAGCTGCCACACCCTCATCACTGACACGCTGGATGCAGCCGGTGTGGCGACGGGTGACCGGTTCCCTGAGTAGGTGCTCTACCTTGAGTGGTTGAACTCGGACTCTCACGAGCAAGGATCAGCTGCCAGCAGTGCCACGCCAGCCGCCAAGATCCCGGGGGCGGGAAGATCTCGACCATCCTGACGATGTGACCCCCATGGAACGACACAGAGCGACCGCTGGGACGCCACGGCTTCTTGGGTGGCAACGCATACATGCTTGAGGTTCTAGCCGCCAATCGGGACTGCGCAGGCATCACCGTGCCCGTGTCGGACATCAGCGACGCGGTCCTTCGTACGGACGACTTCCTTCAGACCACACTTTCAATGCGGCGCTCGGTCGATGATGCAGGCCTCGTCGTGCAACTCGATAATCGGGCCGGCCATAAGTTCCCGACCGCGTATCCAACTCGCCACGCTTGGCTTGAGGTGGTCGCGATCGATGCGGCAGTCACGACCGTCTTCCACTCAGGAGGCTATGACGATCAGGGGCGCATCCTGGCCGGAGACGGCTCGCTGGTGCCGCGGTTGTCCCCACACTATGCCGTGGTCGAGGGCGACAGCGACGTGCAAATCTATGAGGGCGTGATGGTCGGCGTGGACGGCGCGCCAACCATCACGCTGCTCCAAGCCGCCGGCTGGTGGAGAGACAACCGCCTGCTCCCCGCTGGATGGCGCGCCGATCACCCGGAGGCACAACGGACCGCGCCGGTGGCCGTACACGGCTACGAAGACTTCAGTGCTGGCGGCGATCGGGTGAGGTATCTACTCCCAGATTCGGCGGCCTCGGTCTCGGTGCGACTTTGGTATCAGACGCTGCCGCCCCACACCCTAGATGCTCACGCTGCAGACCCGACGCCAGCATCGGTTCGACTCGCAGAGATGGTCGAAGGAACGCCTGCAGTGCCTCGGCTAGTCGCTGAGTCAGAGGTGGGAATCTGGGGCACGACTGGGGTCGCCATCAGGGCCGAAGTCTGGCGAACCGAGCTTCTCAGACCCGGACGAACCAGGGGAGCGGTATGACGACGGTGGCGATCAGGATCGGCGCGACTAGGCTAGGCACAACCATCGGCGCCACACTTAGGGCGACGCCAGCGACGGTCGCGACGATACGTTTCTGTTTCCATCCGTAGAGCAGGTATGCAGCTCCGATCACGCCGATCATCATGTTGATGAACATCATCGTCGGACTACCGGTCATACGCAGCTCGAAAGTGTTGCCGCCGACCGAACCCGGAAGTGGGGGCAAGCGACAGGATCGTTCGTGGCCGACTCTTCAGCCGCTGAACAGCACTCTCACCCAGCCGAGCGACGCAGCATACAACAGTCCTGAGCTCGTTTTTCTTCCGGGGCGCTCGTTTCAGAACACGTGACTGCCAGATTAGAGACACTCCCTCACCACTCCCTCACCACTTTCGCGCCGCTAACGAGATGCGATTGCCTCGCGCAGGTCATTGCTCGCCGGAAGCTGGAAGATGCGAAGGCCAAACTCCGGGGCCACGGCCAAGAGGTGGTCGAAGATGTCCGCTTGGATGTCCTCATACTCTCCCCACTCCGTTGTGTTCGTGAAGGCGTAGATCTCGAGTGGAAGGCCTAATTCGTCGGCGGGCAGCTGGCGCACAAGGAAGGTCATGTCGTCGCGGAGGTCGCCGCGATCGTGCAGGTACCGCTCCACGTAGGCGCGGAATGTCCCAACGTTGGAGAGCCGACGGAAGTTGGTCTCGAGTGTGCCCGCTGGACGGTCGGCGTTCGTCTGTTCCACGGCGGCACGCTTTTCGGCCATGTAGGTTCGGAGCAGGTCGATACCCTCGAAGCGCAGCACCTCCTCTTTATCGAGGAACCTGATCGAGCCTAGGTCGATGCGCAGGTCGCGTTTGATTCGGCGGCCGCCGCTCTCGCTCATCCCACGCCAATTCTTGAACGATTGTTCGATGAGCTTGTACGTCGGGATCGTGCTGATCGTCTTGTCCCAGTTCTGAACGCGTACGGTGTGCAGCGAGATGTCGACGACGTCACCATCAGCGCCGAACTGCGGGAGCGAGATCCAGTCGCCCTCCCGCACCATGTCGTAGGTCGAGAGTTGCACCGAAGCGACCAAGCCGAGAATCGTATCCTTGAAGATGAGGAGTAGCACGGCCGTCGCCGCGCCAATACCGGACAAGAAACCCCATGGACTCTGATCCAGGACCGTAGCGACGGCGAACACGAGCGCCTCATAGATGTCGTTGGCCGCCGTGAGCAGTGAGGCGAGCGCTCTCGCCACCACGATCACGATCGCAGCGAGCGCGACTCGCTGGATGAAGTCCTCCAGTTCACCCGCGCGAAGTAAGGCGGGAGCTCCCAAATAGAAGACCGCTAGCGGAGTAAGCCACGCCAGACGTGCAAAGACGGACCGCTCCAGCAAGAAGTCATCCCACTGGGTACGACTCTTTTTGACCATTGGCCGGATAGCGCGGAGCAACACCCAGCGCGTCAGCCGGTGAGTCAGCCAGGCGACAAAGAAGAGGATTCCGAAGGCGACCAAACCGTGAAGCCAAGCGGTCTCAGGCAGGAAGCCGAGCGTGTCAGACAACCAACCGGGTAAGTCGACGTTCGTGGCCGGAAACAAGTCGTCGGTAGCGGATAGAGGCTCGGCCATCATGTCGTGGGGTAAGGGGTGGTGACCCTTGCATCCGGGGTCTGTTTCGTCCACGGCGGGAGACAATCGCATCGTCAGCAACCCTCAGGGAATCCGCCGGTGAGGAACCTTGCGGCGGGCAGTCCAAGCCTTTCGGAAAACCGATGACTGGCTTACTCACCCGGTGTGAACTCCCCCGACCAGAGCCTGACCGCCCCGTGAGCATCTCAGACTCAGCGCGCCATACATGGCGCAACTGGCGCCACAGCCGTGCGCGCCGACAACCCGGTCCGACCGTTTGGCATCACGCCGAGTACCGAATCGCTCTGGAAGGGCTTGGCCTCGAAACCAAGCGGGCTGATCTCGCGCTGTGGGCGCTAGTCGATCAGGCGATCATTGCCCCAGAAGACGTGCAGCAGCCTCGGCGAGTGGGCTACAGCGAGCTTTCCGCGGTTCATGCGCCTCACGTTCTGGAAGGGTTGTCCTCTGCGGAAACGCTCGCGCCGATCTTCGGCGCCCATCCCAGCGAACTCCCGGTCGAGCGCATCGCGACAACGATCCGGCTGGCATGCGGTGCGACTTTGGCCGGCGCGCGACGGGCGGTCGCTGGCGCAGGCCCCCAGGTCAATCTGCTCGGCGGCTTTCACCACGCATCTCCGGCACGGGGTGGAGGGTTCTCCGTCGTCAACGACATCGCGGTCGCGATCGCGGCGCTGCGTCGACAGGGCTTTGACGAGCGTGTCGGTGTGCTCGATCTCGACGCACACCCGCCCGATGGAACGGCGGACTGCGTCGATGCGGCTAAAGACACGATCGGTGAGGTCTGGATCGGCTCGCTCTCTGGCAGCGATTGGGGCGAGCTGCCGACCGTCGATGAGACCGTGATCGACGGTGCCGATGACGCCGCGTATCTCGCCGCCCTCGATGCGCTGCTCGAGCGAATGCCGAGCTGTGGACTCGTCTTCATTCTCGCCGGCGGTGACGTCCTCGCGGGTGATCGGTTCGGGGGCCTCGCACTCACGCTCGGCGGCGCACGGAGACGCGATCAACGAGTGGCCGCCAAGCTTGGCGAGACTCCAAGCGTGTGGCTGGCTGCTGGCGGCTATTCAGAGCGGGCGTGGCGTGTGCTCTTCAACACCGTCAGTGTCCTCGCACTCCACAAGCCGCACATCCTCCCCGCGGACTACCAGCCGCTGCGTGCTCGGTTCAGCCGCGTCGCCTCCGAGCTCGCTCCTCCGCGTGACGAGGACGACATCTTCACCGACTTAGACCTCGCCGAGG
>JBLHWZ010000221.1:0-9482 GCA_047629415.1 Bradymonadia bacterium | reverse complement strand
CCTGACGAGGGTACGAGAGTGCGCTGCGCCATCCCTCTGCCCGGTGGCCAGTTCTGGCTGGTCGGAGGTAACGTCGTACGCGTGATCGAGTCGGGGGGGACGGAGGGGACGGAGTGCGGCATTGCGATCGCGTTCGAAGGTGTTACTCACTTCGACCGCACGCAGCTCGCACTTGCCTTCGGTTAAAATGCCCACGCCCCAGCAAGCTCCTCGATCCTTTCAGAAGTGGCACGGGCTCGGCAACGACTTCATCGTCGTCATCGACTCTGAGGAACCCACCTGGTGGGCGAACAACGCACGCCGCCTCTGCGATCGTCATCGTGGTGTCGGCGCTGATGGCATTCTGTTGGCGACGAGTGCGCCGCTGACCCCTGCACCGCTGACGACTGCGCCGTCGACAATGCGCGTGATCAACGCGGACGGGTCCGAGCCTGAAATGTGCGGCAATGGGCTGCGCTGTGTTGCCGCTGCGCTCGCTCGACGGACGGGAATCAGTGAACTCTCGGTCAAGACCGGTGCCGGCGTTCTCGCGGCGTCAGTTTCGGGCGCAGAGGTTTGTTACGACGCGGGCACCGTGTCCTTTGATCCGTCGCCCGCCGGAGTGTCTGGAACGAGCGCACAGCTCGCCGCCGGCGGCCTCGTCGGACACGTCGCATCGATTGGGAATCCTCACTGGATCTTCTTGAACCACCCCGGAGCGGATCGATTGCCCGAGCTCGGTCCGGGTCTTGAGACCGACGCGCGGTTCGCGAACCGAACCAACGTCGAGTTCGTCACGTCGCTCTCCGAAGACGGGACCGACTGGCGCGTCGACGTCTGGGAGCGTGGCGTAGGGATCACGCAGGCCTGCGGGACGGGAGCGACCGCCGTCGCGGCGGCCCTGGTCGCGCTCGGTCACGCTCCAGTGAACACGCATCTCCGCATCGAGCTTCCGGGCGGCGCTTTGGAGATCACGGTTCGTGAGGACTTCCGCTGCAACGTAAAAGGCCCCGCGGTCCACGTGTTTGACGGGACCATCGGGGCCTTCTAGCAACGCCGACCGCGTTAGAGAGGTCGGTGAACTGGTCCGCTATGCGGGATTACGTCGGCCGATCAGCTTCACAGCCGGGCGGATCTCAACGAGCGCGCCGGGCTTTCCGGGCACAGCGCCCTTGATCAGGTAGAGCGAGTCGTCGGTCTGAATCTGCACGAGGCGGAGATTCTGCGTCGTGCAGGTCTTGCCACCCATACGGCCAGCCATCTTCTGGCCCTTGAAGACCTTCGCTGGGTAGGCCGAAGCACCGATGGAGCCACCACCACGGTAGGACTCGTGAACACCGTGAGAGGCCTTGCCGCCACGGAAGTTGTGGCGCTTCATAACACCAGCAAAGCCGGCGCCCTTGCTGACCGAGCTGACGTCGATGAGGACGTCTTCGGTGAACATCGTGTGGTCGAGGACCTGGCCGAGCTCGTACTTGTCGAGGTCTTCCTCGGAGATACGGAACTCGCGGACGACGCGCATCGGGACGTCGACGCCAGCGGCGGTGAAGACACCAACGTCAGCCTTCGTCATGCCGCGGTAGCGAACGTTTCCGTCCTTCTCCTGCTTCTCGCCGTTTTCGAAGCCGACCTTGATGGCGGCGTAGCCGTCCTTTCCGGCCTTCGACTTCTTGCCGATGACGACCATGGGGCCGACCTGAACTACCGTGACCGGTGTAGCGGTTCCGCTTTCGTGGTCGTAGATCTGAGTCATGCCGAGCTTACGGCCGAGGATCATCTTCATATCGTGTCCTTGTATCTCGCGTGGTTGAAGTCTCGAATCGAGACCGCATTGAAGTCGCTTGGCGGATGCTGCGAGGAACGCATCACAAGCGGATCGGGCACGTAACGGATCGACCTCGACAGATCAAGAAGAGAACGCCTCTATTTCCCAGAGATTCTCTGGCCCTAAGTGAGTTGCTCCTGTGGCTCTCGGCGAAGCTTGCTCGTCTTCTCAGAGGTCCCAGACCTTGTCAGGGATGGCGCAGCGCTTGTGCACCGCAGAGGCTCTCTAAGGAGTCGGCGCGAAGTTGGCGGTGATGGTCGATGCCGTCTCTGAGACCACATAGCTGCCGCAAATCGGTATGAACGCCTCCATCGTGATCGTGTACACCGGGTAGACGATCGCGGGTGGTGGATCGACGATCGGGAAGAAGGTTCCTTCGTCGGGAATTCCGAAGAGGATGGAGCCAAACTGCACATCGTTGATTCGGATCGCCATCACAGCCAGCCTCAGCGGGAACGAGCCGCCCGACGAACAAATCGAGTTGTCGGCGAGATTGATCGCGGCGCCGCAGATCGAGCCAACTTGTGCCATCGGAATCGCCCTCGATCCCGTGTAGAAGTCGCCAGCTGCGCTAATACGACGGCCAGGTCCTGCCCCGGTCAGCGAGTCGCTGCTCGTCGGGAAGTCGAAGGTGTAGCTCGTGACGGCCGTGCAGATGAATCCGTTACCGGAGTAGCCGAGGTCGCAGGCGCAGCTGAACGAGCCTCGACTGTTCGCACACGTCGCGTTCGTATCGCAGCCTGCTACGCCGGGTGTGCACTCGTTTATGTCCGTGCAGGTGAAGCTGTTTCCTGTGTAGCCACTCGGACAGGAGCAGTTGTACCGACCGATGGTCTTCGGACAGCTGGCAACTGCTGCGCAGCTGTCGGTACCGGTCGCGCATTCGTTGATGTCGGAGCAAGTGAACCCGTTCCCTGCAAAGCCGGAATCGCACTCGCAATCGTACGTGCCGGACACGTTCAAACAGTCGGCGTTGTCGTCGCAGCTGTCGGTGCCGGCAGAGCACTCGTCGACATCGACACAGCCGCCAACGCCCGCCTCGTATCCCGGTTCGCAGCCGCACGTGGCACCGTCGGAAGACTCGAAACAGCCGCCTTCGTCGCAGACCACGGTTTCACAATCGCACTCGTCCGTCGTCCGTCGTCGTAGTCGTAGTCGTCGTCGTCGTCAGAGCCGGCCGAGCAGACATCGCAGTTGTCCGGCGTTCCGTCCGCGTCGTCGTCCTCCGTGTCGTCCCCATCGCAGATGTCATCGGTGTCGCAGATCCCGTCTGAGTCGGAGTCGTCTGGGTTGTCGACCGGACAGCCGTCACAAAAGTCGGCGGTTCCGTCCCGATCGCCGTCTTCGCTGTCTGCCCCCCCCTTGGCAAATGTCGGTGTCGTCGCACACTCCGTCGCCGTCGGTGTCTCGTGTGAACTGCACGCAGAGCGTCGCGTCCTTGCCGTTGCATGCCAGCGCGGCGTCGAGGCAAGGACCACAGGCGCCGCCGAGCGCCGACTCAAGCGATGAGCAACCGCCGCAAGCGTTCACGGCGTCTGGACCGCGATCGCCGTCGCAGGCGAGCGTACCGTCCGGTTGGCAGGTCCAAGACCCGCTCTCGCAGGCGCCGCAGGCTTCGCTCGGTACTCCGGGGAGCGGTCCGCAGGCGCCGCAAAGGTCTGGGTCGCTCAGGTCAGTTTCACAGCCGTCCGCGTATCCGCCCGAGCGGTCTGCCCAGCCTTCGTCACACGCGGCGATCAGGCAGTTGGACGCTTCGCACGCGGAGAGCTCGTTGCCCGCTTCACAGGTCACACCGCGCTCGGCGCAGTTCCCTGGATCGGTGCGGAAGTTGAAGTCCTCGTCGGTAGACAGTTCACAATCGTTGTCCCGCCCGTCACAGAACTCCAGGCCACCCTCGAACGAGCCTGGGTCGCCGTCAGCGCAGTCCTCGACGAGGCACGCGTCACCGGCGCCGTACCCGTCCTCATCGATGTCGAAACACGCAGAACAGACGCCAACTCTCGGCATGCAGACTTGGAGGTCTGCGCCACCCATATGCTGGATGCGGCACTCCGCTCCTTGAGGGCAGAGGCCATCCTGGCATGCAGGTGCGCAGAACGTACCGTGTGTCTGCTCGAGACATGCAGAGTCTAGGCGACCGCAATCAGCGTCGTAGGAGCAGGGAGTACAATAGGTCGCTGCGTTAGGAACACAGATGCATACTGCGTCGCCTTCAAAATTCTCAAGTAGCCGGCATTCGTAACCCGGGAGGGTGCACTCGTCTGTGCAGAACTCGGAGCAGACGCGACCGTCCTGTTCGCCCGTCCGAATGCAGTAGCTCGCGATACAATTCGACTTTATCGAGGCATGGGCACCCGAGCGTGCCACAGGTGGCGGTGTCGTCAAGAGAGTCCGGCTCGGTGGCTGCATCCGGCTCGGTGGCTGCATCCGGTTCGGTCGCTGTGTCCCAACGTGGTGTGTCCGCCGCTCCGATCGCGTCCAAACCGCCGGCCAGATCCGAACCTGTGTCGGTCGTCGAAGGACTCGCGCCGCCGCCGGAGCAAGCGGAGACGAAGGAGACGAAGAGGAGGAGACGAAGAGGAGGAGGAGGTGGCGCATGAAGTGAGCGGGGAACCCGGTCTGCTCCCGCTCGTGCCGAGCCCGGGGCCGGTCAAGACACGATAGTTCGTTCGTCCGGCTGTTGAGGAGGTTCATCCGACCGAGGCTGAGCGTTCGACAGCGTTGCGAGTGCCTGCGACCTGGGGCAAAGTCCTATGTATGCACCCCGAAGTCCGACAAACCATCGACCGTCTCATGGAGCGCGAGAAGCTCTCCGGAATCGATCCGTTCGGATTCCGTCCGGACTCGCTGGAGACGGCCCTCCCAGCGGCGCATTTCCTTTATCGGAAGTGGTTTCGAGCGGAGGCGCACGGGATTCAGAACGTACCTGAGGGTCGTGCGCTTCTGATCGCGAATCACTCGGGCCAGCTGCCGTTCGACGGCGCGATGATCGCGACGGCGATGCTGCTCGACCACGATCCGCCGCGCATTACGCGCGGCATGATCGAGTACTACGTGCCGACAGTACCGTTCGTTTCGACCTTCTTCACCCGCGCGGGCCAGGTAGTCGGTACACGGTCGAACGCGCGCAGACTTCTCGCGGAAGAGAACTGCGTGATGGTCTTTCCGGAGGGGGCTCGGGGGATCACCAAGACGATCCACCACAAGTACGAGCTGCAGCGGTTTGGCCTCGGCTTCATGAGGCTTGCGCTGCAAACGAATACTCCGATCGTGCCGATCGGCGTCGTCGGTGCCGAGGAGCAGCTCCCCTCGTTCTATAACGCCGAGAAGTTGGGCCGATTCTTTGGCGCGCCAGCGCTGCCGCTCGCGCCGAATTTGGTGTTCCCGCTACCGGTTAAATACCGGATCTATTTCGGCGAGCCGCTGACGTTTAAGGGCGATCCCTACGACGCAGATCGGGTGATCGATTCGAAGGTTCATGAGGTCAAGACCGCCATTGATGAGTTGCTCCAGCGCGGCCTCTCAGAACGAGACGGGTGGTTTCGATAATGGGACGACGCAAGCAACAACGTCAGACAATTCTCATCACCGGGATCGCTTCGCGGCTCGGGAGAATGCTGGCTAGGAAGCTCCACACCGAGCACGACGTTATTGGGATCGATCAGCGAGGAGCGCGCCACATTCCGAAGAATGTCACGGTTCACGCGGTCGACCTACGCCGCCGACCAGCCGAGGATGTTTTTCGGCGAAACAAGATCGACGCCGTTATTCACCTCAGCGACAACAACATTCGGCGGCGTAAAGCCGACCGGACCAGCCCGCTCGCGACCACCGCTCGACGGGTGCTCGACCTGTGTCAGACGCACTCGGTGCCGAAGGTTGTGGTGCTCTCTTCGGCGCTCATTTACGGGCCGAATCCCGACAATGATCAGTACCTGACGGAGGAGGCTCCGATTCTCGCGGGCCAGCGCTTCGCGACGATGCGCGACCGTGTCGAAATCGATCTGCTCTCGGGCACCTTCTTCTGGCAGCACGCCGAAGCAGACACCGTGCTCTTGCGACCGGCGGCAATCGTGGGCCGTATCAACACGGTGCCGAGCCGTTACCTGCGGATGCGCTCGATCGCGACGGTCGCTGGCTTCGATCCGATGATGCAGGTGATCAGTCCGGAAGACGTCATTCAGGCGATCACGCTCTCGCTGAAGCCGGGCGTTCGGGGAGTGTTCAATGTCGCAGGCCCCAAGGCTGTCCCACTCTCTCTGATCATCGAGAAGCTTGGAAAGCGAAACGTTCCGATCTTGGAGCCGTTCTTCCGCACCGCCGCATCCATCGTGATGGGGGTGCCTCGCAAGTCCATCCCGAGGGCTGAGATCGACTACTTGAAGTACGTTTGCATGGTCGACGACACGCGGGCGCGGACGACGCTTGGCTACGCGCCGGAGTTGACGCTCGAGCAGACCTTGGCCCCGCTCTCCGTATGACTGTGACCCTCGCTTCAGTCGTAGCGGCCAGGCGACGTATTCAGTCGCTGATCCGCAAGACACCATCGGTTCCGGCGACAAATCTCTCTCGCTCTACTGGGGTTAACCTCTGGCTCAAGTTGGAGACCCGCCAGGTTACGGGGTCTTTCAAGGAACGAGGTGCGGCCAACAAGTTGCTCCTGTTGAGTGAAGCAGAGCGCGCGGGTGGCGTCGTCGCTGCATCGGCCGGAAATCATGCGCAAGGACTGGCGATCAACGCGGCGCGTCTCGGAATCGACGCGACGATCGTGATGCCGGAATACACACCGATCGTGAAGGTCACCCGGACCAGAGGCTACGGAGGAAACGTCATTCTGCACGGCGGCGCCTACGACGAAGCGGCCGCCTACGCGCGCATTCTGTGCGAAGAGCAAGGGAAGACCTTTGTGCACGCGTTCGATGACCACGCGATCATCGCAGGGCAGGGCACAGCTGCGCTGGAGTTGCTCGATGATCTGGACGACCTCGACGCGGTCATCATCCCAGTCGGCGGAGGCGGTCTGCTGTCCGGGATGGGCGTTGTCATCAAGGCGATCCGTCCTGAGATTGAGGTGATCGGAGTACAAACGGAGGCATTTCCGTCGATGGTTCGGGCGCTTGCCCTCGGCGAGCGGATTGCACTCCCACCCCAGCGCACCATCGCGGATGGGATCGCGGTCGGTAAGACAGGCGAGAAGACGTTCGAGCTAGCGAAGCGATATGTCGACCGTGTAATCGAGGTGTCGGAAGAGGCCATCACGACGGCGATTGTCGACCTCCTAGAACAGGAGCGTGTGGTGTCTGAGGGAGCCGCTGCTGCTGCACTAGCAGCAGTCACGAGTGGCAAGCTGGACCACCTCAAGGGCAAGAATGTTTGTTTGATGATCAGCGGTGGCAACATCGATGTGAATCTGATGGCAGACATCATCGACCGCGGTCTGGTCCGTTCTGGCCGCCGCATTCGGCTCGTTGTGGTTGTCCCCGATCTGCCTGGCACGCTCGCGCGGGTCACCGAAGTCATCGCGGCGAGTGCGGCCAATGTGTTGGAGATTCGGCACGAGCGTGCGTTCTCCCAGACGTCCGTCGGAGAGACGGATATTGCGCTTGAGTTGGAGACGACCGGGCCTGAGCACGTAGCGCTGCTAAAGCGTGAGCTTCAGGCAGCCGGGTACATGGTTCGTTAGGCAGCGCGGGTTGCCGAAAAGCGCTTGCATCCTCTGCCGGCCCTGGGCAGGGTCGCCCGCTCCTCTTTCTGCTTTCGTATCGACATGAGAACTCTCTCCGGCGTTCAGCCTTCAGGCCTGCTTCATCTCGGAAATTACTTCGGGGCAATCCGGCAGCACATCGAGCAGCAGGACGACTCGTTCTACTTTATCGCGAACTACCATGCGCTCACGACTGTGCATGACGCCGCGACCCTTCGGGAGAACACGTTCGACGTAGCTGCAACCTACCTTGCACTCGGTCTGGATGCCCAACGCGCGACCCTCTTTCGTCAGTCAGACGTCCCTGAGGTTTGCGAGCTGACCTGGTTGCTTTCGACGGTCATCGGTATGGGCCTCTTGGAGAAAGCCGTCTCCTTCAAGGACAAGAAGGAGCGGGGCCTGCAGGCCTCAGTCGGGCTCTTCACGTATCCTGTGCTGATGGCGTCGGACATCCTCATCTATGACTCCGATATGGTGCCAGTTGGCAGCGACCAGGTGCAGCACGTCGAGATGACCCGCGACTTCGCCGGCCGCTTCAACTCCCGCTTCGGAGAGACCTTCAAGCTGCCCAAGTATAAGCTAGGCACGCCCGTGCCAGTGCCAGGCATCGACGGTCAGAAGATGTCGAAGTCCTATGGAAATCACATCCCGATTTTCGCTGAGGGCAAGGCTCTGAAGAAGCTGATCGGATCAATCAAGACCGACTCCAAAGAACTTGAGGAGCCTAAGGACCCCGATACCTGCAACGTCTATGCGATCTACAAACTCTTCGCTTCTGAAGAGCAGCAAGAAGAGATGAAGGCGAACTACCGTGGCGGCGGTTACGGCTACGGTCATGCAAAGAAGGCTCTGACCGACGCGATCAACGACAAGTTCGGCGCGGCTCGCGAGAAGCGGAAGCGCTACTACGACAACCCGGACGAGGTTGAAGAAGCGCTCGCTATTGGCGCCACTCGGGCGCGTAAGATTGCCCGCGAAGTCATCGACCGCGCTCGCAAGAACTGCGGCCTCGACTAGGCACGCGTAAAGAGCCGAAGCCCGCCGACGCATGTCGTCTGCAGGCTCAGGCGCAATCGGCTACTGGACGGAGACTTGTCCGGCGGGAAGGGCGTCCACATTTGCAGACTGAGTCTGTGACGCGCCTGCGCCTGCGTCAGTGATGGGACCCACGAGCGGCTTGATCGCGAAGGGAGCGGGGCTGTCGTCCGGCATCGGCTCGACCGAGATGACCGCGTTCAGCCCGACGAGGTTCGTCGCTGGGTCTACGAAGTCCTGACCCGGGAAGGACGGCGCCCCGGCATCTCCGGCGGCGGGGCCTGCGCCGTCTGAATCGGCAGCGTCGGTCGCAGTGAACGTACCCGTCGAGACCGGTCCGTCCGGGCCGGCGACCCATCCTTCGTACTGCCAGCCATCCGGCAGTGCGGGGAGCGTCAGAGACGCGCCTGGGCCCGCGCTGGGATCCAACCACCAGATCCCGTTGGCGTAGTCTTCGGTCGCTTCCGAGGTTGGGGTCTCGAGGATGAACGTCCCGGCGACGTCAGCGAAGTCAGTCCCGAGGGCGGCACCGTGTGCAGTACTCAGTGAAGCTACTCCCGCATCAAAGTCGCCTCCGACGACATGAACGGCTGAGGGGGCCGGATCGTCGCCAACTTCTGGCTCGATCGTCAGCACAAAAGCGTCCGCGTTGGCTGCATCGTCTGCTGCGACGGTGAACGCCCCGCCCACGGGTTCGGAGAATCGGCCAGTGGTGATGGGCTCTCCAGCGATGATGAGCCACCCTTCGTAGACATAGCCGTCGCCTAGCTGCTCAAGGTTCTCCAGCTGAATGGCGAGCTGCACTTCCGTGACCATTCCGGCGTCCTCCATTCCGGCGTCCTCCATTCCGGCGTCCTCCATTCCGGCGTCCTCCATTCCGGCGTCCTCCATTCCGGCGTCCTCCATTCCGGCGTCCTCCATTCCGGCGTCCTCCATTCC
>JBLHWZ010000220.1:0-9519 GCA_047629415.1 Bradymonadia bacterium | reverse complement strand
TGCATCGCGATAGCGCCGGCGAGCGCCGAGCCCGCCGCCAGCGTCGCACGGGACTGGCGCAGACTCTGCCGCTCTTGGGCAGCGAGCACATCGTCCATCCGATCTACGTTCACATGAAGCTTCAGGTCACCGTTTCCGGCGTCGTGGAGCAGCTGGGTAGCGGTGACCGGAAACTGGCTAAGGAACTTACTGAACGCCCCGAGCGTATCGATTCCCTGACGCAACATGCGGCGCGGGTTGTAGCGGTCGACCAGCAGGTCCCGAACAACGGGTTTGGCCTCTTCCAGCAGGTTGAGGTTCGGCGCCAACGTCTTGCCGATGCCCTCAATGGTCATGAGGGCCTTGAAGACCATCGTGTACGCCGGAGGCATCTTGATTCGATGCCGAATCGCACCCGCGACGAGGTCACCGAAGTACGCGCCGACATCGATCTCGTTGAGCGTTCGACCCTCTAGATGCTTCTGCATCACATCGGTGACGTCTTGCTCGAACGCGGGATAGTCGTAGTGCACACCGGGCACCTTCACGCCGACATCGAAGAAGGCGCGGGCGAGCGACTCGTAGTCTTCACGGCTCATCGCGATGATGATGTCCATGAGGTTGTCGCGCTGGCTGTCGCTGAGCCGTCCGACAAGTCCGAAGTCGATCAGCCCGATGCTGCCCTCCGAATCGATGAGGATGTTCCCTGGGTGCAGGTCACCGTGGAAGTACCCGTCCTTGAAGATCATCTTGAAGAGAACGTGCAGCATTCGCGGCGCGATCTCGTAGGGATCGACGTTCAGTTCCTGAGGCGCACGGGTGACCTTCACCCCTTCGACAAACTCCATGGTTAGGACGCGGGCCGTCGAGAGTTCATGGAAGACATTCGGAATCCGGACCCCGTCGTAGCCTTCGAAGTTGATGATGAACTTCCGGATCGCCTGCAGCTCGTTCCTGAAGTCGATCTCTTTACGAATCGCTTTGTCGAACTCCCGCACGATCCCGACGGGATCCATCAGCTCCAGCTCCGGGACCATCGCCTCGGCTCGGCGTGCCAGGAAGTCGAGGATGTTCAGATCCGAGTCGATTCGGTCTGCGATATTGCGTCGTTGAACCTTGACCACGACCGGTTGGCCGGTGTCTGCGAGTTTCGCGTTGTGGACCTGAGCGATACTCGCGCAGGCCAGTGGCTTGCGCTCGAAGTCACTGAATAGCTCGTCCAGAACTCCATCGAGCTCACCCTCGATCTGCGCGACGACGTCGTCCCAGAGCATCTCCGGTACGTCGTCCTGCAACATCGAGAGTTCGGCGATGAACTCAGCTGGTAGAAGGTCGCCTCGGGTCGAGAGAATCTGGCCCAGCTTGATGAAGGCGGGCCCCAGCTCCTCGATCGCCATGCGGATTCGCTGAGGCGTCGAGTACGTATTGTCCTGCTCGTCCGTGTATTCCATCAGCGACTTCACGCCGATGGTCTCTGTCAGGCGGAGCCTGGTGATTAGGGCGCCAAAGCCATGGTGCCCCAATATCTGAACGATCTCGCGGAACCGATTTACATCCTTAATGGCGACGGTCAGTCCGCGGACCGAAGTGTAGACCCGCGAGACTGTGCTCATGTCGACTTCCAGGGGTGTCGCAGGAGTCGCTGAATGAGGCGGAGTGCTGGCTCGGAGCTCCAATCTCTCGGCCCCATGAATCGCGCGACGACGGTGCCGCTTCGGTCGATCACGTAGGTCTCTGGCAGCAACTGAGTGCCATACGATCGCGTTAGCTCTCCGCCGGGGTCTTGCAGGATCAGCACCTCGCTGGAGGTCATTCCGGCGTCCCTCAAGAAGGAAACCAGCGCTGCGTGATCATCGTCCTGCGTGACAGCGAGCATGATGAACTCGGTGTTCTCAAGGCCACGCGCCAGCGAGAGCATCGACGGAATCTCGTCCACGCACGGAGGACACCACGTCGCCCAGAAGTTTAGAAAGACAACTCGGCCTCTAAGATCGCTGAGAGAATGTGGATTCCCCTCAAGATCATGCAGCAGGAACCCCTGCGCTGGCAGGTCCACGAGCGTGCCGTTCAGTTCCCTAATCTGATCGGCCGTGACGGGATCGTAGGGATCGTCGGTGACGACGGAGACGGACCAGTAGGCACCGACAAGGGCGGCAACCCAGATCCCGATCTGGAGGATACGTCGCAACGTTAGAACTGGTCTCGTAGCGACCGAAGCAATCGGAATGCTCGCTCGCCAGGGTTTTGCACATCTGCTTCGAGATCGGGGTACCGCTCAAAGAGATATGCTTGGAAAGTCTCGTCTTCGACTCGGAAGAACGGGTTGTAGGAACGCTCTTGGCCAAGCGTATGCAGAATGGGGCCGTCCTCTCGGGTATGAGAGGCGTGTTCGGCGAGAAGGCGCGCTGCCTCCTCATTCTGAGGCTCGACACTGAGACAGAATTCCCAGTTTCGCTTCGAATAGTCATGCCCAGGATAGAACATAGCGTCGTCGGCGCCCTTAGGTAGCTGGTCGCGGAACGTCTCGTAGAGTTCACTCGGGTCTCCACCAAACCGGCAGTTTCCAGCGCCGCCAACGAAGATGACATCACCCGAGATGATATGCTCCATGCCAGCAAGCAAGGCGACGTGACCGTGTGTGTGGCCAGGGAGATGGACGACGATTCCGTGACTCGAACCGATGGGGATCCGCTCCTCGTCCTCAAGGAGTCTGTCGTATTTCCAGTCAAAGCCAGTCTCAACGACGGAGCCGAGGACCTCGCAGCCGAGCGTCTCCTTCACCGCAGCGTTGCCGCCCGCGTGATCTGGGTGGCCGTGTGTGGTGAAGACTTGAAACTTCGTCGCACCGGTAGCCCGAGCAGCCTCGACGGCAACTTCGGCATCGACAGGGTCAATGAGAAGGCAGTGGTCGTCTTCGACAACCAAGTACATGAAGTTGTCTGAAATGGTGGACGCGACTGGAATAACTCTCATGGACTCGTTCATGGGCTGCTGGTGTCAGCCTTCTAGTCTGCGTCCGGCCCTCCGGCAAGTCGCCGACTAGAGCGGGCGCGATCGACCGCTACCGTGTATTAGGTCCACGCACAGGCTTCTTTCACGGGTGATTTGTGGGCTGGGTCGAACGATTTGAAGTGGCGCAGAACTACGACGGCTGGCGACTAGATCGCTATCTTACTGATCGGCTCCATCGTGCGTCTCGCTCCAAGGTAACGCGCATCATTAAGTCGAGCGTTCGTTTTGGGGATGGTCGAAAGGTGAAAGCGGGTGCCGTCGTTCGGGTCGGGAACGTCGTTCTTATCGACCGCGTCGAACTCTTGGACCCAGAGACACCGCAACTCGGGGAGGTCTTGGTTCTCACCCAGACGGATGATTTCCTGGTTCTTGAGAAGCCTCCGGGAATGCTTGTGCACCGCACAGCCCATGAAGCGACGCGCACCGTTGAGGCATATCTCAGCCGCGCGTTTCACGACGAGCGGGTAGATCCACTGCACCGGCTCGATCGCGACACCTCCGGCGTGTTGATCTGCGGCAGAGGCATCGACAACATCCGAGCTGCGAAGGGAGTCTTCGAGAATGGAGATCCAGAGAAGTCCTATTTGGCCCTGGCTGCTGATCCGATGGGCTTCTGGAAAGTTGGTGACCGCAAAACCTGCGACACCCCACTCGGATTCGATCCGGAGAGCAGTGTGCGCCTCCGCATGGGGAAGGGGGAACTCCTGTGCGCATCCCACTTCGAATGCCTCGCTTCAGAGAACGGGCGGGCGCTGTTGACGGTCCGTATCGAGCGGGGCCGGCAGCACCAGATACGCGCACACCTCCACATCCTGTCGACCCCAATCGTCGGCGACAAGCTCTACCAGATGGGGGACCAGTTCTTTGAGTCGTGGTTACGCACTCCCGGCGACCCAGCACTAGTTGCCGAGCTTCCGTCACGCTGGCACTGCCTTCACGCGTGGAAGCTCTCGCTGCCATGGAACGGCACCACGCTGCGATACGAGAGTGCTCCGCCAGCATGGGCCCAACTGCCGCCTGGCTGACTAGACGCTCGCGTACATACGCTCTTCAGCCAAGGTGTCGGCGACGACCTGCGTGGGGGTGTCGGTCTTTCTCGAGCGCTCAAAGATCTCCAAGAGCGTATCGTAGATTTCGCACACTTTTGCCGTCGATACCGCCTCATCGTAGCCAGTGAACTCCGTGGCGACGTTGATCAGCCCCCCCGCGTTGATGACGTAGTCGGGAGCGTAGAGAACGCCGGCCTTGTGCAGCGCGAGCCCGTGGCGGTCTTCAGCGAGGACGTTGTTCGAAGCGCCGGCGATGATGGTCGTCTTCAGCTGAGGAATCGTCTCATCGTTGAACACCGCGCCCAGTGCGCAGGGGGCGAGCACGTCGCACGCTACGAAGAGGATCTCCTCCGGCGGGACGATAGCGGCTCCGAAATCGGCAGCAGCGCGGTCTGCATTCGATGGATTCACATCGGCGATGGTTAGCGAGGCTCCGAGGTCGTGAAGCTCCCTCGCGAGGTAGTAGCCGACGTGGCCCACCCCCTGAATCGCAACGTGGAGCCCTTCTAAGTCGTCGCGCCCCAACTGGAACTTCACGGCGGCCTGGACCCCGCGTCGGCAGCCGAGCGCTGTGAACGGCGAGGGGTCGCCGGAGCCGCCATTTGTGCCGAGCACATGGTTGGTGCGTGTGGACACCACATCCATGTCGTCCGTCGAAGTGCCTGAGTCTTCGCACGTCACGTACTTTCCATTGAGGGAATCGACGAACTCGCCATATTTGAGGAAGAGGGCAGTCCGATCGAAGTCGCCCTCGGGGATCATGATGACAGCCTTGGCACCGCCGTGTGGGAGACCGGCGGCGGCGGCCTTGTAAGCCATCCCGCGAGAGAGGCGCATCGCGTCTCGGATCCCTGCGTCCGAGTTTGGGTAGCGGATCGCGCGGCAGCCACCGATTCCAGGCCCAAGGTTGGTGTTGTGGATTGCCACAATCGCCCGCAATCCGGTGGCGGCGTCATGCGCAAGATGCAGCTCCCCATAGCGGAGCTCGGACATGTAGTTGAAGAGGTCCAATGCGTACTCGTTGGCTGAGTCAAAATCGCGGGCACTCACCGTGCGCCGGGTGACACGCCTACGAGCGAAAAATCCCCCGTGCAAGCGGTGGTTGCGCCGCAGCGCGTCATCCACATGTCGCAACAAAAACGAAAAAAGGCCGCCGAGGCGGCCGTTCTTCATCGCGCGAAAGTCAGTCGGCGAGGTCCCAGCCCGAGGAATCGAGCTGTGGCGTCGAAAGATCAGGTACTTCGATACCCGGCAAAGCCATCGTCTTGTTCGAATCGGCAGGTGCCTCTTCGGCAGCGGCTTCCTCTACGGGTGCCTCTTCAGCGGCGGCTTCTTCTACCGGAGCTTCTTCAGCCGCGACTTCCGCTACCGGAGCTTCTTCAGCGGCGGCTTCTTCTACAGGTGCTCCTTCAGCGGCGGCTTCCTCTACAGGTGCTTCTTCAGCGGCGGCTTCCTCTACAGGAGCTTCTTCTGCAGGTGCCTCAGCAGCGGTCTCGGCCGGCATCTCCTCTACAGGTGCTTCTGCGGCGACGACCTCGGCTGCCTTAGGCGCCTCCTCGGCTGTCACTTTCTCGGTCACAACATCGTCAGCTGCGGGGGCCTGAGCCTTGGCGGGCTTTGGCTTTAGGTCGGCGGCCGTGAGTGCATCGGGTCGGCGGAGGCTTGGGTCGAATCCGGCCAGTCGGTCAAGCGCAGCTTCAAGCTGCGACTTCATGATCAAATAGGCTTTGTCGTTGTTGTCTGCTCGTCGTCGCTCGCGGTCCATATCGGTGAGCGCACGGTTCAATCGGCGCCGAAGGTCGCGGACCTCGTCCATGAACTTCGTTCGCTCTTCCCGAACGCTCTCATTGTAGCTTGAGCGCATGTCCCGCTTCTGGGCATCCAGGCGGCCGCTGAGTTGAGCGATCGTGCCCTGCAGCTCTGCCGAATCAGGGCTGTCTCCAGGGGAGGCGCTAACAACCGGCGCAACAGGGGCAACCGCTGCGGCAGCCCCGCGCTCAGCCTTCACCGCGGTCAACTCTGCGCGCAGGTTCGCGGCTTCGGAGCGCGCGTTCATCATCTCTTCGCGGGCTTCGTCGAAGCCCACGTAGGTCTGCTGTTTGGCGTGGAGGTCGGCGACCCGAATAGCGAGATCCTCGCTCTCCTTGAGCTTTTCGTGTGCTCTCTTCTTCGCCTTCTTGAGGTCTTCGCGCACCTTAGTGATTTCCGCTTCTTTTCCGTCAGATGCCTTATCGGCCTTCGACGCCACGGACTTCAGGTTCCCGATTTCCTTTTGAAGGCTGTTCGCTGCCTGCTTGGCTTCATCGAGCTCGTTTCGCAGGGCTGCTCGCTGACCGCTCGCGGTCATGAGCGTACCCACTGCGAAGAGAAGCATCGCGCCAAGGATGACGACTAATAACATCTCCATAATTCGCCTAAGTGTTTGATTACTGTAGTAAAATGCAAACTCGCTGCCCGCGAGCCGCGCGTAGGTACCATCGGGCCCCCTTTCGGGCAAGTGAACCCGCGCGGTGGGTGATCCCGCCCATCGTCTGGTTCACCCTCTCTTCGAACAACTCCCCGCAGCCGCTGCGATGGTGATGCGAGAGGGCGGCTGCTCGTTCCGTCAACCTCGCAGCGAGCGATCGCTCGCTAGAGCGAACCGACCTAGTCGTGCGTGGATATCTGGGATCTAGAGCGACGCGAGGTAGTCGATGAGCAACTGAATCTCTGGGGCGGTGAGCTCTCCTGTGTCGCGGGCGGGCCGATACTGTCTAGCCGAGCCGTAGTTGGAGCCGCCGTGGCCCGAGCGGTTGATATCAAAGCGCTCGCTCGGTCTGCTGAGGAACCTGAGCAGGGACTCGTTGGCGATTCCGTCGCCGCTTCCGCCGAGGCCGTGGCAGGTCGAGCAAAACGTATTGTAAAGCTCGTGAGGGGTGGTCGGCTTCTCGAACCTCTGCAGATACGTGAGGACCTCGCAGAGTGCTTCGTCGGTGAGCGTCTCTTCGTCGTGGGACTCCATCGCGACGGGGTAGCCTGCGAGAAGATCGCGGCCGTGGCGTACGACCTAGGCTGCGTGGTCGATCGCCGGGAACGCAACCGGGGAACGCAACCGGGGAACGCAACCGGGGGGCGCAACTCGGCGCCGAGGGCGTCGGTCCCGTGACAGCTTGCACACTGGCCTTCCTACGTGTTGCGCCCGTTGTTCAGAGAGGCAGCTGGGTAGTCTGCGCAAAATTCCGCGGACCACCCGGGGCGTGTCGTGGGCATCGCCGGAAGCGGCTCTCGAACATCTTCCCGGGCGTCAGCGAGGTCAATGGTGATGTCGGAGGCGGCGTCCTGCGGCACTTCCGCCTCGACGTCGACCGTGATTTCGGCCGTATCTGTGTCTGTTGGACCCGCGTCCGTCATTTTTGCAGGCTCATCGAAGCAAGCACAGAGCAGGGCTGCGTCCGCGAAAGTGGTCGTAGCGTTCCGCATCTGAATCCTACTATCGAGCTGCCGCAATTGGCGTCACGTCGTTTCCGACAATTTCGAGCACCTGATTAGTACCTCCATAATACGCAGCGAGTCCGACATCGACGCGCCAGACTTGGCCGTCGCACTCGCTGTTGATGCCGTCTTGAACGGTGTGCGCGACGATCATCCTGTCTGCACCGAGCAGTTCGAGTGTATCCGCTAGGAGCGCGCACTCCGCCGGGCCCGTCTCGTCAGAAAAGTGGCGGCTCCAGATTGGCGAATCGTCACTATTGAGGAACGTCGGTTCCGGCGCCTCGCCCCGCATCCACGCCGAGGTCTCAGCGTTGACGCGGTCCACGCCGTAGTTGGCCAGCGACGGGAGGACGCCACCGTGTACAAACACATTGCCCTCAATCTGGTGGATCACCAGGTGATCGGAGAGCAGCATTGCGTAAGGCCCACCCGGACGGAACGCGGCTACGCGACCCCTCTGCTCCGCTTCATAGGGAGCGAGTTCGGGGTCGTCTTCGTCGTAGGGAATGTCGGAGAAGTCCGCCCAGCCGCCGTCAAAAACGTACCGAAGATCTAGCTGAACGTTCATCACTTCATGGTTACCGAGCAGCGGATGGAACTCGCCGCCCGCTGCAGTCGCTTGCTCTCGTAGGACCTCGAACAGATCCAAGATTTCACGCTCATCGTCCCCACGGTCGAGTTGATCACCCACCTGCACGACGATGAGATCGCCCGCTACCCACTGGTCATCGGCGTCGATGGCGCCGGCGAGTCTAAGAGCTCCTCTCGCAGCGTTTAGGTCCCCATGCACGTCTCCGATAGCGATGATCCTCCTCGGCCGTGGTGGCACGTCGGGCTCAGCGTCTACCTCATCCGCGTCAGTCACTCCCGGGGCGTCAGCAGAGCTGTCATCGACCGTGTCAGAAGTACCGAGATCGCCGAGGGGCCCTACGTAAGCGGGCTCGTTGCCTGAGCAGGCAGCGACGAGGAGGACGAAGGATAAGGATGCGCGTTTCACAGAAGCACCAGTTGCAGGGTCGGACCGACACGATAGCCGGGCTGCGGAATCGCGCCAACCACACTCTCAATGAGACGTCCCAGGAGTCGATCGGCTATTCGTGGGCAAGCAGGTTGCGCCGGACGCTGGCTCTCGTTTAGAGCAGCACGCCATGGCTCGAGACGATCGTATTCCGAAAGAACCCGCTGCGCGTCTTGCGGCGCTGCTGGCCGAAATGTCGGAGAATCGGGCCGCTCGATTCCGCGAGGTCGTGTCGCAGCGGATGGACGGCCTCACGGTCGTGCTCGAGGGGCTTTATGATCCGGGCAATCGGTCTGCCGTCTATCGCACCGCGGAAGCGAATGGCCTGCTCGACGTCCATGTCGTCAATCCAGACAACGCGTTTAAGCGGCACGCGCGGCAGGTAAGCCGCGGCGCAGAGAAGTGGATTCACATTCACGAGTGGGAGACCGCGCAGCCGTGCGTTTCGAATCTGAAGTCGCGCGGGTACGATGTTCTCGTCGCTGATCTTAGTGCAGCCCGGCCGCTTCGCTCGATCGACTTCTCGCGGAAGGTAGCGCTGGTCTTCGGGAACGAGCGCGATGGAATCACAGAGGAGATGCGCGAGCTCTCGGATGGTGGGTTCATCTTGCCGATGCGTGGTTTTGCGCAGAGCTACAACATTAGCGTGGCGGCAGCCCTGGCCGTCTCTCAGGCCCGCCAGGCTCGTGAACAAGCGCTGGGAACATTGACCGATCTAGATCCGCAGCGCCGCGATGCATTGCTGATGGAGTACGCAGAGCGAGGGATTAACTGGCTGCGCGAGGCGGAGTAGGTCGGAACCTTTCCTTGACACTCTCCAAGTAGATCTCTAGCCTCCGCGCTCCCGTGACCCCTCCGTGGGACACATTATTCGTTGCAGGCCTGCGTAAAAGCGGAAGAAATTCCCACCAGGCAGTGCGTCTCTGGCGAAAGTCAGAAACAGGAGCTTTCATGTACGCAGTAATCAAGACCGGCGGTAAGCAGTACCGA
>JBLHWZ010000219.1:0-9564 GCA_047629415.1 Bradymonadia bacterium | reverse complement strand
GTCTCGTTGACCACTAAGGGTTCGGTGCTAAGTTCCGCTTGCAGCCAACACCACCGGCTGCATCTTTGAAAACTGGGGGTGAACTGGCTTCGACGGGGGTGAAGAAGCAGACGTTGCATGCGGAGGTGCGGGAGGCCTCCTTAAAACCCGCAAAACACTAGCTGCTAACAACAATGTTGAGTACGCACTCGCCGCATAACCTGCGGTGACGTTGATCCAAGAATCTCTGATGTTCTTGGTGAGGCGCAAAACCAGTCAGATAGCGTTGTAGGGGAAGCTGCCAACCGGCGTCCCTCGCGCGAAATTAAATAGTTGGAAGCCTGACCGGCACCCTGCCTATGGGGCGGTTGATTAGGTGTTCTAGTACATAGGCTAAGCAAGTAGACGCGTTTGTGGATCATTCTCGGACGGGGGTTCGACTCCCCCCACCTCCACTGTATTGATGGGCGATTCGCTCTGTGCCGAAAGGCGCGGAAGCGAATCGCCTTTCGAGGTTTTTGCTGAGCGGGCGCGGAGCCAGTTGCCGTCTGCATTTCTCGGCGGATCCACCTTCGCGATGCCTCGTTGGCCCATTGGCCCATTGGCCCAGAGTCCGCCGAACATCCGCGAACGACACTACGCGCGGCTACCCGTGCGAACGCTCTGGGCTTCCCCAACCGCCACGCTCCCAAGTCTCTATTCGACGGTCACGGCCAGCCAATCTTCTGCAGCGGCCTAGAGTGCATTACACCTGACATTGATGGTCACAATACGTCGAATGGGTGGAAGCGGTTCGTCAAGCGAGGTTCTGACTGGGAGCCCGAAGGAACGTACAATGGTGCATTTGAAGGGACCGGGCAATTGGGGTTAACTCCACCGATGCTTGAGTGTTGGGACAAACAAGTCGGATGTAATCCGATCGCGTCGGCGATCCGTTCTTCGAGGCGTCTGGCGCAGCGAAGAACGCGGTTTCACACCGTTGCGGAGCGTCGAAGGCTCCCGGCTGACACACAAGAACGCGAGGAGGCGATCCGGAGGGTCAACAGAATCGTTCGAGCGCCATTGCCGGCGAAGACCGAATCGTAGTGCTGACCACCGCGGGCGGCCCGCAGTTGGAGGATCGCGACGTCACCCGAGCGGCCGCGGAGGCACCGGATACCGCCTCAGACGGCTAGCTCAGGGACCAGTTATCCGAAGCACGAGGTCGCCGTCACCGTCACAGGTCGCGCGGCCATCGCAGTTCGACGTCGTTACGTAGAGCGCTCCATCGGGCCCAACGACGACGTCACGAAGCCGGCCGTATTCTCCCCGCAGGTAAACCTCGGAGAGCGACACGTTGCCGTCGTCGGTGGTGACAAAGCGATGCAGGTGCCCGACATCATCGCCGAAACCGAGGACACCAACCAACACGTCGCCCTCCCAGGCCGGAATTGCAGTTGCGGGCACCACTGCCGCGCCGCCTGGGGGCAGGGCGTCTTGCCATGTCATCGAGGGAGCAAGGAGCTCGCCGGCGGACTCACACCGATAGACGTCCGGCCAGCCCAGGTTGTCGCCCGGCTCGGCTACGCTGAACTCGTCGTAGCCAGTACGCCCATCCTCCGCGGGCAAACCGCTCGGCCCGTGATCGGCTAGCACGATGCGGCCGTCCGCGCGCCAATCGAAGGCTTGCAGGTTCCGTAGCCCGATCAGCCAAGCAGCTGTCCCCCACGGGTTGTCGTCGGGAATCGCGCCGTCCGGCGCTACGCGCAGCAACTTACCAGCGAGATTCTCCGGATCCTGAGAGAAGGCAGGCGTCGTGGCGTCCCCGGTCCCGATGTAGAGCATGCCGTCGGGGCCGAATCGCAGTCGCCCTCCATTATGAAACTGCCTCGCTGGGATGTCGTTCACGATCACCTCCCCGAACGACGCCGAGCCAAGGTCCTCGCTGACCAGCCAACGTTCGACTCGGTTGTGAACGGTGCCGCTCTCGTTGGACGTGTAGTAGAGGAAGATGGCGTTGTCGGACGCGAACGTGGGGCTAACGGCGAGCCCGAGTAGGCCGCCTTCGCCGCCGGTCGTGATCGGCACATTCGCGAGGGGTTCCTCCAAGAGTACACCCGCTGCCGTGACCCGCCGAAGCGTACCGGCGCGTTCCGTGAGCAACATGGAGCCGTCCGGCAGCCAGTCGAGCGACCAGGGAATCGCTAGGCCGGCGGCGACGACCGTGACATCGAGAGCAGTCGCCCCTTCGGGGCCGAGGCCGGTGAGTATCTCTTGGCACTCGACTGCAAGCGGCTCGAGCGGTTCGGCCGGGATGTCGGCATCGACGTCACCCTCCGCGACAGCGTCGCCGGCAATGTCCGAGACGGCGGTGTCGGCGACGGCCGCGGCGTCGGCGACGGCCGCGGCGTCGGCTGCATCGACGTCTGCGTCTTCGCTTGGGGTGCCCGTACCTGAGCCGCCGCAGGCGATGACGAGCGGGGGGACGAGTAGGGCGAGCAATGTGGGGCGTAACGACATCAACAGTCCGGTGGCAGGAAGAGGCGGCCAAGAGTGTGGGGGCCGATTCGGGCAGCCGCAAGCGGAAACGCCGGGCAACGAGGCTGGGCTCTCCGCGCTGGCTTCGGATCCAGCACGGGCGTAGAGTGCCGCGCATGAAGAAGTGGCTCCCCGCTGTCTCGCTTGCCCTACTCGCGTCCGCGGTTCCGTCCCACGTCGAAGCCAGCGGCATTACGCTCGGGCGCTTTGGCGGGGTTTACGGACATCCGAACGCTGCGGGTGGTCTCGCGCTCTATTGGAATCCTGCACTACTCGCCGCCGAAACTGGCGGCTTCGTGTCATTGGATGGAACCCTGGCGATTCGACGGGCTGCCTACACGCGGGAGCTGGTTGACTCGAACCCCAACTACGACGCGGAGGGCGTGCAGGAGTGGAACACCGGCCGCGCCACGACCTCGACGATCGCTGTGTTGCCATACGCGGCGGGCGGCGGCGCGTTCAATATCGGCTCCGGCCTCCAGCTCGGATTGGCGGCGGGTGTTTACCCGCAGTACGGCGGCAGCGTGGAGTGGGACAAGGCGCTCGATGCACCGTCCGAGTACCCAGGTGCCGTCGATGGCCCGCAGCGGTGGTCGAGCATCGCATCGCAGCTTTTGACCATCCACTACTCCGGAGGCGTCGGCATCAGTCTGCCGGAGTTAGGCATCTCGATCGGTGGCACGGTTTCGTACGTCGACGCGTCGATCGATACGACACGGGCACGAAACGCCAACCGGGAAGAAGAACTCGTCGATTCCCTCGGCAACTTGCAGGAGGGCCGCGTCTGGCTCGAGGCCGAGGACACCGCTATCACCGGCACAGTCGGTGCGAGCTACGAGACAGGGCGAGTGCGACTCTCGGCGGTCTACCGTGCCGCCTACAGCGTTCGCCTGGAGGGCCCGCTGACCCAGGCGTTTGCAACCCAACCGCCGGGTCCGGTCGATTCCTTCATCGAGATCAATTTTCCGCACGTCTTCCAGACCGGGGTGCAGGTTCAACTCGACCGCGTCGAGCTGACCGCGACGACAGACTTCTCGACGTGGTCGCGGATGGAGGACACAGACTTTCTGACCGATACGGAGCGGCCCGAGATGCTTCTCGCCATCCCTCGTAACCTCGACAACACGCTCTCCGTCCGCGGCACAATTGGAGGCAACATCACCGAGCGGGTGCACCTTACCGGGATGATCGGCCTCGACCCGAGCGCGGTCCCGGAAGAGACCCAGGAGCCTGGCTTGAACGATGCGATGAAGTTCAATCTTGGGCTCGGCGCGCGCATCCTGGCGGGCGGTAACACTCATGTGCTGATCTCCTACGTCGAAGACCTCTATCTGCCTGTAGAGGTTGATGAGAGCATCCACGAGCCCGCAACGAACGGACGCTACGTAGATTCTCGCCGATGGCTCAACGTTTCACTCGACGCGAGGTTTTGATGGCACCTTTCCCACGAGGCCTCTCCTTCTCTGTCGCGTGCCTTTCGCTCTGCTTGCCCTTCATCACGGGCTGCGGCGAGACGGCAGCCGATCGCGCGTTCGACGACTTCCTCGGGCGCGCGGACCGCACGCCACCTGAACTCGAGGAGAGCGAAGTCATCGGCGTCTACGAAGACATCACAGGCGAGTACTTCGCGAATATCTTCATCCGCCCGTTGGGGGAGGTGTACCTCGAACTCCGCATCTCGTTCACCAGCTTTGAGCCGCTCGCGGATGGCACCGGAGCCTTGGTTCGGGGCAACTTTACGTTCCCTGACGACCCCGCAGATTCCGAGCCGTTGGCCGAGTTTGAGACCGTCTACAACGTGGACGGAACGCTGCAGATTCCGTCGGGCTACGTGCGGATCGAGCCTGAGCGGTCACCGATCGAGGGCACCGCTGTAGAGACCGACTTTGTGCTAGATGCGGTCGTGATCTCGCGCGAAGAAATGTGTGGGCTCATCACTGACCCGAACAGCACAACCGTGCTCCCTCTGGAACTCGTGCTGCAAGGCACGACCTTTGGCGCCAAGCGCTTCGGCGACGACGGCGCCATCCCGGTCGATGTGCCCTCATCGTGCCCCGCCGGTGTGGTCGACGAGCCCGACGTTGGGCTCGATGTTGGACCTGATGCCGGCTCAGACGCCGGGTTGGACGCAGACCCCGATGCCGGCCTAGTGCCGCCCGAGTTCCAGAATGACGATGGTGTTCGAGCTGATGTGACCGGACGATTCTGGTTCGCTGCGACGATCCCTGGTTTGCCAACCGAACTCGGTCTGATCGCAGACATCGTCTATCGAGAGAACGGCGACGTCGCGTCGCTCGACGGCACGTTGCGGAGCACTCAAGACTTGGCCAGCCCAGCCGCCGGAGTCTTCTCGGTACCGGTTGAAGATAACGGGTCTTTCGAGGTGATCATTCCTGCACTCACGACAGCGGTCGGCCCGCTGGAAATCGTCGCCGAGCTCGCTCTGAGCGGGGCGATTTCCTCGGAGGACTTCTTCTGTGGGGTCGGAGACGGCTCCGTCACTTCGCCGCTGCCACTCGACCTTGAGGGCTCGACCTTCGGAGCGATTCGAATTGCGGACGACGCGATCGAGGAACCCCCTCAGGTCTTCAACTCGTGCCCGTAGCGCGATCACTTGCGAAGTTGACGGCCCCGCCCGACAAACGCGTCGTTCAAAAGGCCGAGGTCGCTGAAATCTGGGCATCGGCGTTGTAGGCTCCCGGCGATGTCCGAATCCGATCACACTGAAAAATCTGCCGAAGACGAATCCGGCGGTCTCTTCGCGCGTTTTCTGACGGGGGTCGAGGTATTGGGGAATCTGCTGCCCCACCCGGTGACGCTCTTCGCGCTCTTCGCCCTCGGGGTCGTGATCGCGAGCGCTATCGCTGCCGCCGTAGGCCTGGAGGTGCTCGATCCTCGGCCAGGGGCCGAGCAGGGGGCCACCCTGGGGGTCAGTAGCCTCTTGTCGGCCGAGGGCATTCGCTGGATGAGCCAGAACCTCGTGAAGAACTTCGCGGAGTTCGTGCCGCTGGGCACCGTCTTGGTGGCGCTCTTGGGGGTAGGCGTGGCCGAGAAGTCTGGGCTGCTCTCGGCGGCCATCCGGTCGATGGTGCTCGGTGTCCGTCCAGGTCTGGTCACGCTGGTCGTCGTCTTCGCAGGCGTCGTTTCGAACACCGCCAGCGAGATGGGGTACGTGGTCATCATCCCGCTGGCGATGGCGCTCTTCCACTCGCTCGGCCGCCATCCGCTGGCGGGTATGGCCGCCGCGTTTGCCGGGGTGTCCGGCGGGTACAGCGCAAACATCCTCATCGGCACGGTCGACCCCTTACTTGCCGGCATCACACAAGAGGCCGCTCGTCTGATCGCGCCGACCTACGAGGTGCATCCCGCGGTCAATTGGTACTTCATGATCGCCAGCACGTTCCTGATCACGGGCTTGGGCTGGCTCATCACCACCAAGATCGTCGAGCCGCGGCTTGGCGCCTACGACCCGGACCAGGCTGACGACGACGTCGACCGCTCCCCGAGTCTGGAGCCGATTACGCCGAAAGAACGTCGGGGACTGCGTGCGGCAGCGTGGAGCGTCCTCTTTGTGACGTTGGGGGTCGTGTTTGTAGCCGGGCCCCAGGTGTCCTGGCTCGCCTGGGCACAGAACCTCCCGGGCTGGGGGGTACTGCGCAATCCGGATCCCACGGCGACCGGCCCCGAGGTCTATCGGCCACTGCTGCGAAGCGTCGTCACGCTGATCTTCATTTTCTTCGTGGTCGCGGGCACAGTCTATGGCCGCGTCGTTGGTACCATTCGCAACGACCGCGACGTCATCGACGCGATGGCGGATGCGATGAGGAGTATGGGCCTCTACATCGTGCTCGTCTTCTTCGCGGCCCAGTTCGTGGCTTTCTTCAACTACTCGGGCCTGGGGCGGGTGATTGCGGTGCTCGGCGCCGACATGTTGATCGCGATGAACCTCGACAACCCCGCGGTCTTCGTGCCGTTCATACTGATGTGCTGCTTCGTCAACCTCATGCTGGGTTCGGCCAGTGCCCAATGGGCGGTGACGGCGCCAATCTTCGTACCCATGCTCATGATGATTGGCTTCTCCCCGGAGGTCATCCAGGCCGCCTACCGCATTGGCGACTCCACGACGAACATCATCACCCCGATGATGAGCTATTTCGGCCTGATTCTGGCCGTCGCCGTTCGATACCAGCGAAATCTGGGTATCGGAACCATGGTGGCGACCATGCTCCCGTACTCGATAGCCTTTCTGATTGGCTGGACCGTACTCTTCTACCTTTGGGTCTTCGTGCTCGGCCTCCCGGTCGGCCCGGGCGCCCCGACCTACTTCACGCTCTGACGCGCGGCCGGCGCCGGCGAAGCCGAGGAGGGTCCTGTTAAGGGAAGGGCCGAGCAGGGAGTCATCAGCCCGCCTTCACCGCTCGGCGCGCATTCAATCGCCCTCACAGGGCGTCTCCGTCCGGGTGTTGCCGCTCGTTCGCAAGCGCACAGCCAACTCGTCCGGCGGGCCGCAACCGCTCGTGGAGTCGTCCTGATGGTAGTGGAAGGTGGGTAGCGGGTCGCACGCCCAGGTGCCGTCGAGTTCGTTGTTACGAAACTGGTTGCCCCAGCTCGGGCACTCCGGATCCGGTTTCGTACAATCGTCGCGCTCGTCATGGTCGCAGTACCAATCGGAATAGGCTGCATCGACCCCGATTCGGATGAAACGATTGTCGTTCACGGTGTTGTCGTTCGAGTAGTCGCGCACGCGAATGGGGTCGCCCGTACTGCGCAGGAAGCGGTTGCGGAGGATCTCGTTACGGTCGCTCATGTGCGCGACGTAGATCGCGTGGATTAGTCCGCCACGTGTTGTGTTGACCACGTCGACGAAGTGGTTGTTGGCGATCAGATTGTCGTCGCTGTTTACCAACCTGATCGCCGCCGTGCTGTGCCCTAGTGCCGGGTTGAACACGTTACCAATTCGGTCGAAGTAACAGCCGTAGATAGTGTTTGAACCGTTGGAGGTGGCCTCGATATCGCGCGCACCGTTCAGGCTGATCGCCGTTCCATAGCGCTGCACGTGCATGTAGTCGAATCGCAGATTGGTCTCTTCGCCTGCGCTGTGTCGGAGTTGGAACCAGGTGCCGCCGGGGCATTCCAGCGCGGCATCGCTCACCTCTGACACCACGCAGCCCTCGAACACCGGCCGGTCTCCATCAGGGTCCGCTCGCATGATCGCGATCTCATGGTCCGGCGTGGTGTACGTCCAAATCACCCGCTGCGCGTAGTACGTGCCGGCGGCCACGCGGATCTCGACGTCGCGCGCTGGAGCCTCCTCGACGATCCGAGTGTGCGCGCCGGCGAGAGAGAGCAGCGCGCTTCTCGGGGAGGTTCCGTCGCGCGCGTCGTCGCCGTCGGGCGAGAGGTAGAGGACGAAGGGCCCGTCCGGCGCGGCATCGGGCGTGATGTCGGCCGCGATGTCGGCCGCGATGTCGGCCGCGATGTCGGACGCGATGTCGGACGCGATGTCCGGCAGCGGAGTCGTGTCCGTTTCGGGCGGCAGATCGGGACCGGCGTCCGCGTCCGGTTCTGCGACATCCGGGTGCGGCGTATCACCCGGATCTGCGTCGCCGACCTCGGCCGACGGAGTGTCACTCAGCTCGGCGTCGGTCGCGTCGCGTCCGGGCGTGTCTCGAAGCGGTGTGTCAGGCTCTGTCTCCGGCGTGTCGGCGTCGTCCGCGTCACTGGGTTCGGGCGCCGCCGCATCGCGTGCATCCGGGTCGGGTGCATCCGTGGGATCCGTGTCCACATCGGCGCTCACCTCAGCGCCGCCCTCCCGCACGTCGGGGTCCCCTGAGGAGTCCGGCGCATTACCGGCTCCGGCGCCCGTGCCGCAGCCCAGGCAGAACGAAGAGAAGAGGAGCAGGGTGAGTCGTCGCATGTGTCGCAACATAGCCGAGCCGCGCCCAGCCGCGAAGGGCATTCATAGTATGCGCTTCGTTTGCTGAACGAGCGAGGATGGGTGAAGGAGCGCCCTTCTCCGAAGAAGCGGCGTCAAGTGTATGACGAAGCGGTCCGACAAGCCGTCGTCCTCTGGGAGGCATCGGACCGGCTTTGCGGAAAGAGGCTCAAGCCCATCATCCCACTTTTGTCGGAGTTCCTCTGACAACGCGGGCAGGTGGGCGTGCATAATCAGCTGCTTATGCAAAGTTCGAAGTGGACCTCACCTCCATTTCTTGATGAGCGATTCGCTCCATGCCGAAAGGCACGGGAGCGAATCGCCTATTGAGTTTTTTGCTGGTTAGGCTTCGGACCTAGGTGGCATCGAAGTTCCCGGTGAATCCGGTTACGCGATGCCTCGTCGGTCCAGAGTCCGCAGGACTCCGTCAAACAGCGCCGAGCGACACCTTGCGCCAGTACATTGTGGGTATATCTGTGTGTAGATCGCGTTCGAGCGGGATTCTATACCTACACTTGGCCCCCGACGGCGCTGAACTGGTGTCAGTCCTTGCGAGAGCAACCGACCCCAGCCAATATGTTCCATATTCTGGAATATGGAACGCGCAGTGCTCAACCCAATCGATATCGTCGCCAGTCTCGCCCTAATCGGTCAATCCCGCGACGAATGGACGTTCGCGTCGCTGGCGGCTCAGCTGACCCTTAGTACCTCGGCCGCGCATCGAGCCGTCGACTCGCTCGCGCATGCAGGCATCTTTGATCCGAATCGTGGACTCATTCGTTCGCAATCGCTCGCGGAGTTCTTGGTCCACGGGCTGAAGTACGTTTGCCCCCCGCAATTCGGTCCTCGTTCCCGCGGGATTGCGACTGGACCATTCGCCCCGCCGCTCGTCTCCGAACTTGCGGCGTCGTCGGACGAGGCGTGGGTCTGGCCGCATCGATCAGCCACCTCTTCCGGCCCAGGCCTCGACCCGATTCACCCGGTGGTCCCCGAAGTCGCTCTGATTGACTCTGCCCTCTACGAACGGTTCGCAATCGTTGATGTGCTCCGGGCAGGCCGACAGCGTGAGGTCGCGATGGCCGAAACGTGGCTCCGAAATGAGCTCAATCTTCGCGGGGCAGCATGAAGACCCG
>JBLHWZ010000218.1:0-9571 GCA_047629415.1 Bradymonadia bacterium | reverse complement strand
ATACGGCCCGCTCGAGTGAGTTGAAGTAGCGCCTCAAGGGTCTCAGCCGGAATTCCGAGCTCGTACGCGTTGTCGCGAATGAGCTCACCCGGGAGTTCGCTATGCGGTTGTGCCGCGAGCGGAAGCGCCAGGAGCACGAGCATGGCAGAGAGTAGGGTACGGTAAATCATCTCAGAGCTCCGATTCGCCGAGATAGAGACCCCCGAGAGCCCCGTACTCACTCGCCAAACCAGTCAGCGGGACATTGCTCCTCAGTGCCTGATGAAACCAAGGGCCGAGGTATTCTTCAGGGGACAGGTCAGGCAGGTTGCCCTCGGCGATCGCGACGACTGCCTGACGCTGCTCCAGGATCCGTTCCAACTCGGGTTCAGGCGCGACCTCCGCAATTTGCTGCTCAGCGCCCGGGACACTGCTCTGATTGTCTTGGGTGACGCCGAGCACGACCGCGATCAGGGCTACGGCGCCGCACGCGGCAAGAGCGCTGTTTCGTGCGTTGCGTCGGCGGATTCTTCGGTGAACGGAATCATGGAACTCTGACCCAACAAGGGGGCCGGGGACCCAGTTCGCTTGCGAGTCCTCGACGAGTTCTTGTAGTTCGGGCGGAAGGCCGACGGATTCAGTGGTCATCGCGGTGCTCCGAGAGAGTAATGCGTAGCGACTTGAGCGCTCGGTGTAGATGGGATTTGGCTGTGCCAACGGCACAGCCCATCGAGGCGGCCGCGTCGGCAACCGTGAATTGTTCGAGATGAACCAGGACGAACACAGTTCGCTGCGGGCCAGTGAGGTGCTCGAGCGCCCCTGCGATGGCGTCGCGAAGGAGCGGGTCAGTGCGCTTCGCCTCAACTCGGTCGTCGAAACCGAGGAACGATTGGATACGGCGGCGCGTGCCCATCTTACGACGGTAGTTTGACGCCTGCCGAACGAGAATTCGGTAGAACCAGGTCGAGAGTTCGGCGTCCTCGCGGAACGTGCCGAGCGCCCGGTGGGCCTTCAAAAAGGTCTCTTGGGTCACGTCTTCAGCCGCTGCCTGATCACTGCCGACAAGCCGGAACGCCATTCGCAAAGCCTGGGGGTGGTGTTGCAGGACAAACCGTTCAAATCGCTCTGCACGATCGGAGGCGTTCGACACGACGGCGGGGAAGCGTGGTTGGGTCAGGGTGAGTTGCATACAGTGTTGGCGGAGGATTCACATCATTCGACACCAACCGGCTCAGATCGGTTTACGAGTCCCCACGGAAAATGCTGGTTCGAGAGTTTATTTTTTCGGCCGTAACCCGAGGCCCCGCTACAGATGTCTAATCCTGAAAAGCCCCCCGGACGGTCTCATCTTCGCGGGCTGTAAAGGGTCCTCGTTCGCTTGCGGCGACGAGCGGCTGCTAGAAACTCTCCAACCGCAGAGCACAACGCTCTCGCCTCCCAACCGAAACATGCAGAAGAAGTATCTCATTTTCCTGGCCACGCTAGCGATCGCTGGCTGCTCCGAAGACCTAACCTCATTCGCGGTCGACAGCGGCAGTGAGACTCTGGACACTGGCGCTGGCGACACCGACGGGACCGGTACGGAGGACTCCGGCGTTACCGAGGACGTTGGCGGCACGGAGGACTCCGGGGTTACAGAGGACGTTGGCGGAACCGAGGACGGTGGGGTTGAACCCGGCGAGTGCCCGGCGAGCCTCTTCGTTCAGCAGGCGGCGGACCCGGCCAATGACGCCTACGATGACCCTTCGCTGAACGCGTATTGCGAAGGCGGCGAGTTGATTGTCGAAGCCAACGGAATCATCGCGTATGAGTTCGTCTCGATGACTCCGAACGCGCTCGCCGCACAAGACTACGAGTGGCACATTCCGCTTGAGCCGGTCTGGATGGACGACGCAGAAGACATCGCGCTCCTGGGCGAGGTTGGCATCGCAATCAATGGTCTGCCGATTTACGGTCCGAACGAAGGCGAGTTCCCAGACCCCTACGGAGACCCAGTCTACAACGGCATCATGGATGTCTGCCAAGGGCACACCGCACAGCGAGGCGACTACCACTATCATGCGCTGATAGTGGATTGCCTGACCGCGTCGACCCCGAATGGCGAGCCCGATCCGATCATCGGCTACTCATTTGATGGCTACGCGATCTATGGCTCGATGGGCTGCACGGATGAAGACTGCGACGAAGTGGTCGAGTTCCAGTCTGGCTGGCAGCAGACTGGCGACCCGACGACGTATGCTTGGGACAACCATGCGTACGAGGCCTCCGACGATCCGACCGTGCTCGACCGTTGCAACGGTCGGATTGGACCAGATGGCACCTACCGCTACCACGCGACCGCGACGTTCCCGTACATCCTGGGTTGCCAGCATGGCGAAGTGGCCGGCGGCGACGGCGGCGACGGCGGCGACGATCCAGGAGGCGCCCCTACATCTTGCACCGAGACCTCCGAGTGCGTTGGTGAATGTGACGGCGCCGGTACGGGTTGCGTGTGCGCTCCGGGCCGCGATGGCGACCTCTGCGTGCCCTCGTGTGACGCGGACGACGACTGTCCGGACGCGTTCGCATGTACCGGTGGGTTCTGCCGACCTGAAGGTGGACCCGGTGGTGGCGGTGCTCCTTAGGCACGCCCCAAAACTCGGCCTCCTCGTTCTCGCCGGTCTTGCGGCATGTGGAGACGGTGTAGCGACTCCCGATGAAGTCATCGTCCAGGCAGCCGGAACGACTGGGTACACGCTGGATTGGGACTTGTCGGGGGCAGCGCTCGACGACGACGGGTGGTCCATCCTGACCGATCTAGGCTACGAGGTTCGCCTCGATTCAGGCTGGCTCGTGAACTACACTGTGCAGCTGATTCCTTGCGAGACGGCCCAAGTGGAGTCGTCGGCCGTTGAGTTCATGCGTGCCGCGTTGCGGTCGCTAAACCCGATCCAGACGGCGTGGGCCGGGCATGGGGACGACAACGACGTCACGACCCTGTTCGGAGTCGTTGAAGACCTCGCGCACCCTCTCTCCACGACGAGCTCGGACGTTGGCCTCGGGCAGTCGGACTACTGCTCGCTGCACTACCTCGTGGCGCGAGCCGATCAGGAGGTGGTGGAACGGCCCGAAGACATCGAGCTGGAACGCCTCTCGCTTACTCTGTCCGGTTCGTGGACGGGCGCCGACGGATTAGGAACGGGAGAGTTCGAACTCGCAACCGCACTCGGATTTGGCGTGATTCTCGCTCTACCAGACGAATTAGTTCTCGGTCCTGGGGACGCAGCACACTTCGTAATCACTCGTCAACTCGACGAGGTCTTTGCTGGGGTGGACTTTGCGACCTCTGATACCGAAGATCTGGAACGCGCGGTCGTCCGCGGAATTGTCGAGAGTGCCACTCTAACTGTGCGTGAATGAACACAATCGCTTCCAGCCTGCTTCCTTTTCTAGCGTGTGCCCTCGTGTGCGCCGCCTGTGGAGATGACTCCGAATCCGCAGAGGTACCTGTCACAGTGAGGTTCGCTGCCGTCTCCGCCGACGGTCCGTGGGCCTGCGGCGATTCGCCCTCGCTCGGAACAGATCAGAGTGAGTTCATGCTCTCTGACCTTCGCTTCTACGTCCACGACGTCTCCCTGATCAGCGCCAGTGGAGACGTCGTTTCACTCGCCACGAGCAATGACGATATCTGGAACGGAGAGGGCGTCTCTCTGATCGATTTGGAAGACGGAACGGGCCCTTGCGGAAGTGGCAACGAGGGCATCAATTCGGCGGTGAACGGGACCGTGCCTGACGGCGAGTACGCTGGCCTGACCTTCACGTTGGGCGTCCCCTTTGAGCAGAACCATCAGGACGCAGCGGTCGCCAATCCGCCGTTCTCGTACACCGCTATGTTCTGGGGATGGCAGGGAGGCTACAAGTTCATGCGGCTCGACGGCGCTACGACCGAAGGGAACGGCAATCGCATTCACCTCGGCAGCACGGGCTGTGAGGGCGAGATCGCGAACATAACATCCTGCGCCAATGAGAACCTTGTGACCGTCACGCTCGAACCGTTCGACGTAGCGACAGATGTCGTCGCGCTCGATCTCGAAGCGCTATTCGTCGCCATCGATATGGAGACGAATGCCGAGGGGACTCCGTTAGGTTGTATGTCCACGGACGACCCAGACTGCGTCCGCGTGTTCGAGGCGTTTGGCCTTGGCTCTGCTCCGCAGTCCGCCTTCCGAGTCCAATGAAACGACTTGCGTACTTCGTAGCCATCGGACTCGTCGCTGGTTGTGGAGATGACCCGGCGTCAACCGGATGGACTTGGGAGCTGCCAGGCGGATTCCCTGAGCCGGTCGTCCCAGACGACAACCCGATGAGCGATGCCAAGATCGAGCTCGGGCGCTTCCTCTTCTACGATACTCGGCTCTCGCTGAATGAGACTCAATCCTGTGGCTCGTGCCACCTGCAGGAGTTCGCGTTTTCGGACGGTCTTCCCCAGGGAATTGGCTCTACGGGGGAGGTGCATCCACGCGGTGCGATGGCGCTGATGAATGTAGGCTACAACTCGCGACAAACGTGGGCGAACCCACTGATCGACACGTTGGAGGCGCAGGCGTTGGGTCCGCTGTTTGGCGAGGAGCCGGTTGAGCTTGGCATGGGCGGAAGCGAGGCTGTCCTGGTCGAGCGCCTCGCGCAGGACGAGGACTACGCGGCGATGTTTGCCGCTGCCTTCCCCGAGGATGACGGAGCGATCACGATCGGCACGATCACCAAGGCGGTCTCTGCCTTCGAGCGAATCCTCATCTCGGGTAACGCGCCCTACGATAGGTACGTCGCGGGTGACGACGACGCGATGACGGAGTCCGAGGTTCGCGGCATGCGCCTCTTCTTCAGTGAACGGCTGGAGTGCTTCCACTGCCACGGCGGATTCAATTTCACCGACAGCGCTGACCACACAGGACTGCCCTTCCCAGAGTTTCAGTTCCACAACACCGGGCTCTACAATCTGGACGCAGATGGCGCGTATCCAGCGACGAACCAGGGTATCTTCGAAGTGACCGGAGACCCCGCCGACATGGGCGCATTCCGTGCGCCATCCCTTCGCAACATCGCAGTCACCGCGCCGTACTTCCACGACGGAACCGCGCTCACGCTTGAGGAGGCATTCGCCCACTACGAGCGCGGCGGTCGTGAGATTACCGAGGGAGAAAACGCTGGAGACGGACGCGACAACCCACTGAAGAGCACGTTCCTCACGGGCTTCATCGTCACCGACCAAGAGCGCGAGGATGTGCTCAACTTCCTATGCGCGCTGACCGACGAGGAGTTCCTCACGAATCCTGCCATCAGCGATCCGTTCGCGGAGTAGCCGGGGGCTCCGAGTCGGAATCGCGCGGATTTGCCGCTTAGCTGGAGCAAGCGGGAAGCGCTCGGCTCAGCCGCTCAGCCGCTCAGCCGCTCAGCCGCTCAGCCGCTCAGCCGCTCAGCCGCTCAGCCGCTCAGCCGCTCAGCCGCTCAGCCGCTCAGCCGCTCAGCCGCAGGAAAAATTCTCCGCGCGAGGTGTGCCCAATCGCCCGCCGTCGTAGTTGGAGGTCGCCGCACACCAGTTGGCTGTGTCGGCTGCGTCCGCGTAGCTCGCGGGGTCGACCTGCATGGCGACTCCTGCCGCGGAACCGAACGTAGCGTTGTAGTCCAACGATCCGATGAGAAGGTCGCCCGCGAAGATCGCCAGGGCGCCATCGTCGGCGAGTGTCCACTCATGCTCCAGCTGCGCGGCGGCATCGAGAGTCTCAGCGACGGCGCGTAGTGCGCCATCACTACGCTGGTAACGCAACCGAGGGGGGATAGGAAGGTCGAGCAGCCTGTGCGATCGACAGCGCCGCAATGCGAACGCGGGCAGGTACGCCGAGCATCCGCCCTTAGAAGTCTCGGCAGCTGGAAGCACGCAATCGTCGGTTCACTGTTGCTGGTGATCGGTAGTTCAGATCGATGGAACTAACGGTTTTGGCCCGGTCTTCGACCCCGACCTCGCGCATGGTCCCATGCGACATGCGACACGCAACCTGCGCGCTGCTCCGACCCCGCGGGTGAGAACCGCTCGGGTCCGTCTGAGGAGGCGCCGCCAGGATCAGTCGGTGCGGATGGCTGTGGTGATCACGTCGAACCTTCCGCCGAAGGCTTCTACGACGATGATACCCTCTGCGAAGTCGGCGAGCCCGTCACCGTCGTAATCCTCAGTCTGAAGGTCGGCTCCATCCGGGATCGGGAAGTTCCCGAAGTCGGTCAGAACGAAGAATGGGTCGAGCGCGAGCACCGTGCCGCTGACGCTGCCTTCGAGGTGATCGATGCCGCCTTCCTCGAAGTCGTCTGAGACAACTCCCGTCACCTTGCCCCCGCGGGTTTGCAAGAACGAGGTCGGGAACGAGAAGGTCCCGATGAGGGGATTGTCGAGTGTGAGCGAGAAGGTTCCGCTGACGTCGGTCAGCGGTTCAGCTCCGGTCTCAAAATGCACGACGATTGGCTGCTCGGATTGAGCGCCAAGTGCGCCCTGTAGGCCCGCCCTGACTCGCATCTCGTACCTCGTCTCCCGCTCCAGTGCTTCGACGGGAGTGAACCGAGCATATCGACCCGAGACCTCCCAGGAGCCAGCGACGTCCTCGACGGTGTCGGCGATGCGATGCATCGAGAAGGCATTCACTTGGCCCGGAGTCAGTGAGTCCGAGAACACGAGCTCGAGCTCTGTCTCGAAGAAGACGTACGTTTCGTTGTCCAGTGGCAGCGCCGAGTTCAGGTAGAGCCGATCGCCCGGCAGCTGAGCAACGTACGCCGTGAGGTCGACTAGGTCCTCTTCGGAGACCGTCGCGCCCAGGTAGTCCACTGCCGCGAACTCAACCATCGCCTCCAGTGTCGTCCAGCCAGCCTGCCGTCCCCATGGGCCCGAGTCGTACGTTGAGATCAACGAGGGGACGTCGGTCTGAAATCCGGGAGTCTTGCCGTCGACCGTCTCACGGTTGGTGAACGCTGGACCGTTGTGGCAACCGATGCAACCGACCTCGGCGAAGACATCTCGTCCGCGCAGCGCAACGTCGGTGAACGCACCACCTGGTCCCGCGTGAGGATTTGGTGGCGCCGTGACCGACTGCATGTAGCGCGTCAGCAGCTCCATCTGCCCGCCGGTTGCGGTCGCCCCAACGAGTTGAAGTACTTCGCGGCTGAAGTCGAAGAGTGTCGGGAGCTGGCCTCCCCAGAGGAAGGGCCCGGTGCCGCCGACATTGCGGAACGAGATCGTGTTGACGTCTCCGTCCAGCAGCAGGTTCCAAACCAGGCCATCTGTCAGGCCGTCGATGTGGCAGTTATTGCAGCTGAAATCTCCATGCCGTGAGAAGGACGCGTCATTGAACATGCGACGCCCCTCGGCAACGTCGTCAGGCGTTGGGTCTCCGGGGAGAGAAAGCGTACGAGTTTCGCGGGTACCGGCCTCGCCGGGCCAGTCGAAGGCTTCAACGCGCGTATCAAGCCACGCGAGAGTCGCGAAGCCATTATCGGTGGCGACGAGTCCACGTGGATCGCTTCCCGTCGAAATCCGGTCGACTTCTTCGAGAGTCTCGCGATCAAGAACCAGCACCGCGTTGCCTGCTGAGAGAGTCACCAGCAGGTGATCCTCGTCCGCGACCGCGATTGAAAAGGGACTGGCGGCAGGTCCGGAGGAGCTCGGCTGGCGGTCAAGGTCGAGCGAGCCCACTGCCGTGAATCGCGTATCAGACTCGACCTCTAGGTCGATGAATTCAAGGCCATGGGTGTGCGGCCGAGCGTCGGCATCGACCTGGGCGATGCGGTTGTTTGAGTGAGAGACTGCGGCGACCAAGAAGTCGGGATTTTCTGGGTCTATGAAGAGTCCACGAATGATGGTTGCGACCGCAGGTACTGACGCGACAAGGTCGAACGTGACTGGATCGATCACACTGATGTCGTCCAGATCCTCGACGAAGTCCTCCGTGGCGCGGCCTTGCGGGTGCACGTTCGACGACATCAGAGAGGCGACGTAGAGTAATCCATCTGGGCCGAGGATCATCGCCCGAGGGTCGCGGCCCACCTCAACACGTGCATCCACAAGCCCGCTCTCAAGGTCCAAGCGGACAACAGCATTCTCGCCGCTCAATGCGACATAAGCGACGAGGCCGTCGACCAGAATCGTGGCGGGCTCATCGCCCACCCAATAGGCGTCCTCGACGCGCTCCGTCTCGGGGTTGAGCAGCCCGATGCAGTCGCGGCCCGCTTGGCTGATGAGCAGGCGCTGACCCGACTCCCACCACGCGATTGAGGTGGGCCAAGCGCCCGTCGGGACGATCGCAACGACCTCGAGTCCCTCGTCGCCGTTGTCGACCCGATACACTGCGTTTGTCGGCGGAAGCGCCGCCCAGAGCGAACCAGCGGCGTTCGCGAGAGGCACGTTCGGCGTGTAGTTGAAGTTTGTGAAGGTGTCGGTGGTGAGGAGGTCGTCTCGGACGTCGACCACGATCTCTTCGCCAGCGAAATCCAGGGTCCATTCGCCCGTGACGTCGGGGGTCAGACGCCCACCGATGATGACCGCGCCCGCTCCGACGGGCGTTCCTTCGAGTGTGATCTGATCCGCCTCTCCGCCTCCCCAGCGAGCAAGGTAGTCGTCGCCGTCGAGGAACAGTGTCTCTCCAAGCGGGAGATTTACCCGGCTCGTCTCGATCGGGGGTAGATCAGGCTCCGCGTCAGGCGCCGCGTCTGAGTCCGTCCCAGAGTCCGCATCTTCGCCGGTATCGGCGTCTGTTGCCGAGTCGGTCTCTTGCGGCGTGTCTGCGCTCGCATCCTCCGGCAGCTCGGCATCGAGTCCTAAATCGGCGACTACATCGGATGAGGCGTCCGGAGCCGTCTCAGCGTCGGTTCCAGCGTCTTGCAGGGAGCTGTCGCGAGATTCGGCGGGCGATTCCTCACACGCGGCGAGGACGGCGGTCAGAGCAAATCCGACGGCGAGCAAAGAGGTACGCAAGGGCGGTCACGGTTGGAGGAGACTGAGACTATAGTTAGATCGTGGAGCTCGTGTCCATCGGGGGCGCGCGATAACTGGGCGATGAGCTTCATTCTGGTCCGATCACGCGTCGATCCAACTGGGCCCTCACTCAGGGTTCCCACGCTCCCCGGAGCTGTCGCCACGGGGTCATCCGTCAAACGACGCGCGCGTCTTCCGTCCGGCCAACTCGACGTCAGCACATCGGTAGGCGTAAATTCCGCACAGAGATCCATCGACGAGAACGTGATGCTGACCGGAACCTGCCTTTGCGGCGAAGTGACAATCGAGATCGACAGCGAAGTGGAGCATGCTCCAGAGGCCTGCCACTGCGCCCAGTGCCGCAAGCACTCCGGGCACTTTCTCGCGACGATCAACATCCGACGCGAGGCGCTGACCGTGCGCGGAGATTCGGTAGTCTGGTACCAGTCTTCCGACAAAGTCCGTCGAGGATTTTGCTCGATCTGCGGGTCGACTCTCTTCTGGGACCCCACCATCGAGGGGTACCAGTACACCGCCGTCGCGATGGGTCTCTTCGATGAGTCTACGGACCTGCGGCTGGCCAAACACGAGTTCGTCAGCGAC
>JBLHWZ010000217.1:0-9589 GCA_047629415.1 Bradymonadia bacterium | reverse complement strand
GCGTGAGGTGCGAAAGCGGGCAGGAAAGGACGCACGGGTCATCGCCGCCCGAGAGGCACTCTTGTCGGCCCAGCGTGAGATCCAACCGCGACTTCGGGAGGAACTCGACGAAGTGATGGCGGAGGTCGTCCTAGAAGAACAGCAGAAACTGGCGGCGGAGTTCGACTCGATCCACACCGTGGAGCGCGCTGTTCAGGTTGGTTCGCTCGACGCAGTCATCGCGCCTCGTGATCTTCGACCGGAGATTATCCGTCGGCTCCGCTTGGCCGCGAAAGAACAGGGATAGCGGCGGCACCAGAACATGGGCCGACGAACTTCTCAGTGGCGGGAGTTCGACAGCGTGCGAAAGGAGGGTTTCTTGAACCCGAAATCCAGGCACCAACTGGGTTTGCGAGATGTCGTATCCAACGAAGAGCAAAGGGTTTCGGAATAAAATAGGCGGGGTGTCGACTTGACACCCCTACGGAGCCCCGTTAACCGTCCGCCGCGCAGTTTCCGCCGAGTTCGGCGACCTGCTCGGCAGCGTGGGTCTCCCTCCCCACCGTCGCCGCCAAACCCATTTCCGAACTCGGAACTATTGACGGCCTGACATGTTTTTTTCGCGGATTGCCCCCCTCGTTGTTGCACTAGCGTTTACGCTCTCAGCAGCACCCTCCTTTGCCCAACTCCAGAGTGAAGGCGTTATATACGCCTACATGAACATGCGAGTGGGAACGGCACAGCAGCCAGTGCTGATGCCCATACCAGCAGATCAGGTCCGACCGGATCTACCTCTGCAGGCGACTATTCCAGCGGCGTTCGGCCTGCTGCGAAACGGAAAGCCCGCCACCTACGCTGGTGCGAGCGTCACAGTGAGCGATGCTCTCATTGCTCAAGAACGCGTCGCCGTAAACTTGGACCCGTCCGCCGACCAGACGGCTTTCGATGTCATCTCGGCTGAGACGGTGCTCACGTTCACCGCTCTCGGAATCGAAACGGTCATCTTTCCCGGCTGGGCCGACGAGGGCTTGACCGCCGATGACATCACCTACGCGACCTACCGCTTCCAGGTGCCTATGTGGCAAGCCTTGGTGGGTGGCGTCGTGCCCGGCTCTGAGATCATTCTCACGAATGACGATCGCATGAACGGCTCAACGTTCTTCGCGCGGATGTCCGATGGGGATCCCAGTCTACATGACATGGCACTCAGCATCTTGCGAGGCGACGACCTGCAGGCTCGATTTGCTTTGCTGGGAGTCATCGCCGGGCTTGGCATCGACAACTACGAGCGTACGGTCGTTCCGTTGCTGACGACAGAAGAGCCCTTCCACCGAGATGCTGCTTTGCGCTCACTCGGCACATCGGAGGACGAGGACGCATGGGGTGCGATCGTTACGATGATGAGGGAGGATCTGGAGCCGAACCTTCGTCTGCTCGCGTCACAATACTTGGCGGCCTCTCCGATCGAGTCCTTCCGCGTCTACGAGACGTTCTACCGTGCGCAAGCCGACGATGAGACTGTGCGTCTCGCCGCAATCGGTGAACTCGCGCTGGTGAACGACGAACGCGTCATTGAGGGGCTCAGCGGCTACCTGGCTGACGACTCGCAAGTCATTCGCCAGGCGAGCTCGGACGCACTTCACGCACTTCAAGCCTGGGATGCACTCCGCACCGCCATGACGAACGAAGATCTCGGCGAGGATGTGCGACTCCTCGCGAGTACTGCGCTCGCAGACGATGCATCTGGCGACGATCAGCTTGCAGGGCTTGAATACCGCGGATTCAATTCAGTTGGTGAGATCGCGATCGATGCTTTGGTCCGGATGGAAGGCGTCGACGGCGTAGATCCCCGAGAGACGATCGAGGGTTTCTTCACCCACAGCGATATCGCCGTCTCCGTTTACGCAGCGAACATGATCGCTGCGCGGGGTGACGAGGCGAGCTTGGATGCCCTGGCTGAGATCGGCAACGACGACGCACAGCCGCTCGACCTCCAGTACGCCGTGGGCGATGCCGCCTACGTCATCTTAGGAGGACTCGGTGGAAACTCTATCGAAGGCTACGCGGGAGACCGTGACTCCTTCATCAAGCGTTCCGCGTACCGCGCCCTTGGCGACCTCGCAGCCGCCAACCCCGGCGACGACGATATCTTCGAGACCCTGAGCGCGGGAATTCAAGCATCGGACCCAGGAATCCGCGGCGCCTCCGCACGAGCGCTCGGCGGCTACGGCACTGCGGAGGCTCTCGAGCTGATCGTCTCGGTCGAGCTCGACCCCGAGGCGTCCGTTCAGGCGGACGTCGCGCTCGCTATGCAGAATTTCCCCGGTGAGGAGTTCGCCGACACCGTGAGCCCGACGCTGGTCGGCTACACGCAGGCAGGCGAGCCCGTCGTTATTGCTGCTGCGCTCGATTCACTGGCAGCGCTCGAACAACGGACACTTCTCGCGGTTGCTCTCGAGAAGGTTCAGTACCCCGATGCTCGAGTCCGAGCGTCGGCAATGCGCGCGGCCGCTGCTTTGGCAGATCCGGCCGACCTCCGACCCGTCATCAACGCGATCGGTGCTGGCCTCCGCGACGAAGAAGTACCCAATCGTGTCCTCAGCGCTCAACTCCTCGGAACGTTCTCTGACTCGTTGGCCGTCCTCTCGATCAGCCAAGTCGTCAATGATCAGCAGCTGGAGGTCCGTTATGCGGCGATCGCTGCTCTCGGCCTGACACGCCATCCGGATGCGGTTGGCACACTGGCAGCGCTGCTTGAGGATCCAGAGCGCGAGGTTCGTCTCGCCGCTGTGGACAGTCTCCGAACGTTGAACATGGTCTCCGCCATCATGGGTGTAGAAGCACAGATTCAGCGCGAGAGTGACCCGGTTTCCCTAGAGGCTCTTCAGGGCCTGTTGCAGCACCTTCAAACGAATGGGATTTAGTCGCTTCGTTGCACTCGGAACTATAGGTCTCAGCCTTGTCGGCTGCGACCGAGCGGCCACTCTGACGACTCCGCTTGTAGATGCGTTGGAAATCTCGGCCGAGCCTCCGACGCACGAAGTTCCGTCCCGAGACGCGCTCCGAGCTGCGCATGAATTCGCCGCGTCGGAAGAGGGTGGGTCGTGCGCCAGTGACCGAGACTGCGCTTCACCTTTGCGCTGCATCGATGCTGGCTGTCTCTGGCCCCACAGCATGACGGGTACTCTCTCGGATGGGATGCCCTACGCAGAGTTCGCCGGCACCCGCTTGGAGTCGACACGCTACTATCTCGAGGTTGCCGACGATGCGCACGAACTGATGCGTGGTCTGATGCACAGGTTCTCGATGGTCGAAAACATGGGTATGATCTTCATCTTCGACACCGACTCGCTGCGAAGTTTCTGGATGCGGAACACGTATCTCGCGCTCGATATGGTCTTCGTCACATCTGAGGGTGTGGTGGACAGCTTCGTCGAGAACGCTGAGCCCCGAACAGACACTCCTCGACGCTCGGCGGGTCCCGCCCGGTTCGTCATCGAACTCAACGCCGGCGAAGTCGCTCGAATGGGGCTCGAAGCCGGCAGCACGGTCGTTCTTGAGGGACTCGCGCCTGAAGCGAGCCCGTAGCGTGGCACTCCGAGAGCACCGGTCGACGCTAGTCGTTTTCGCCGCGTGCATCGCTGCTCAGTTCCTGCCGCTACTGAACGTGCTCGGCTACGAGTACTCGATGTTTGTCGGAGCCGTCGTTACGCTGCTCACGATCCCGCACGCGGTCCGCTGCGGTGACGCTCGCGAGGGCTCGTGGTGGATCACGCTTAGAGACAGCGCGCGTCGTCCGTTAGGCTGGGTCGGTTTGGCGCTGGTGGTCAGTCTGCTAAATATGGCGCGCGTCCGGAACTGCGAGCCAGGAACTGGATTGATCTACCTCGGCCTCTTCGGGCTCGGGGCGCTGCCAATGGCGTTGGCGACTGGCCTACTCGCGTCCAAGCTCGGTGGCCGAAGGCGGTGGGTGTTCGCGTACGGTGTGGTCTTTGCCTCGGTCGCCTCGACACTCGGGACACTCGCCCTGCAGCCAGCGATCGTCGCCTACGACACGTTCTTTGGGTATTACGCAGGCTCGATCTACGACGAGTCGCTCATCTCGGTCTTACCGCATGTGACCTATCGGGGGTGGAGCCTTCTCTGGTGTGCCTTGGTTGTCTCCACGCTCGAATTTTCGCGTTCGGGGAAGCGGTTTGAGGTCAAGCGCATGCTGTGGATCGCGGCGGCCATTGCCGCTTTGTTCGGTTTCCGCGGGGACCTCGGCCTCGACCGATCCCGCGCCTACGTCATCGAAGATCTGGGAGGGCTTGCGGAGACGGAGCACTTCGAGATCCACTACGACCTCGCGTACTTCGATGCGCGCGCGGTTGAACTTCTGATCTCCGATCATGAAGCGCGTTACGCCGAATTGGCGGAATTCTGGGAGACCGAGCCAGCGCTTCCGCTGCGCTCGTTCGTCTATGGGAGCCAAGCGCGAAAGGGCGATCTCATGGGAGGTCGGCGGACCCTGGTTGCGAAAGTTTGGCTCGGTGAGATGCACATCACCTGGCGTGGGCTGGGCGATGAACTGCTCGCTCATGAGATGGCCCACCTCTTCTTGCGAGAGGATGGCTACGGGCCACTGCGGCTGTCCTCACGTGGTGGACTCTTGCCCATCATGGCGCTCGTAGAGGGGGCGGCGACCTCCGCCGCCTGGGGTGCAACCGAGCTAGACTACCACCATTGGGCAGCGGCGATCTACGCCATCGACCGAGGCGAGGACATCACGGATCTGCTAGGTCCCACCGGGTTTTGGAGCCGCTACTCTCGGCTCGCATACACGCTGACTGGCTCCTTTGGACGCTGGCTCATCGACGAGCGCGGACCTCAGTCTTTCCGTGCAGCATACCGGCGAGGCGACTTCGTTGGAGCCTATGGTCAGACGCTCCCGGAGCTTCTCGAAGAATGGCGAGCGTTCCTCGGTACCCTCGAGCTTACGGACGGCCAGCTTGAGACCGCACGCTATCGCTACGACCGCGCTACCCTTTTCGGCCGGCTGTGCGCACGATCCATCGCCACACGCTTCGATCAGGGCCAGGAGTTCATTGTCGGCGGCCGAACCGATGACGCGCGGGCCTGTTTTGAGGGGATCCTCGAGGATGATCCGAACAACATCGGCTACCGACTGACGATCGCCGAGACCTACGCGAGGATGGGCCTCCGAGAGGACGCTCTGCGACACGCTCGACAGGTCGCCGCGAGCGAGGGGGCTGGCCGGTCTTCGATCGACCGGGCAACGGAACTGCTCGCCGACTGGGCATGGACTGACGGCGACTTTGAGTTCGCGCTGATCACATACGAGGAGCTCTTGAGCCGAGCCGGAACAGAGGGGAGTCGGCGCCGTCTGCTGGCGAAGACGCAGGCGATTGCTGAGCGCGCGCAGTTCCCGCTCGCCGAGCAGGCGGTTCGTCGTACCCTCGTCGACCGGCCGGCCGCGGGAAGCGCAGCCGCAGCGGCAGAACTGGGCTGGGCCGCCGCAACAGAAGGTTCGACGCTCGCGCGCTACCTCGCGCTTTTACGAATGGAGGACGATGGACGCTCGCCGCTCTACGGCGATGTATTTGCTTCGGTGAGCATGGAGCGACTGCAACCTCCGCAAAGGCGAAGAGTCCTGGAGTCCCGAGCGATGCACTTGACCAGACGTGGCTCTGCCGAAGCTTGCGAGGCGTGGAACGAGGTTCAGCGCGCGGCTCTTCCGGGCTCATCACTCTCCGCAACCGCAGAAATGTGGCGGGGTCGCTGCGCTCGGGGCACCCTCCCTCCACCCAGCTAACCGCACCGCCAACGCTTTGTAGAGTTGACTGCGACAGCGATGCTGGAATACCAACCGGATGCACGCGGTTACCGCCGCAGTCCCTGAACTGGATCTTGATGATGCGCCTTCCTTCCCTCGCGACTTTCCTCGTCCTTGCTACCTGCGCAGCGTGTGGCGGCCAATATTTGGAGAGCCCCCTACTGGAGCCGGGTGTTAAGATCCGCACGACGCCCGAAGGTGAGGCAGTCTCGGCCGTGATCGAGGACTACGAGCGCGCGCTGGATTCGATGGACATTGAAGCCATCCGCGTGCTGGTCTCGCAGGACTACTACGAGAACGCTGGAACTACCGACACCACGACGGACGACTACGGGTTCGACGAGGTCGACCGCATGTTCACCATGCTCCTAGAGCACGTCGAGGACATGAACGTGGAGATCTCGTTGCGCGACGTGATCGTGGATGGTCCCGACGCTGACGTGCTCTTCGAGTACACCATGCGCGTGCGCTACTCCGTCGCGGAGGGTTCACACTGGGAGACCGAACGAGACGTCAACCGCGTTCAGCTTCGCAACGAAGATGGCAACTGGCGAATCGTCAGCGGCCTCTAGGCACTTAAGGCGGTGCTGAGCCGCACAACGAAGTTCCTTTTGCACCGCTGCATCAAAGCGCTCATTCTAGGGGTTCGTGAATCGATCCGTGTCGACGTACGTTCCCCTATTCATGCGCCAATTCTTCAGACTCCATAGCACTCTCATCGCGCTGGGCCTCCTAGCTGCTGCGACTGCTGCAACGGCCGGGGTTGAAGACGCCTCGGGGCTGGCACTGAACGGCGACTATGAGGCCGCGTTAGAACTACTCGACCGCGACGACAGCGAGGCTGCGGCCATCCTCCGTGCCGAGTTACTTTGGACCACCGGTGAGTATCGCGACGCGGTGCGGCTGGCGCGTCGGCTGGCCGACTCGCGCCGCGCGACAAACGATGCCCGCGCACTTTATGGACGCTTTCTCTACGAGGAAGGACGCTTCGATGAAGCCGTAGCAGTCCTCGATCCTGCGGTGGAGGGAGCAGAGGCTCCCCACGGGGAAGCCCGGTACTGGCGAGCAATGGCCTTCGCGGCCCAAGGTCGGCGCTCGCGTGCTCAATTGGAGATGGAGGACTTCATACGCGAGTACAATCGTGGCCAAGTCCAAAGCATTGACGAGTTGATTCTCGTTGGGCTCGCGAGCCACGTTCTCGAAAACTACCACGACGCCGACTCATCGTTTCGAGAGGTCCTGGAGCGAGATCCCGAGAACCAGACGGTTAGACTGCACTGGGCCCGGCTCTTCATGGAGAAGTATCGGCCCGATGAGGCTCTCTCTCTCCTACAAGAGGTCCACGCGCTAAATCCGCGCGATCCAGAGACGTTGGGGCTCCTGGCGCAAGCGGAGTTCCAGATTACCTACGATCTCGATCGTGTCCGGGCCTTTGTGGAGTCCGCGCTTGATGTGAACCCCAACGAACCGAACACGTTGGAGGTACTCGCCACGCTCTACATGGACGATCGTAGCTACGGGGTGGCCCTCGAGACCCTCGAACGCGTATCGGAAAATTTCCCTCGGAGGCTGAGTACGCTCTCCCTCGAAGGTGCGATCCACTACCTAAGAGGCGATACGGAAGCCTACGAGCGGGTGGAGGCAGAGGTCCTCGAGTTGAATCCACGCTACGGCGAGTTCTACTACGTGGTGGGGGAGTTCGCTTCGCGGAACTTCCGTTACGCGGACGCTCTCCAGTTGCAGGAACGAGCGATCGAGATCGACGGTGGGTTCTGGCCTGCGCTGGCGAGTCTCGGAGTCAGCTACAGTCGCGTTGGAGATGACGGCCGGGCACTCCAGTTCCTGCAGCGAGCCTTTGAGGCGGACCCCTTCAACGTCCAGACCTACAACATGGTCGAGTTGTGGGAGTCGACTCTCAACGACTACCGCTATGTGGAGGATGAGGAGATTGAAGGCCTGCGCTATCGATTTCACCGGGACGAACGCGATCTTCTCTCGCGATACGTGCCCGATGTCATGCGCTCGGCCTACCAAACGTACGTTGCGCGGTACGGTGAAGAGCCGTTGATGCCGCTCTCCATCGAGGTGTTTAGGGAGGCGGAGACGTTCGGGATTCGCTCTGTCGGTGTCCCCTACGCGATGCAGCATGGCATCTGTTTCGGACATGTTGTCACGAGCCGGTCACCGAGCGACGGAAACTTCAACTGGCGACAGGTTTTGGAACACGAACTGAGCCATGTGTTTTCGCTGCAGGCGTCAGGAAACCGAGTCCCACGCTGGTTCACCGAAGGAATCGCAGAGTACGACACCATCCTCGGGAACGAAGGGTGGAGGAGGGAGCACGATACCGCGATCATCCGCGCACTGCAGCGTGAAGAACTCCTCTCCGTCCTCGACCTCAACCGGGCCTTCGTCTCCGCCGACCGACCTGAGGCGATCCTTGAGGCCTACTTCCAGGCGTCGCTAACGGTGGAGTACATCGGTGAACGTTTCGGGTACCCGGCTCTGATCGAGATGCTGCACGCATGGGGAGCAGGGCAGCAGACTCCCGAGGTGATCTCCTCGGTTCTAGACTGGTCCGTCGAGGAGTTTGACTCGGAATTCGCTTGCGGCCTGCGGCAACACTACGGCTCGCAGATGAACATCTTCGAACCTTCACCACATTGGTTCAGGGACCACACGGCGCTCGCCGCGGCTGCCCGCGACGCACCAGATGTGGCGAGGGCCCAGGCTGAACTCGCATGGGCTGAGTTCCAGCGTGGTGACGTCGGAGCCGCAAACGCAGCCCTCGCCGACGCCATGCGTCTGGACAGCCGCGATCCATACTCGCTCTTTCTCGCCGGTCAGTTGGCATTTCTCTCGGGTTCAGCGGGCGCCGCAGCCGAACTCTTCGAGGCGTTGGTAGAAGCCGGCTTCGAGAGCCCGACCGCGCACTCTGTTATGGCTGCTGTCGCGCGTTCGGACGGCAATCTGGCGGCAGCAGGCGCGCATCTTGCGGCGGCTGCGGAGTTGGCGCCGACCGATGCCACGATCGTCCATGAACAAGCGTCTGTCGCAGCGGAAGAGGGCGATACCATCGCACAGATTGGATTCCTTGATAGTCTCGCGCGTCTGGACCAGCACGATGTCGAATCGAGCCTTCGGGTCGCGGAGTACGCCCTTGGAGTTGAGGATCTCGAGCGCGCATCGTTCTTTGCGGATCGAGCTATCGACATTGCTCCCTTCCGAAGCGACGTGCAGGCGCTCTCGGGGCGCGTCGCAGCGCGCACACAACGTTGGGCGGTCGCTCGGCGGGATCTGGAACTCGCACTTGCTGCGGGTCCGGAGGATCGGGAGCCGCTGCTCAGGGCTCTGCTAGCGACCTACGAGGCCTTGAGCCTGAACGAGGACGCAGAGCGTGTCAGACGCGAGCTGATCGAGTAGGGTCTGGGCGCGCTCTTCGGCCCCTTAGGCGGCGTTGAATTTGGATTCCCGTACAGACGAAGAACTAGCCGCCGCGGTTGTTACCGGTGACTTTGCAGCCTTCGAGCTGCTGGTGAAGCGCTATACCGATAAGGTGTATCGCTTGGCGTGGTCATACGTGAAGTCGGATCACGAGGCCGAGGATGTGATGCAGGACACGTTCATCAACGTGTACCGCGCGCTCCCAAGGTTTGAGGGCAAGTCCAAGCTCGGCTCCTGGATTTATCGGATCACCGTCAACACCTCCTTGATGCGACTGCGGAGCAAACGCCGTCGCCCCGAGGTGAGTATTGAGGGTTCGAAGCCCGAGGA
>JBLHWZ010000216.1:0-9633 GCA_047629415.1 Bradymonadia bacterium | reverse complement strand
GGGAGAAGACGATCGGAATCAGAAAAGGTCCGAGAGCAGCTCCTGCAACGACGCCCCATGAGAACCCCTCGACTCCAAGATGCCGGGCTCCGAGTAGCCCTCCAGCGATGATGCACGCGTTGTAGACGAGACCGGTTAGGGCCGTCGCGACGAACCGCTTCCGTGCTTGCTCGGTCGCGTTGATGATCGCGCCGAACGTAAAGAGCAGGGGCCCTGGTAAGATGATGCGCGTGAGCCGTGCAGTGAGCGCGATCTGCGATTCATCGAATCCGGGGTACGCAAACCGAAGGATCGGCTCTGTGGCGATCGCACCGATCCCCAAGGCGATTAATAGGACGATCCCCGCAGCCGAAAGGACTCGGGAAACGAGCAGCCACGCGCGTTCCGGATCGCCCGCGACGAGGTGTTTGGCAAAGATCGGCAGGAGGGCTGCCGTGAGCGCGCCGCCAGCCAGGAAGTGGTTGATGACATCGGGGATCGCAAATGCGGCGAGGTAGGCGTCGGTTTCGCTGCCTGCTCCCAGGGACGCAGCGATGACCATCTCCCGAACGAATCCGAGGAGTCTGCTCGCTACTGTAGCGAGAGAGAGCAGGAGGGCCGCTGACGTAAGCTCGCGTGCGTTGGACATAGGCAGGGTCTACCGGAGTGCTGCGTCAGGGGCGAAATCTAAGCGCAAACGGGGAGTGATCGCCCTTGATTCCGCCAGCCATGGCCATGGCCCAGCTGCAGGCGCAGGTAGACCCATTGGGTCGTTGTTGCTACCGCGCGTGGGCCCACATCACAGAATCCCCTGAGTCGAATGCTAGAGACATTTTCCGGACATGAGCTTGCGAGTTCCATCAAGACCGCCGCATCCCGGCTGGGGATTGAATCCGGGTTCGTCCGTGGATTCGGATTCGTCCGTGATGTGCAATTGCGAGTCGACGGGCAGTTGTTCGAGGCTAGCGCAGGGACGCTGGTCTCGCTCTCCGGCTCGGTCACGTCGGCTGGCTCGCAAGCCGTTTTTCGCGCAACTGCTCTTGTGAGCTACGTTTCCGGCGGGGTTCCGATCCTGGTCGGCGGCGAACTCGTCTCTGCGTTCGCGGATGGTGTGGAATGCTGGTTTGATGGAACTGCGGTTTCGGCCGATGCGAAGCCGGCGCGCCGCGATGGACCACCGCCTCGACACGCCACGCCGAAGCCGAAGCCGAAGCCAGCCGCAGCGCCGGCCGCCGCGACTCCCGAACTGCAGTTCGAAGCTGCGCCGGAGAAAATTGAGGCGCCGATTCTGAAGGCGGCCGCTCCGGCTCGAGCGGAGCCGCGGCCGTCCCCGGCTCCTCGCCCGGAGCGCTCAGCCGCTGCTGCGCCACCCAAAGCGAAGGCGTCCGCCGGCGATTGGGCGCGTGTAGTCGAGGCGAGTCAGAACGTCGCAGACGACGAGGACGATGGCGAGATCGATGTCGATGAGCTGAAGCGAGGAGATGTGCTCCTGCACCCGTCGCTTGCCGAGTGTACGATCCTCGCGGTTATCAGCGACGACGCGGTCAAGGTTCAGCTCCCGAACGGTTCGGTGCGAAAACTCGTGATGCGGAACTTCCAGCTCTTTGCTGAGGGTGGCGGGAATTTCCGGGTGGAGAAGCGTCCGAAGAATTGAGTGAATCCACCGCCAGCCGCGTCCCGGGCGAGCCGTTTCGAGAGTGGTTCGAGCGCCGGCTGCTGACGCTCAGTGAGCGTCAGTATCGGCCGATTGCGTCGGATCTGGCGCCGGACTTTCGTCCAGCGAGCGTCCTCGCGCCATTCTGGGCGGAGGGCGACGCGGTGAATCTTGCGCTCACGCTTCGCACACAGACGTTGCCCTCCCATAAGGGTCAGATTTCGTTTCCAGGCGGCCGAGTAGAGGACTCGGATCTGTCGTCAGCCGCGGCGGCACTCCGAGAGACTCAGGAAGAGCTGGGGATCCACCCGTCGCGGGTGTCGGTCGTCGCTCGTCTTGACGACGCCTGGAGTATCCAGCGCTATCTCGTGGCGCCGCATATCGGTTGGCTCGATGGCCGGCCGGAGTTCGAACCGTCTCCGGGTGAGGTTGAGCGCGTGATCGTAGCTGACGTTGAGAGACTCATGAACCCTGAGATCCACCACGCTCGTCAAATGCAGGAGAGGTCTCACCGGTTCTTGGTCGACTTCTTCGACTACGACGGTGACATCATTTGGGGACTGACTGGGGGTATCCTAGCGACGTTCTTCCGGCTAATGCGAGGGGAGCCTCTGGGCCCCGAGAGTGAGGGTCCGGAGACCCTGTCCCGTTTTCTTGGTAGGCAATCGTGACGAGACTCGCAGGCAAGCGCATCGTGCTCGGAGTTGGTGGTGGAATCGCCGCCTACAAGGCGCCCACTCTCGTACGGGCTCTGCGCGAGCAGGGTGCGTTGGTGCGTGTGGTTCTGACGGAAGGAGGCGCCAGCTTCGTCTCTCAATTGGCCCTGCAGGTCGTGTCTGAGAACAGGGTGGGGCGTAGCCTGCTGGACCCCGCGTCCGAGTACGAAATCGGTCACATCGAGACGGCACGCTGGGCGGATGTGGTTCTCGTCGCGCCGGCTACGGCCAACCTGATCGCACGGATTCGGGCCGGGATGGCGGACGACCTCCTCACCACCGTGGTCTTAGCGACGATGGCTCCCTTGGTTTTGGCTCCTTCGATGAACACGCAAATGCTGCGTGCATCGGCCACGCAGGAGAACCTTGAGGTATTGCGCTCGCGCGGAGCGATGGTCGTGATACCTGACGTCGGCGAGCTCGCTTGTAAGGAAGTAGGGGCCGGTCGTTTGCCGGACCCGCTAGTCCTCATTGCCGAGGTGGAGCGGGCGCTCACGCCGCAGCGATTGGCCGGTGTGAAGGTGACTGTCTCCGCCGGTCCGACCCGCGAGCACTTCGACCCGGTCCGTTTTCTTTCGAATCCTTCGTCCGGAAAAATGGGCTACGCGATCGCCGCGGCTGCGTTCGCCGAAGGGGCCGACGTTATTCTGATCAGTGGTCCAAGCTCGCTGGACATCCCTCCGGGTGTCCGCCGTCGGTCGGTCACGACGGCTGCCGAGATGTGCGCAGCGGTTCAGGCCGCGGGAGGCGATGTGCTCATCATGGCCGCCGCGGTTGCCGACTGGACCCCCGGTGAGCGGGACTCGGAGAAACGTAAGAAGCGCGACGGAGACTGGCAGCCAACCTTGGTGAGGACAACGGACATCTTGCGAGAGGTTTCTGGCTCCGGTCACAGGCCTCGAGTCGTGATCGGTTTTGCCGCCGAAACTCAGGATGTGCTCGGGAACGCCAGGGAGAAGCTCGCCTCCAAGAACCTCGATGCTATCGTGGCGAACGACGTCAGCGTCGGCGGGTTCGGTACGGACGGTAACGCTGTGACGCTCATCACCGCCACCGAAGAGAAGCCATTTGGGCCGGCGCCCAAGCGAGTCATTGGCGACCATATCATCGACTGGGTCGCTAACCGTCTGGAGAAGCGATGAGTGAGAGGTCTGAGCAATTGCAGCAGGTATTGGGCTCGCTCGCATCCACCCTGCGCGCGCAGTCGGCCGAGGGCCGGCGCTCCTGCGATCCGCAGGTCGCGGCGAGCCTTTTGGAGTTTGCGGAGGGAGCGTTAGTCCGAGTGGCTGAGGACCCGAGCGAAGAGTCCGCGGCTCCGGCGAGCTCTCCACCGATGGAAACGAGTGCAGCCCGGCCACCCGCTGGGCCACCCGCTGGGCCATCAGCCTCGAAGCCAAGCGAGCCCGAGGCTGAGCCCGTTGGCGGTCGAAGACAGGTGCTCGAAGCTCGCCCAGGAGCTCCAGGATCGGGCTCTCCGGATCCGCTCGCTGCTAGGCCGCGGAGTACCCCCGAGCGCACGAACTCTGCGGACAGTCCTCCGTGGGTGCCTCAGCGCGATGCCGTGGCCCCCAAAGGAGTCGGCTCGCCCGCGCTCCTCTCGATTCGAAATGAGATCGGCGATTGTGAGCGGTGCGGTCTCTGCGCCCGCCGCACCAACATCGTTTTCGGCGTGGGTTCACCCACGGCCCGACTCATGTTCGTTGGGGAGGGACCGGGGGCGGATGAGGATCGCCAAGGCGAGCCGTTTGTGGGACGCGCCGGACAGCTACTGACGAAGATGATCGGCGCCATGGGGCTCAGTCGCAGCGACGTCTATATTGCGAACGTCGTGAAATGCCGCCCGCCCGGAAATCGGGACCCAGTCGCGGCGGAAGTCGCTGAGTGCCGACCCTTCCTGGACAAGCAGATCGCGGCCGTGTCGCCCGAGGCGATTGTCTGTCTCGGCAGAGTCGCGGCGAGCACCTTGTTGGATCGAAACGTCGGAATCATCCGAGAGCGAGGGACCTGGACGTCGTACCAGGGAGTCCCAATGATGCTCACACTGCACCCTGCCTACCTGCTGAGACAAGAGCAGGCGAAAGCGGAGGCTTGGGCAGATCTACAACTGGTCATGAAGCGACTCGGGCTCAACCGGCCCGGAGGCAACAAGCGATGAAGAAACTCCTTTGCAAGTACGGTTCACACCGAGTCGTTTCGCCACAAGGTTCACTGCCGCAGGCGGCACAGCGCCTGGATCCTTCCCTCCCCTCAGAGGCGAATGAGATTCACATCGCGGTCGATACTCTGAACATCGACTCTGCCTCGTTTGCCCAGATCGTTGTAGAAGTTGGGGAAGATGCCGACCGCGTCGCGCAGCGGATTACGGGCATCGTGGCGGAGCGAGGCAAGATGCAAAATCCTGTCACGGGCAGTGGCGGGATGCTCCTTGGGACCGTCGTTTCTCGAGGCAGCGGCTACAACACGCATCCGGAAGTGAAGGAGGGGGACCGCATTGCTACGCTCGTGTCTTTGACCCTCACCCCACTGCACATCGGCCGCGTTCGCGCTGTCCACATGCATGCAGACCAGGTTGAGATCGACGGCCACGCGATCCTTCCCCCCTCCGCACCGATCACTCGGATCCCGGAGGACATGGACGAGCGATTAGCGCTCGCTTCGCTGGACGTATGTGGCGCCCCCGCGCAGGTGGCTCGTCTGGTCAAACCAGGAATGAAGATTGCGGTGATCGGAGCAGGGAAGAGCGGTATCCTCTGTATGGCTCAGGCCCGAGAGTCGATGGGTGACACCGGGAAAATTGTGGGAGTCGACTTACGAGACACCCACCTCACCGGAGCGAAGGAGGCTGGTCTGATCGACGCTTGCGGTACCTGCAACGCGAAGGACCCTCTTGAGACGATGGCCGTTGTCACCGAGCTCCTCGGAGGAGAGGCCGACCTTGTCATCAACACAGCCAACGTTGCCGAGACCGAGCTCTCGTCAATCCTCTGCGCAAAAGACAGCGGGACGGTCTACTTCTTCAATATGGCGACGAGCTTCGCGCGCGCAGCGCTTGGCGCGGAAGGCGTTGGAAAAGACCCCACGCTGATTATCGGCAACGGTTACGCGCCCGGGCACGCGGACTTGACCCTGGCTCTCATTCGCAAGCACAAGTTTGTTCGTCAGGTATTCGAGAGCGTGTTGGGATGATGCCATTGGTTCCAAGAGGTGCGTAGCCAAGCGGCCACGGAGCTCGCCGCGACCTGCGGGGGGCAGCTCTACGGCAGCGGAGATGCTGTCGGGGAGCGGGTCGTGACGGATACTCGTGGGGCGGTACGCCGAGGAGATGTATTTGTCGCGCTGTGCGGGGAACACTTCGATGCGGGCGAGTTTGTCCGAGACGCATTCGAGGCCGGTGCGTCAATCGTCGTAACCGAGCGTCATGTCGAGCCTGCGGAGGGAGCCGCACTGATTGTCGTCCCGGACGCATTGGCGGCATTGCAGATGCTCGCGACCGCGGAGCGCCGCGCGTTTGGCGGAAGAGTCGTCGCGATAACCGGCTCCAATGGGAAGACGACCGTCAAGGACATGATCGCAGCAGGGCTTGCGGGTTCGACGCGCGTCTGGGCGAGCCCTATGAGTTACAACTCTCAAGTGGGAGTCGCGCTCTCGCTGCTCTCAATTGATCCGCAGGCCAGTGTCGCACTCGTAGAATGTGGTATCTCCCTACCCGGGGAGATGCGGCGTCTGGCAGCGATGGTTCGCCCGGACTTCGGCATCTTCGTAAACGTCTCTGAGGCCCACATTGAGGGTCTGGGCTCGCTGGAGCAAACTGCCGAGGAGAAGTCGGCACTCTTTGCCGAAATGCAGGGGTGGTGCGTGGTACCGGAGCACGACGCTCTGGCGATCTCGGCACTGAAGCGCCGAGGAGTTGGTCTTGAACTCGTGCCGGATGCGGCATGGCCGTCATTCTCGGGAGTCCTTGGGGTCGACGCCGCGCTGGCCCTTCGCGTCTGCGCATTGCTCGGGGCAGATTCCACCCTCGCTCGTCGCGGTCTCAGCTCATGGACGCCTGCACCGATGCGGCTGGAGATCAGCGAGACTCCACGGGGAGTCGTGGTCATCAACGACGCCTACACATCTGATCCCGGCAGCACGGCGTCTGCGCTCGCCGCCCTGGTACGGGATGGGAGCGACGGCTGTCGGTTCGCAGTGCTTGGCGGTATGGCTCAACAAGGAGCGGGTCGTCAGGAGGCCAATTTCGCTGTCGGGGAACGGGTCGTCGAGCTAGGCGTCAACGTCCTGATAGGTGTCGGGCCGGGGGGCGCCGAAATCGTCGAGGGCGCTCGCGCGGCCGGTATGCCGAGCGCGAATCTGCATGCGCTCGCCGATGTTCGAGAGGCCGGGAAGCTGCTGGCATCCGAGGCGAACGCGGGCGATCGCGTTCTTTTGAAAGGCGCCCGTCCCCAACGACTCGAGCGCATCGCCCCCCAACTCTATGGAGCGCTCTCGCCAGCCCGCGCCTATATCGACTTGGACGGTGTGGTCGACAATTTCCGAGCGGTACAGCGAACGGCCGGGGTTCCGGTCATGTGTGTTGTGAAGTCTTTTGGATACGGCCTTAACGCGCGCCGTATTGGCGTCGCGCTCGAACGGGCGGGGGCCAGCGCTTTCTGTGTCGCGTACCCGGACGAAGGGGTCGAGCTAAGAGAGGCAGGAGTTACCGGGCCAATCCTGGTTCAGAACGTAGTGCCGAGTGACGCAGAGAAGCTCACCCACGCGTCGTTGGACGTCGAAATCGGGGACCTCTCGCAACTCGCTGCGGTCGCCGACCACGAGCGTGAAGCGCCAATCAACGTGCACCTAAAGGTCGACACCGGAATGGGCCGCGCGGGTGTTAGTGCTGCCGGAGCCCCTGCACTCGCGGCCGCGATCACCCGCGCTGGCGGACTGAGGATTCGCGCGCTTATGACGCACCTTGCGGCAGCGGACGAGCCTGAACACGACGCATATACTCGCTCTCAGCTCGCCGAATTCCGGAAGGCAATCGAAGCGGTAGAGGACGCGGGCCACGCGTTCGAATGGGTTCACGCCGCCAATAGCGCCGCCGCTGCTCGGTTTCCGGAGGCGAGGCACTCGATGGTGCGTGCGGGGATCAGCCTGCTTGGTTATGGCAGCCCGGAGATCGCCGAACTGACGGGGACTCGCCCGGTTCTTCGTCTTGTGACTCGTGTGATTTCTGTGAAGACGGTCGAGGAGGGCGCGTTCATTGGCTATGGACTGACTTACCAAACCGACGTCGCGCTCCCTGTTGCGCTCATCGCGATCGGTTACGGTGACGGCTACCCACGTGCACTCTCGAATCGAGGTTGGGTCACGATCGATGGTACTCGGTGTCCGATCGTTGGTCGTGTTTGTATGGACGTCACTATGGTCGATGTTTCGGCGGTGAGACGTGAGGTTCGGCCGGGCGATGAAGTTGTCATCTACGGGCCGGGCGTAGATGAGCCGAATCTCGTTGAGCTATCGCAACTCGCCGACACGATCCCCTATGAACTTCTGACTCGCCTAACTGCGCGAGTGCGAAGAATCTACGGATCGCAGCGTTGAGCAGTGCTCACGCGGCCATTGCTGCCGTAGGGATCATCGGGGGGGCAGGGCAGCCCATCGCATCGGCAACGACGCGAAGTAGCTCGCTCTCGGCGGGATCGATCTGACCGTCGCACAAGACGACATGTGCGCACGCCGTAAGGACCTGTTTTTTCACCGCAGGTGACGCGGCGTCGAGACGATCGAGCACGCCATCTAGCTTGTCGAATCCGAACTCTTCGGAGGTCAGCTGAACGAGTTCTCCTGGCTCCATGAGGCGCATCTGACTTGCGCCGAGTTGGAACGCCATAGCGGCATCTCGCTCTTCACGAGCGCTGGCGTACGCGAGCGCGGAGAGAACAGTAGAGATCTCGGTCTTGAGTGCGCGAGGAGCGTAGTACTGAACCGGGCGAACCGTCCGTAATCCGAAAGCGCTATCCAACCAGTGGACGACCGACTTTTGCACAGCAAACTCGAAGATACTGAGTCGATTATCTGCCGCGGCTATTGCACCTAGCTCACGGCGGAACGTCGCGTATTGGTCGGGTGAGAGCCCTCTCAGGCTGCCGATGGTAAGCTCGATCAACGGGAGTCGGGCCAATGGGTCGAGCGCGCGGGTCAGGGGGAGGAGCCGCTCAGTCTCTGCGAAGATCCGCTCGTGCGTGAGCTCTTTGAGCGCAGCGAACTCTGCCTCAGTGGTGCAGTCGCCTTCCATCATCAGCGCGTAAACGAGCGCCACGCCGCCGAGGGTCGAGCGGGCGGCTTCGCGGAGGTCCTCTGGAATCGTAGCCAAGAGGTTCTGGGAAAACGCGAGGTGCTCAGGGCTGATGGTGCCCAGGTCTGCGACAAACTTCTTGGGGTCGATGCTCATCACTTGGGTAAGAAGGGGCGCCACGGCCATGGACATGCCAGCAGCCATCGGCATCACCGCAGTAATATGGCTCGGTTCCACGACCGCCTCTCGCGTGTGAAGGGAGTTGGGCGCATGCACGGTCTCGAAAACGCCCGCAAATGACGGTTCGAGACGACGAATTCGTTCAACTAGCGTCGGATGGGTGGAGAACATGGAGTGGTCGGAACTCACCGCATCGCCGAAGAATATATGGCTCATTTCAGCGGTCTCCCTTGCGAAGACCTTCGCCCCGCTCGCATAGCCTCCAATCTTCTTCAGCGCGCCAACGAGCCCGTCTGGGTTTCGCGTGAACTGCACGGCAGATGCGTCGGCGAGGTACGCGCGCTGGCGCGTGATCGCGCGCTGGATCAATCGTCCCGTGAAGAGTCCGAATGAGCCGACAAGCCAAATGAGCCCGCCGCCGGCGATCATTATTGGGACGCCGTTGATAGAGCCGCGTCTGCCCCTGCTGGCCGCCCCGACGAAGATCCCCTTCTCAAAAATCCAGCGGCCCGTGCTCCCGATCATCATGATCCCAAAGAGGACGCCGATGAGGCGAACGTTTAGTCGAATGTCGCCGTTGAGAACGTGACTGAACTCATGTGCCACCATGGCCTGCAGTTCGTCACGGTTCAGCACGTGAAGACATCCCCGAGTCACACCGATCGCGGCATCGCCAATGTCGTGGCCGGCGGAGAACGTGTTGATGCCCTTCTCGCTGTCCAGAACATAGATCGAGGGGACGGGAACGCCGCTTGCGATGGCCATTTCTTCGACCACGTTGAGGAGCTGTCGCTCCTTCGGATCCGAGGTGGAGAGGTTGATCT
>JBLHWZ010000215.1:0-9662 GCA_047629415.1 Bradymonadia bacterium | reverse complement strand
CCAGTTTGCGGACCGAGGCGTCGGCATCCTTCTCTTTGTCCTCTACAGCTTGCCGTCATTCTTCGTGGCGTCGCTGCTGCAGACCCACCTGACATCTGCGACAGAGCACCTGCAGTGGTTCCCGGTTGACGGCTTCCAGGGTGTGAACTCACTGGAGGTCACGTCGTGGGAGCGATTCAAGGACATCATCTGGCACCTTGTCCTGCCGGTGACCTGCCTCACGTATGGCGCCCTCGCTGTTCTGTCTCGCTACGCGCGAACGGGCCTGCTGGACGTGATTCGTTCCGACTACATTAGAACAGCACGAGCGAAGGGCCTGAGCGAGTTCGTAGTTATCGTGAAGCATGCGGTTCGTAACGGCATGATTCCGATTCTGACTCTCCTGGGAACCACCCTGCCGGTCCTGATCGGTGGCTCGATTATCATCGAGTACATCTTCACGATCGATGGGATGGGCAAACTGATGATCACCGCGATTACTTATCGCGACTACAACGTGATTATGGGCGTCCTGTTAATATCGAGCGTACTGACGCTCTTCGGAATCCTGTTGAGCGACATCAGCTATGCGCTCGTCGACCCGCGGATCAGCTTCGATTGATGAGCGCTAATTCAAAAAACGCTGAGTTCAAGGAGTACGCGTCGTACTGGTCGATCGTCTGGGAGCAGTTCAAGAAGAACCGCACCGGATACTCGGCACTGTGGGCGATCTTCATCTTGTTCGCGATTGCGGTGTACGCGCCGGTCTTCATCATGAAGATTCCGTTCATCTGGACGGACGAAAGCGGCACGTCGTTCCCTTGGTTCCGAGGGTTGCTCTTCAATCGCAACATCTTTGCGAGCGGAGTGGACCTCTTCTTCAACCTTCTCTTGGTGCTGAGTCCAGTCCTCTTCGGGGTGCTGGTGTGGCTCAAAAAGAAGGCATCGAAGCTAGATGCTCAGAAAGCGGGGGCGCTGAGAAAGAAGGTCTTCCGTATCGTTGGGTTGACGCTTTTCGTGCTCTTTGTGGCTGTGCTCGTGTCCGAACCGCGCACCGCGATTCTGGATTACCGCCGGCTTGCGCTAGATGATTTGGGCTCAGGGTTCTTCCCCCCACTTCGGATTGCGTACGAGGACACGCTGCACGCGATTGAGGGACCTGGCATTTTCCACGTGTTGGGCATCGATAGCGCGGGTCGCGACAACTTTGTCCGGCTTGTTTACGGCACGCGTGTCTCGCTCTCAGTCGGCGTGATTGCAGTCAGCATCTACATTACGATCGGAGTCGTGATGGGCTCACTTGCCGGGTACTTCGGCGGCATGGTGGACATCGTAATCCAGCGCATCATCGAGATTTTCCTTTGCTTCCCGGGCTTCTTCCTCATCCTCACGGTTATCGGCTTCCTAGAGCAGCCGTCGCTGGTTTGGATTATGGTGATTATCGGGTTCATAGGGTGGACGAGCCCTGCCCGACTGGTTCGCGGCGAGTTCCTGCGTCTGAAGAATATCGATTTTGTTGCGGCTGCTCAGGCGTGTGGTCTGAGTAACAAGCGAATCATCTTCCGGCACATTCTCCCGAACGCGCTCGGGCCGGTTCTGGTCAATGCAACGTTCGGCATCGCTTCGGCGATTCTGCTGGAGTCCTCGCTCTCGTTCCTCGGCTTTGGCGATCCAACGCTTCCGAGCTGGGGGCGACTGCTCTCCTTCGGGCGAGCGACCCAGAACACATCGATGATGCTGATCGCCGGCTGCGCGATCTTCATTACTGTCTCCGTCTTCAACCTTGCTGGCGAAGGAATTCGCGACGCACTCGACCCCAAGCTGCGCAAGTGACCGAGCCGAAAGAAGATATCCTGCTCGAGCTCGACGCAGTTCAGACCTACTTCTTCACTGACGCGGGCATCGTCCCAAGTGTTGATGGTGTGAGCTACAAGATTCGTCGTGGCGAGACGCTCGGCGTGGTCGGTGAATCCGGCTGCGGAAAGAGCGTTACGGCCCTGTCGATCATGGGCCTTGTTCCCTCCCCTCCCGGCCGGACCGTTGGTGGACGCATCCTGTTTAATGGCGTCGATCTGCTGACGCTGTCTCAGAAGGAGATGCGGGAGATTCGGGGCAACGAAATCGGCATGATCTTCCAAGAGCCGATGACGAGTCTCAACCCGGTCTACACGGTCGGCAATCAGATCGGAGAGGCGATCCAGCTCCACCTGAAGTTGCCGCCGGACGAGACCCGCAAGCTCACGATTGAGATGCTGGCGAAGGTCGGCATTCCGGAGCCAGCGCAACGCGTCGACGAGTATCCACACCAGCTGTCTGGCGGAATGAAGCAGCGTGTGATGATCGCGATGGCGCTCGTCTGCGGGCCAGAGCTTCTGATCGCGGATGAGCCTACGACCGCGCTCGACGTCACGATTCAGGCTCAGATCCTAGACCTCCTGAATGAGCTTCAGGAGGAAGTCGGGATGAGTATTCTGATGATCACACACGACCTCGGTGTCGTCGCTGAAGTCTCCGATAGCGTCGTCGTCATGTACGCTGGAAACGTCGTTGAGTACGCCGACGTTCACACGCTGTTCGACGACCCACAGCACCCGTATACGCTCGGGCTCTTCTCTAGCCTTCCGGACCTTGGGAAGCCACGCGGCGATGTGTTGCCGACTATCCCCGGGATGGTCCCCTCGCCGCTGCAGTTCCCGACTGGATGTCGGTTCCGTACCCGCTGCTCGTTCGCCGACGAACGATGCTCGGCGGAAGTACCGCATCTGCGAGACGTAGGCGGCGGACACCTAGTCGCGTGTCACTACGCTTCTGAGGTCGCCGCAGGCACAAAGCGGGAGACGGGACCTTACGAAGACGACCGCATCGTCCGGAAGGTCGAGGGAGCCAAGGGCGAAATCAGTGAGGTTCATCGTGGCTAATCTCACTCCTCCCGAGCCGTTAATCCAAGTCCGCGGCCTCAAGAAGTGGTTCCCGATTAAGAAGGGAATCATGGGGCGCACCGTCGGAAACGTGAAGGCGGTCGACGGCCTCGACTTCAATATCTACCCGCAGCAGACGCTCGGACTCGTCGGTGAGTCAGGCTGCGGTAAGACAACCGCCGGGCGCTCGCTTTTGCGGCTGATCGAGCCGACCGAGGGAGAAGCGCTTTACAAGGGCGTCGACATATTCAAGCTCAGCCAGTCGGAGCTTCGTCGGTATCGACAGAACCTGCAGATCATCTTCCAGGACCCGTTCAGTAGCCTCAACCCGCGAATGACGGTTGAGTCACTGATCGGCGAGGCACTTGGGGTCCACAAGCTGGTGCCCGAGGCCGAGATCCGAGATCACGTGAAGGCGCTGCTGGAGCGTGTGGGTCTGCAAGGCAGCTACGTCTCCCGGTACCCGCACGAGTTCAGCGGCGGACAGCGGCAACGTATCGGAATCGCTCGAGCGCTCGCGATGAAGCCCGAGTTCATCGTCTGCGACGAGGCGGTCTCCGCGTTGGACGTCTCTGTTCAAGCGCAGGTGATCAACCTGCTTAAGGAGCTGCAGTCAGAGTTCAATCTCAGCTACCTGTTCATCGCTCACGACCTCAGCGTCGTCCGTCATATCAGCGATCGAATCGCGGTCATGTACCTTGGACGCGTGGTCGAGGTGGCGGACTGTGATGACCTGTTCAAGCACCCGGCTCACCCTTACACGCAGGCGCTCCTCTCGGCGATCCCAGAACCGTCACCGAGCCGAGTCAAGGAACGGATCATCTTGCAGGGCGACGTGCCCAGCCCGATCAATCCGCCCGACGGTTGCCGATTCCACACGCGCTGTCCCGCCGCCTTTGCCCGCTGCCGATCGGAAGTGCCTGAGCTTCGGGAAGTCGCGGTCGGACACAAAGTCGCCTGTCATCTCTACACCGAGCCTTCGAACGCCGGTCTGGCCCTCAATCAAGCGTGGCTCAACGTCACGAAGGTCGTGAAGTCCGGTGCGATTGTAAAAAGCACCGGGCGCAAACGAAAGGGATTTGTTGCAGAGGCGGCCGCAGAGCGTGCGCGCCTCGCGGACGAGCAAGCAGGTGAAGCCGAGTTGGCTCAAGCGGTGGAAGGTGCAACTCAGGCTGCCGCAGCGGGTCAGGATGCCCTGACAGGAGCGGCTCCTGCGATGATCGATGCGGCTCCTCTGGCCACAGAACGAGCTGAGAACAGCGGTGCTATCTCGGTTCCAGAGCCAGAGTTACCGGATCGTTTGACCAGCACCCCAGGGCAGACCCTAAAGCCGCGAGTCGAAGAGACTCCCATCGCGGATGACGGGGGCTGGGAGGACTAGATCGGTCTGCGTTCGCTGGCCTCGCAATGACTCCATCCCGCGTCGACGCGAGATGATTTCGGCGGCGAGAAGTGAGCGCTCTGGGTGGTCTTCGGCTGCCGGTCACTATTGGCTATCCGTACACGATCACGGAGAGTCTGGCGGGCCGAACTAGAACATGTTCTAGTATCTTCATGGAAGAGTATGACTACATCGTTGTTGGCGCGGGCTCTGCTGGGTGCGCGGTTGCCGGAAGGCTCTCGGAAGACCCGAACGTGCGGGTTCTTCTTCTAGAAGCGGGTCGAAACGACAAGACACCTCTGGTTCGAAAGCCAGGGATGATCTCAGTCGTCCACACCGTTCCTCAGGTGAAGAAGACGCTTGATTGGGGCTATTACACGACGCCTCGGAAGGCGACGCTCGACCGCAAGATGCCGTACGTACGCGGCAAGGTCTTGGGCGGATCGAGTTCTATCAACGGAATGATCTTCGTACGCGGCCATCGCCAAAACTACGACGACTGGGCCGCGGACGGTTGTGACGGTTGGAGCTACGAAGATGTTCTGCCAGCCTACAAGAAGATGGAGAACTTCGACGGTGGGGCGAGCGAGCTTCGGGGGGCGGGCGGACCGCTGGAGGTCACAACCGTCGACGACAAAAGCCCCGTGACGGACGCCTTTATGGAGGCCACCTCAAAGGCGTTCAACTGCAAAAAGATAGACGACTACAACGGCGAAGAGCAAGAAGGCGTCTCGGCCGTGCAGATGTCGGCCAAAGATGGGCTCCGATACAGCAGTGCCCAAGCGTACATCACACCGAATATGTCGCGCCCCAACCTCACCGTGAAGGTGCACGCCACGGTGCACAAGGTGGAGTTGGAGGGTACGCGTGCTGTTGGTGTCACTTTCGAGCACAAGGGCCAGGTGGTTACCGCGAAGGTGACCGGCGAGGTCGTGTTGTCCGGTGGTATCGCTGGCTCGGCGCAGGTGTTGATGCTCTCCGGTATCGGGCCCGCAGCACACCTCAAGGAGATGGGAATCGACTGTGTCGCCGACCTTCCGGTGGGTGAGAACTTGCACGATCACCTCTTCTTCCCAATGACCTTCTTGGCGCCGCGCGGTGGACACCGCGGAACTCCATGGCACTTCCTGGCGAGTGTCATGAGGGACGCGATGGGTCAGAAGACCTGGTTCAAACGAACGGTCTTCGAATCGCTTGGCTTCGTAAAGACGGACCCTTCACAGAAGGTCCCAAACCTCCAACTGCACGCCCTGCCCTGGGCATACCCAAGCCCGAATCAGGATGCTCCAGTACGACCAACGGTCGACCTGCGGCCCGCGATCACATTGCTCCCAACTCTGATCTACCCCGAGAGTCGTGGCGAACTCCGTCTGAACTCGGCTGATCCGACACAGGCTCCTCACATCGACCCGCACTTCTTGGAAGCCGGAGCCGACGTGGAGTTCTTCATCAAGGCGATCCGAATGACGCGCGAGATGATGGCGGACTCCGCCGTCGCCGGCGAACTCAGGGGCGAGCTTCACCCAGGCCCGGAGTACTTCGACGAGGCCGCACTGCGCCGGGAGTTGCCGAACCGCGTTACGACTGTCTACCATCCCGTCGGAACGTGCCGGATGGGCAATGATGAACGCGCAGTGGTCGACAGCCAACTCCGAGTACGTGGGATCGAGGGGCTCCGTGTAGCGGACGCTTCGATCATGCCAAACGTCATCGGCGGCAATACGAATGCTCCAGCGATCATGATCGGCGAGCGGTGCGCGGAGTTCATCCAGGCATCGTGACACGACTTGCGGCGACCAGTAATGGCTGCCCATGAGAGAGTACTACGAAGACCTGACCACTCGCGGGTATGAGGCGGATTCGACGCGTCGCGTGCCCCTTCCGATGGTGTTCCAGTATCTGGAACACCTCCGGTGGCGCTCCATCATCGACCCCAGCTCGGGCCTCGCGCCGTTCGTCGACAAGGGCTACTTCTTCGTCGTGCACAAACAGAGCCTCGTGTTGCGTCGCGGGTTCGGTCAAGACACGGACATCCGCGTGTTTCTTTGGGCGAAGAAGATCGGCCGAAGCTCGATTGAACTGCGTCACGAGGTTCGACGCCTCTCGGACGACGTCGTTCTCGCCGAGGCTGACGTCACTGGTCTGTGGCTAGGCCCAAATCGCCGTCTCACGCGGATTCCAGATGCTTTGCGCGACTTCTGCACGGAGTTGGAGCCTCCGGCAGCCTCAACCGCTGAGAACTCCGAGTGCCACGCGGAGCGCCTTGAGACCTCGTTCATCCGACCGCCTGATGTTGTCTACCCGGATGGCCCGCTCTCGGTCGTGGCACCCGATGCCGACTCGGCGCCCGCCGACGCTCTTGAATACAGATGCCACGTTCGCCCTAGCGACTTGGACATCTTCGCCCATGTGAACGCTGCGACGTATCTTCGGTACTGCGACGATGCGCGAGCCGGTGCTGAGGGCTACCTGGGGGCGTTGGGTCGTGCTCCCTCGGTGCAATCAGCTCTGCACTACGCCCGCGAGACACTGGAGAACGAGGAGGTTCACATCCAGTTCTGGCAGGTTGGTGAAGACGAGGTTCACTTCGTGATCAACGCAGGCGGAGTCGTACGATGTACCGCTGCACTCAAAGTGTTGCTTCCCTAGAGTGCTCGGCCCCTAACCGTAGAGGGCTCGGCGAACGCTCTTGCTTAGTTCTGGGTGTTCGGCGCGCATGGTCTCCAGGAGCACCCCCATGGCGCGACGCTTTGAGGCCGGGAACGTGTCGCAGACGGGACACGGTACGGGCTCAACCCCGTGGGTGTCGCGCCAAGCGATCACTTGATTCTCTTCCACGAGGAGTAACGGCCGAATCACGGTGACACCGTGATCGGTTGGCGTTGCGGGCTTCAGTGCGTCGAGGCGGCGCTGAAAGAAGAGGTTCAGAAAGAACGTCTCAATCGCGTCGTCCAGGTGATGCCCCAAAGCCAGTCGGTTGATTCCCCGGGACACACACCAATCAACGAGTACACCTCGCCGCATTCTTGAGCAAAGCGCACAGGGGATTTGGCCTGGAGCCAATTTTGACTCAACGACGCTCCAGGTGTCTTTCGAGACGACCTCAACTTCAAGTCCTAGCTCGGCGAGAGTCCGCTCGAACTTCTCTCGCTGAAAACCCGGCTGATGCTGGTCGAGGTGGACCGCTACGAGGTCGAACTCGTAGTCGTTCCTTGCCTGAAGTGCCTTCAAGCACAGGAGAAGCAGCAAGGAGTCCTTCCCGCCTGAGATACCGCACGCGACTCGATCGCCGCGCTCGATGAGGCCGTGCGCCCGGACGGCTTGATCGACGAGGCGCATGACGGATTTTGAGGGGGCGGCTACGGTCATGGCGCGGCTCTACCCAGTCGCCGCCTCTCCATCAACTAGGAAACTGAATGCTCGACCTCTGCGGCTCGCGCCCCAGCATTATTGGCATGGTTCACCTCATGCCACTTCCCGGCTCACCGAGGTTCTGCGGTGCGCTCGATACCGTGGACGCGTTTGCCGTCAGAGACGCAATCGCGCTGGAGCGTGGGGGGGTTGATGCCATCATGATCGAGAACTTCGGGGACGCACCGTTCACGCGCGGCCGGGTATCTGGGATCACGGTCGCCGCGATGACTCGGTGTGCATTGGCGGTTCGGAAGGCGGTCACGGTGCCGATCGGGATCAACGTTCTGCGGAACGACGTATGCCGTGCGCTTGAGATTGCGGCGGTCGTCGGGGCGAGCTTCGTCCGGGTGAATGTGCTGATCGGCTCAAGAGTCACAGACCAAGGGCTGATAGAGGGCGATGCCCACAAGGTCATGAGACGTCGCGCTGAGCTCGGTCTGAGCCAGACGGTTCAAGTTTGGGCCGATGTCGACGTGAAACACTCTTCGCCCCTCGCTCCGCGTCCTTTCGGTGAGGAGATCCGGGAGACCGTCGGCCGAGGACTCGCCGATGCCATTGTGATCAGTGGCGCAGGGACTGGCTCGGCGGTGTCCCCGAGCAGGCTCAAAGAGGCGACCGCTGCCGCGACAGCACCCGTCCTGCTCGGGAGCGGAGTCACGGCAGAGTCGATTCGCTCCTACCGGGGGATCGCCGGCGCGATCGTCGGCTCGTTCTTAAAGGAGGACTCACTGGACTCGCCTGTGAGCGAGGCCAAGGTCGCAGAACTAATGAACGCGGTTCGGAGCCTTCAAAACGCGAAAATCCTCTAATTCAGAGGCTTTCCGAGTGGAGCCGAGGGGGATCGAACCCCTGACCTTCGCGTTGCGAACGCGACGCTCTCCCAACTGAGCTACGACCCCTTGGGACAATTCGGATATCTGGAGACGCTAGTGGTTGTCAAGCGATCGGCTGTGGAAGATTGGCGCCCGCAACAACTGAACACTTGTTCATATTCGTCGTCGTTGATAGCATCCGACAATGAGCTTGCGACCGATTCAGAACCCACCGAACCCCTGGCACTCCGTACATGCGGAGTGGCTCGGTGAAGCTCCTCTTGCCCGAACCCGGGTGTACGGTGAAACGGCCAGCTCTGTGCTCAGTGAGAACAAGAGCCCAGACCTCGGGTTCCGCTGGTCGCTGAACCCGTACCGCGGGTGCGCTCACGCCTGTGCTTACTGTTATGCGCGACCAACCCACCAATACTGGGACTTCGGGGCGGGGACCGACTTCGAGCGAAAGCTAATCGCGAAGCACAACGCCGCAGACCTCCTGCGCGCGAGATTCGAGCGTCCTTCGTGGCGCGGCGAGACGATCGTCTTCTCCGGCAACACGGACTGCTACCAACCGCTGGAATCCGAGCTGAAGCTGACACAAGCGTGTTTGGAAGTCTGCGCCGAATATCGCAATCCGGTGGGCATCATCACGAAGAGCGCTCTGATCCAGCGTGACATCTCTCTTTTGGCGGAGCTTTCCAAGCACGCGCATCTTCGGGTCAACGTGAGCATTCCTTTTGCAGACCGCGCACTGGCCAGGGCGATCGAGCCGGGTGCGCCGACCCCGAAGATGCGCTTCGCGACGATCCGTGCGCTCTCGGATGCTGGCATTGAGGTTGGGGTCGCCGTCGCACCGATCATTCCCGGCTTGAACGATGACCAGATCGTGGAGATCCTTGAGAGAGCGGCGGACGCCGGCGCCAAGATGGCGTTTCACGTGCCGGTTCGGCTCTCGAAGGAGGTCGAGATGGTCTTCGAATCCCGAATCAAGGAGGCTCTCCCGCTGCGAGCTTCTCGAGTGCTCAATGCCATTCGCCGGATGAACGGGGGGGCGATGCAGCGGTCTGGATTCGGAGAGCGGTTCACAGGCGAGGGACCGGAGTGGCTTGCCGTAGCGTCGCTCTATCGCCTTACGTTGAAGCGGTTGGGGCTGCGAGG
>JBLHWZ010000214.1:0-9725 GCA_047629415.1 Bradymonadia bacterium | reverse complement strand
AGCCTCTCCGGCGTCAGCCTCTCCGGCGTCAGCCTCTCCGGCGTCAGCCTCTCCGGCGTCAGCCTCTCCGGCGTCAGCCTCTCCGGCGTCAGCCTCTCCGGCGTCAGCCTCTTCGGCGTCAGCCTCTTCGGCGTCAGCCTCTTCGGCGTCAACCTGGATCGCGTCAGCCTCTTCGGTGTCAGCGTCGAGCGCGTTAGCTGCAATGGCGTCAGCCTCGACGGCGTCAGTCTCGACCACGCCAGCTGCAATGGCGCGGCGAAAGTCCGCGACGACCGGAAGCGCGCCCGTAGTGACAGCCGGGGACGCGACTGGCGTGCTCGAGGACGAGCGGCCACCTGTCTCGCGAACGATGTCCGGACGATCTGCTGGTGGTGCGAGGTGCGGACTTGGAATTCCAGCGGGAGTTACGTCGCGAGGCTCCACGTTGACCATCGGACGCAATCCGCTGGCGCTTGCGGCTTCAAGCCCGCTCACCGAAAAACTCGCTGTCGCTTTGGGCTCTTGCCCTAGCGGGAGTGGAGGCGGGACCTGCTCGAAGTCGCCGGTCCCGAGCGGAACGGCTGAGACTGAGCCGCTATCCGACGCTGACAGAATGTCTCGCCGGGCAACGTCCATGTACTCAAGCGGCGCGACTTCAATGTCTTCCGAGAGTTCCACACGTGCAGCGGCGAAGTCGTCGGTCACTTCGACGACGATATCGTCGTCGAGGTCGAGGTATGAGTCGTTTGCCACGCGGCGTTGGATTGAATCGGGAAGGACTCGTTTCCGGGCGCTTGGTTTCGAGACTAGCCGCGCCTTCGGAGGAGCTGCGTGCTCCACCTGCGGCAAGTCACTTGGGGACTCCAAGTCTTCTCGAATACGCCGGATACCGCCATAGAGTAGTACGTCTCGGCTAGGCTTCGCCAGATCAACGAGGATCCCATGGACCCTCTTACCCATCTTATCCGCGAAGACTTGGATCGAAGGCAGGCCGTAGAGGCCAGGTTTGTCCGAGTTTTCCACGACGACGCCGACGTGTCCGGAGTTCAGTTCGACTACTGTTCCACGGGGCACGAGCCCGAGGGCTTGGAAGAGCAAGTCGGCACAACGGCGCTCCGTCTCGTCCGTCGCCGTTCGTCGCAACACCCGCATTGCGTCGTCGGGTGCCATACGGCTTTGCGAGTAGACGTCGTACGTGATCAGCTCGTTGAACCGCCGGACCATGTAAACGAGCGTAGACTCCAGGCAAGGTAGGTACTCGCCTTCGTAGAGTTCGCCGAGCACCCGCTTATTCGCGAGCCACTGCGCCTCGTATCCGACAACTGTTCGGTGCAGGGATTCCTCGTGCAGGCGGCCTACGGCTGCAACGGCGACGACGGTGTCGCGTGGGAGCGATCGACGTTGCTCATCGTTGAGCATCGGGATGACTGCGATCGAGCTGGTCTCATCTTTGCCCATTCCTGCGGCTCGCGGTCGGCCGATGTCTGCCATCAGAGCGGAGAGCGCGACCCTCGAGACCGTTCGAACATCGGTCGTGAGTTCGCGTGTGGCTAGAATCGCCAGGATCGCGCTGTTCACCGCGCGGCCGGCCTCGTCGTCCTGCACGTTCCGCATTCGGGTGATTCCCAGGAACGCCTTCGGATCTTCGTCCGCCAAGAGGACCAGTTGCTGGGTCAGTCTCTTGAGCTGACGAGAGACCGCATAGCGACCCTCCTTCAGCCCATCGTAGAGGAACCGCATGACGACCAGCGTCGATGCGTAGGTTCGGCCTAAGCGATCTCGAGCGGTCATCGAACCGCTCTGAACGTCCTCGAGAAGCTCCGGATCGATCATCCGAAGGGACGCCCCCTCGCTGAATCGGGGGAGAGGTTCGGGCGCCTGCTCGTCCCGAATATCAGATCGCATCTTCTGCGACGCGTAGGCAACGACCTCGGTTAGTTCTTCGACTGTTGTGGTCGTTGAGACCGACATCTCGTTGGCACCGGCGCGCCGCAACAGCCCTCCGAGATCGAGGGCCGCCTCGTAGATCTCCCGGCCAGCCTTGAGCAGCGTGCCGTTTACAAAGACGGTATCGTTCAAGAAGAGGAGGCTGACCTCATCCAATCCGTCATCGGCCAGCCGGTTGACCACTGTCACACTTCGACCGATCGACTGAGTCACCGCCTCATTGTTCATGAGGTGGATCGTCCCGGTCTTGAACATCCTATAGAGTTGCCGAACTACGGCGGCGAACTCATCGGCGGCGAGGCGGTTTCCCTCCATTAGCTGCTCCCCCGTCGGCTCTCGATTCGCTCCAGCGCGCTGGCAGCGGCTTCACGCAGCTCCTTGGGATTCCACCAGACCCTCAATCGCGCTGACTTTACTGCGTCGAACGCATCCGAGGTGCTCCCGAACACTGCCAGCATCTGGACCGCGAGCAGTCGCGATGGATCCAGCCGTTTGTCGCCGAAGAGGCCGTGCTTTCGTGCGATTTCGCAGGCGAGCGACTCCGCGTCATCGGGGGTGAGGTCGAAGAGATACTTCATGGCCAACTGTCGTTCGCGCAGTGGCTTATCGTGGAAGGAGTTTGCCCGTGCGACTGCGAGCACCTTCCGAGAGGCGACCCCGAGCCGCCTTCGGTCGAGCATCGCGAGCGTGTCGAGCCGGATGTCTCCGTCCGAGGCCGCGAGCAGTGCGCCCACTTCAGCAAGCACTGACTCGTTCGGCTGCTCCAACGCGCGCTCTAAGGCCAGGAGCCGCACCCGATAGCTCGGGTTCTTAGCAGCCTTTTGCAGTGCCTTGTTCGCGTCGGCATCACTGCCGAGTGTCCCCAATAGGTCGATGAGGCGCTTCGCGAGTGCCTCGGGGGCTTGCACCAGGCCCTCGCCAACCGCGCGGCAATTGCCTCGAACAAGGTGCTGAATTGGCACCCAAAGCGCATCAGCAGATGGGCCCGCTCCAGGGATGTCCATCATCACCATGAACGCCTCGAAGAGATGGGTAAAGCCACGATCATCAAGGTGCTTATAGAGTTCGGAAAACTCTGCGGTGGCGCCGATCGCGTCCGTGCCGTTCTCGGACTCGGCCCGCACGGCCTTCATCAGCATCCTGGCTCCGCCTCGGTCCACGACCATTCGCACGAAGTCCGGCAGGCGCTGCGGCGTCAGGTAGAGCGCGACGCTCATTAGCAGCGTGATGAAACCGTCGACGTCGTCGTCCTCGCCAAGCGCCTGCGTCAGCTCTTCTAGCGGGCCTCGCAGCAGCTCGAAATCGTCGGAGTCGAGAGCGCCGGTGATCGCTTCGGCGAGAATCGCGTAAGTGCGCTCATCGTTGCCACCTTCGCCCTCAATTACGGACTTTTGCTCGGTAATCCACTCGTGCGGAACGAGTGATACTTGGTTGACTGCAAGCTGTTCGAGCGCGCCACGGTCAAACGAAATTGCGATCGCGTCTGCTTCTTTGAGGCCAGCCTTGCCGACCTCTGCCATCAGACCCGCCACATCTGCTTGATCCGCCAAGTCCTCACCCAGCTGCCCTTCCACCGTCGCGCGGAGGTCCGCGAACTGGTCCTCAAGCGCGGAGTGGTCTTTCAACAGGTTGATGTCGAACGATGTCACCAGCTCGGCGCTGATATGCGGGAAGTCTCGCTCCACAAATACGGTGCCGAGGTCATCCTCCGCGGCGAGGTCCGCCACGGGGTCGGTCATCATGAGCGCGAGGAATTCGTCGAGCTCGTCGGCCGTGATTCCGACTTGGAATCGAATCAGGCGGAATCCACCTGAGAAGAGGTTGTATGGGATATCATCAGTCCCCGACTGCGGTTCCCAAACTGCGTCACCGTTGTACTCGAAGCCGTAGGGCCGGACCGTCCACGAGATACCGCCGCGGAACGTTGCAAGTGCGGTTGCAACCGCCTCAAACGTAGCCACTCGCCGATCGGCCGCCTGCGGATGGTCCCACTCATACTGGTTGACGACTCCGAAGACGGTCGCCGCGAGTCGGAAGATGTCGCGGGTAGCGTTGTGCTTCTGTCCCCGGGCCTCCGCGTCGAGGGCATCGTCGTCTTCTAAAACTGCGCCGCCTAGAGCGAGGCGCAGGGCGGCTCTGCCATCGTTACCATCATCGGTTGGCACGTCATCTGGGACACCGGCGTCCAGTACCGCTGCGATGGCCGAAGACATCTCCTCGGCAGTCTGGAATCGGTCGGGCGGAGCCCATGCCAGTGAACGGTCGACAAGGCCAATGACGGAGAGCGCTAGGTGGGGAGCAACCCGCGCGATCGACTTTGCTGGCGTCGTAGCCGCGAGGATGAACGCTTCGTCGCCGGATGCCGTCTCCCGCATCGCCTTGCCCGAAAGCAACGTATAGAGCACCGCGCCCATCGAGAAGAGGTCGGACCGACCGTCCAGTCCTGCAGCGGCGTTGAGCGCTTGCTCTGGTGACATGTACGCAGGCGTACCGAGTCGCGAGTTTTTCTCAACTGCTGGATCAGGCTCCCCTTCGACCTTGGCGACACCGAAGTCCAAGACCTTCACCTCGCCATCGGAGGTGACGAACAGGTTGGCGGGCTTCAAGTCGCGGTGAATGATCCCGTGCGAATGGAAGTACCCGACGAGGCCAAGGGCTTGGTCCACGATCAACAGCGCCTCTTCAACTGAGAGGACGCCGCCGGAGTTCTCCTGCAGTCGATCAAGCGGAACCCCTTCGAGCAACTCCATGGCGATGAAAGGGGTACCGTCCGGTAGGCGACCCGTCTCGATGATCTTTGGAATCGAAGTATGCTTCAGGGCGAGCATAACCCGTGACTCGGCCTCAAACTGAAGGACCATGTCTTCATTTGCCGCGGTCGCCGCGTGCATGATCTTGACCGCTGCCCGCTCCTCTCCAGCTCGCGCCTGATAGACACTCGCCATGCCACCGAGCCCAATCCGGGCTTCGATGGCCCAGCGATCCCCAACGACTTTCCCAACGTGGGGAATGACCGGTTTTGAAGGGCCGGATACCGCTAGGGCATCATGTGTTCCCGTTGATGACAACAAGCACTCTCTTGGGGCGCGAACTCGACGACTCAGCTTAAGAAATCTGAGGTGTACAGTCAAACACCGGGTGTCTGAGCTACGGCGCGAGCCGTGTTCGGACCCAAGCATCGCCATCGCCATCGCCATCGCGATCGTACACAACCCGATCGTGTAAGCGCGCTCGTCGGCCCTGCCAAAACTCGCAGCGATGAGGCGTCACTATGTAGCCGCCCCAATGCTCGGGCCGAGGCACCTCGTCGCCAAACCGGTCTTTGTAGTGAGCGAACTGACCTTGCAGCCACTCACGACTCTCGATCTGGCGACTCTGAGGCGACGCCCAAGCGCCCAAACGACTCAGTAGCGGGCGGGACAAAAAGTACTCCGACGATGCCTCCGCGGGCACTCGCTGGGCGACCCCCACGATGCGCACCTGGCGGCTCAATGGCTGCCAGAAGAAGCAGAGGCTCACGCGGCCGTCCGCTGCGAGTTCCTCGCCCTTGTCGCTGTCGTAGTTGGTGAAGAACGAGACGCCGTCCTGCGAAAGTCCCTTCATCAGCACCATGCGCGCTCGCGGGCTGCCGTCCAAGCCGATCGTCGCCAGCGTCATCGCATTGACGTCCGGAATCTCAGCGGCCACCGCCTCGTCGAACCACGTCTGGAGTTGCTCCAGCGGGTCTGGCGCAACGGAATCGAGATCCAGCGGCTTGCCGGAGTAGTCGGTGCGAATAACGGCAGGTTTGTTCATGTCGCTCCTCGAAGGAGCCCCTCCCGGGGCTCGCACTGCGGATCGTGTCCGCTACTCACATTGAGTGTCTTGATCGACGACTACAAAGTCGACGCGTCGGTTCTGATTCTGTCCGTCTCTTGTCTCGTTGTCTGCGACTGGCTGCTCCTCACCGAAGCCCATCGCTTGCAAGCGTCGAGACTCCACGCCTGCTTCCACCAGATACCGGAGGACGGCCTGAGCGCGACGGTCCGAGAGATCGCGGTTGTACTCGGCGTCGCCGCGATCGTCGGTGTGTCCCTCGACACGCATCGACCGAATGAACTGCGCGCCCCGCATTACGCCCGCAATCTGGTCGAGCAGGTTGAACGACCGCGCTTGAATCGTATCGGAGTCTGTGTCGAAGTAGACGCGCTCGGTGATCTCAATCGCGTCGCACGTCAGCTGCACCGCACCGGCCCCTTCCTCAGGGCATCCATCTTCGTCTTCGAGGCCGTCGAAGTCCTCAGCCTCGTCGGGGCACGCATCCACCGCGTCCAGCCGCCCGTCGCGGTCGTTGTCCTCGTCGGGACATCCGTCCGAATCTTCGAAGCCGTCGACATCCTCAGCGTCCAGCGGACAGAAGTCGTCCACGTCGAGCACACCGTCTCCGTCGTTGTCCGGGTCAGGGCACCCGTCCATCTCTTCGAAGCCATCGATGTCTTCTGGTTCGTCCGGGCACGCGTCGTCCTCGTCCAGGATTCGGTCGCTGTCGTTGTCCGTGTCGACGCAGCCATCGTCATCTTCGAAGCCATCAACATCTTCGGCGTCCATCGGGCATCCGTCGTCTTCGTCGTTGACTCCGTCTTGGTCGTTGTCGCGTTCGGGGCACCCGTCCGTGTCTTCGAACCCGTCAAAGTCCTCGGCCTCTAGCGGGCACGCGTCATCGTCGCGGAGGATTCCGTCGTCGTCAGGATCAGCGTCAGGAGTCCGGGCGTAGGAGAGTCCGGCGAAGAAGCGCCAACGCGGTGTTCCGAAGCCCTGGTTCATTCCAACTCCAAGGCCAGCCTGAGCCATGATGCCGTTGGCAAAGAAGTATCGCCCGCCGAGATTGGTCGCGAGCGGAGTTTCTTCGGCGGCGCTGCCAGAGGCGGCGGTGCTGACGTCTCCCGTTAGTTCCGCGATGGCGTGGAAGTCCGAGAAGGGCACGTCCAAGCCGAGTCCCCACGTGAACGTATCGTCCACCTCAAGGTTTGCGAGCACCGCCTCTTGGCGCAACAGATAGCCCACGTTCGCGGACACCGTCACATCGCGCGGAAGAACATAGTCGAACGCGACGCGCGGCTCGAGCCGGATGCCGCCATCCCCTTGGTAAACTTCCTCTGAACCAGTTGGAAGCCAAAGGTGCAGAGCCAGGGATAGCGCGGCGCCGCCTGGATCTTCGTCCGTGTCTTGGTTGAAGAAGAGTACCTCGGGGACGATCCGGACGTCGCCGACTCCGAAGCCCGGATCAGGCGCGGCCGCGTCTCCTAGCGGCGCGTATTCGTCACCGGTTTGGTCCAAGATGAGCGGGACCGAGAAACCGATCTCGAGCCGGTCGAAGAGCCCGATCGCTCCGTTCAGGCCAAGCGTAAGTTGGCCGTCAACGATTTCGACTAGCTCCTCCTCAAGGCGAGGGTCAAAGACCAGCGGCGAGGATGCATAGTCCAACATCAGGCCGAACTCGTACTGCGTATGATCTAGAATCCGGGCCGACGACACATTGAAGTGATTCGTCGACAACGACGGGCCAAGGTTGAACTGTTGAGTGTCAAATCCCTGAGCTGAGACGACAGCGGGCGCTGCGACGGCGGAGAGAGCAACTGCAAGTAGAATGTTTCGCATAGCTAGGCGTGGTCGGGCAGAGCCCGGGACGGATTGTGCGGATATGCGCGCTTTTAATACGAACAGTCCTTCAATGCGAGTTGTACCCAGGTGCGATGCGCTTGAATCGGATCCCGGACTCTGGGTAGTAGTGCCGAGCCCCCTGCCTACAGAGCACCATGAACCGAATTCTCTCGATCACCATTCTGACTCTCACGCTCGCCGGATGCGGCGACACCAACGAGAGCGCGTCCGCTGACACTGGCAACGATACCCCGATGGGGACAGAGCCTGACGCCGCGGAATTTGAGATCGGAGACACTGACATGGTGGCCTACGCCTGCACTGAAACGGGGTGGGCGGCAGGAGAGTGCCTCGCTGGCGTGGTCGTTGAGACAACAGGCGAGAGTGGAAATCATGTCGACGAGCCGACCCTGATTACCTACGAGACCACTCCCCCGACCGCCGGTCCCCATCGCGGGGCTTGGGGCGTCTGGGGCGAGTATGAATTCATGCCGCCTCAGCGCTATATCCACAACTTGGAGCACGGGGGAATCGCGTTCCTCTACAACCCCTGTCTCGGGGACGAGGTCCTCGACCAGCTTCGTGAGTTCGCTCGGGCTTGGCCGGCGGATGACGGCGGTGAGTTTAGGTGGATTCTGACTCCATATCCGGAGCTGGAGACGGCCATCTCGGTCGTGTCGTGGGGACAGGCCTACACTGCGGATTGCGTCGATACCGATGAGATTTCGGCCTTCATCGCCGACAACTACCGAACGGCGCCCGAAGACGTAGCGCGGGATGGCTCTTATGACCGTCTCTCGGTGGGCCGCTGATGACGGACCTCCGAGTCATCTCCTGGAACGTCAATGGGCTGAGGTCGGCGACGAAGAAGGGTTTTCTTGACTGGCTGGGCGCCGAGAGCGCGTCGATCGTTGGACTGCAGGAAACGCGCGTCGAGTGGGACCAGCTTACCGACGAGGTCCGCTCTCCACCCGGCTGGGACTTCCACCTCTCATCGGCCGAGAAGAAAGGCTACAGCGGGGTCGGACTCTATTCGCGGCAGCCCGCGGATTCGGTGGAAACAGCGCTCGGCGATCCCGAGTTGGATCGAGAAGGCAGGCTTCAAATCGCCCGCTTCGGAGCGCTCACCGTCGCTAACGTCTACTTCCCGAACGGCAGCGGCAAAAACCGGGATCACAGTCGGGTGCCGTTTAAGCTCAAGTTTTACCAATCGCTCTTTGATCGCTTGGAAGAAGCTCGGGTCAGAGGTGAGCCCATCCTTGTGATCGGAGACTTCAACACCGCTCACGCGGAAATCGACCTCGCTCGACCCAAGACCAACAAAACTACCAGCGGGTTCCTGCCCCAAGAGCGTGAAGAGTTGGACAGGTGGATCAGCGCCGGATGGACCGACACGTTCAGGCACCTTCATTCTGAGCCGGAACGGTACTCCTGGTGGAGCAACAGGCAGGGGGTGCGAGAGCGAAACGTTGGCTGGCGCATCGACTATGTCCTCGCCTCTGGGGGAGCTATGAAGTTCCTCAAGGAGGCGTTCATTGACGATCAGGTCATGGGCTCCGACCACTGCCCCGTCGGTGTTGTCCTCGATGGCGGCGCGCTGCTACCCTGAGACAATGCGTAGCTTCAATCTAGCGTTCTCGCTGATCTTTTTCGTCGCCTGCGGGGCCGCTCCCGAACAGGCATCCAGCGCCGAGGCTGATGGGGCTGAGGCCGACGGCGCCGACACGACAGAGGTGGACGGGACGCCTGACGTCGCCGAACCAGACGCTGACAAACCGGACGTCGCCGAACCGGACGCTCCCGAACCGGACGCCGCCGAGCCGGACGCCGCCGAGCCGGACGCCGCCGAGTCTGACACCGCCGAGCCGGACGCCGCCGAGCCGGACGCCGCCGAACCGGACGCCGCCGAGCCGGACGCCGCCGAGCCGGACGCTGTCGAGCCAGACGCTGGCGAACCAGACGCTGGCGAACCAGACGCTGCCGAGCCCGCACCGCGTGGGACCTGCTCCGGCCCGGCCGATTGTGGAGGGCGCACATGTCACGACCTGCACGGAGTGCCGGGAAGCTACTTCACCTGCGCGACCGGGCCATCGCCCTTAGACGAATGCCTCGGGGACGAGGACGAGTTCGGAGGATGCTGCAGTGCTTCCGATTGCGGC
>JBLHWZ010000213.1:0-9741 GCA_047629415.1 Bradymonadia bacterium | reverse complement strand
CGTGCCGACTGAGCAGTGCTCGCTCGTCAAACGCGACGACTGGCGTGGGGCTCGAATCGGTTGTTGACAGGATAGGGAGCATAGTCCTCGGGCAGGTTCATGAGCTAGTACGCATGAGGTGCGAGGACGGTTTCATCTTTCTTGTTCCGCTCCGATCATTTCCCGCGTGGAGCAAGGAAGACCCTAGTTATTCAGTCGATCCGCGGACGAAGATGTCGAGGGAACAGACATCCGTCGCGACTTCGACGGACGAGGTTTGCGAGCCCGAGCCAACCACAAGCGCAACCGTAGCAGTCAAGCTGCGACCGGCCGCGATCAAGACAGGGAACTCCGAGAGTGTGGGTTCCCGGATGTTGAACGGAGTCGGGACGAAGACGCTGGAGACCACGATGGGCAGCGTGCCGTTGTTGCGGATGACGAGGGTGTCGGTGAGGTCCTGCCCCGGGTTATTCGAACCCATGTTGAGGGTGGCCGGCGACACTGTGAGGTCTGCGCATGACGCTGTGACGGCGTCCTCGATGGCGGCATCCCCACTCGTATCCGGGGCTATATCGCCTTCGACGTCAGACGTACCGCTCGGGTCGGAGTCGGCGCCAGCGTCACCGTCTGGACTGACTCCGCCTCCCGGTGGAGTCCGGCTTTCGTTTGGCCGTGGGTAGTCTTGGCAGCGATTGTCGAGGCAGATATGCCCGTCTATGGAGCAGTCTGTTGCTGTGCGGCATTCGACATTGTCCTCCCCACATGCGGCGAGCACGAGGAGGAACGAGGCGAGCGAAATGAGGCGATAGGTCGTCATGACGCGATCATTGGGAGCCGAGGTCTCTACACCATAGGCCAGCTGCCGCCGCCTGACGATCGTGTAGTCTAACTCACCACCCGATGACGTCCCGTGAGCGTCGCGAGAGTAGGGTCGGTGTCGTTGATCGGACGCTGCGCCACCTTGGGAGCGTTGAGCACTTTCGCGAGGCCAAGCCTGCTGAGGCCTCGGGTGATCTCAGCGTTCGCACCGACGACGTAGAGCCGCTTATTGAGCGACTGCAGATGCGAGTAGATCCGCATGATCACCGCCATGCCATTGACGTCCAGCGAGCTGTCTTCGTTCAGCTGGAACACGATCCCGTCGTAGTCTTCGTATCCGTGGCGCGCGAGGCCATCAGCGAAATCGAACGCGGTAGCGCCCGTGAGTTCGTCGGAGAGCAGGATCGGCAGCAGTTTCATCGGAGAGTAGGCCGTTTGGGGGACCAGAGGTCGGTCAGTGGTCAACCCTACATGTCAGGCAGACAAAAACGAAGCAGGCCGCGACATCGTCGCGACCTATTTCGTCCCTCGACGCGTGTTTAGCGTCTGTATGTTCTGCGGTTGCCTACGGTTCGTCCAACGTGCGTCGGGCGAGAACCCCTGGTGCTGCGAACCTGACCGGTCGGTCGTGCCGCGGGCCGCGATGAGGAGCGGACGTGGGTCGGTCGTGCTGCGGGTCGAGTCGTCGTTTGTACGTGAGTCGGTCGGGGACTGTGCACGACATGCGTCGGTCGAGCATGCGTCGGTCGCACATGCGTCGGTCGCGTGGTGTGCACAACCCGGCTCGGCCGAGCGCTGTGCGAAGTCACGTGAACCGGGCGTCCGGGGCGGTGATAAGAGTACACGTGGGTCGGGACTGTGTTGGCGACGTGCCAGGTGCTTCCCGAGCGGTAGTAGTAACCATCAGTGCGGTAATGAAGCCACGAGCCGTTGTGATACACGCGGGTCGGCGCCGTCTGATAAACTACCTGCGTCTGCACTGCGGGTCCGACGGAAATCTGTGCCGGGTGAGTCGCGATCGTGCAGCCCATTGCTCCAAGAGCCATCATGGAGAAGAGGGCGGCTAAGACTAGGGGGCGGTGGGTGTTCATGGTTCTCATCGTTAAGAGTCGAGGGAGGGTACAGCCATTCCGACGCCTCATTGAGGGCACTATTCAGATCGAAGCCGAAGTTTTCGCCAGCGTCGAGATCTTTTTCAGTCGACTTCGAAGTGCCAGATGTCACCTCGCACTACGATGGAGGCGCTCGGACCATCTGCGCGTACCCGCACCAACGCGTAAGACTCGCCAAGCTCCACCAGCTCGAGGTCCGCGTCAGCCGAACTGGGGGCGCCCCCGAGCGTGGAGATCAACACGAGAGTCGGAGTACCGGATCGCAGCGTGATGCGGTTTGCCCAGTCGATCCACGGCCCGGCACCAAGTCCCCCTGGAGATCCAGCGACTGCCGATGTCTGAGAGGCGACGGGACTGCCCATCGAAGTGACCTGAACGAACCCAACGGCTCGCTCCGGAACCGACGCCGCACAATGTCTTGGGGTCGTGGGAAAACAGGTCGCGCTCTCGGCGCCCCATCTGGCGACGATCGGCTCGACGGCCTCGGCGGAGAACTCGAACGAGACCGACGAGCCGGCGGCGTGAACCCGCGGCGAAACCGAGATCAGCTCGGCGTCGCCGTTCTCTGAAACCCAAACAGGCTCGCTCAAGACGCCGTCTACCTCAGCGATGACGATACCGTTCAATGGGGCACTGGACCACTCGTCTGTCTCAGAGGACGCCACCTCCAGAACCTCAAGGTCGAAGTTGAGGAGTCGAATGGACGCCCCGGCAACGCCTGTAAGGGAGACCGTGTCGGATTCTACGACCGGGTCCGGCAGGATCGTGATCGGGTAGGGCAGCTCGCCGGCCGCGACGTCGTCAACGAGTAGTACGACTGGCTGATCACCAGGAGGAGGTGGGGAATCGAATGCGAGATCGAGGCGCCCGGCGTTCACGACGGTGACCGTGAGCTCCTGTCCTCCCCAGAACACCTCGGGGCCGGGCGCGGAGAAACAACAGCCAAAGATACTGAAGTCCGCGTGCCTGTTCTTCAGCCAGTAGGTACTCGTCCGTAAGTCTCTGATCGGCTCGACGACCGTAAGTTCAGAAACCTGTATCGCGTCTCCCCCTCGTCCGTCCGATGCACCGACCGCAAACGACACTGCGCCGGCCTCCATCGGCGTGCCCAGAAGCCGTCCATCTTCAGAGATAGAGAGCCAGTCTGGCCCCGAGTCGAGTCGCCAAACGATCAAGTCTGAGTCTTCGTCAGTGACCGTTGGGGCATGCTCCCATTCTCGCCCGACGAACGCGTTGGCTGGCGGAACGTCGAAGAACGCGGGAGGGTGATTCACTTCGACAGAGAAGCTCTGGGTGGCGATCGTTTCGTTTCGGCGACTCGCGTCGATCGCAAAATCGGCGTTGGAGACACCCATTGTGGGCGGAATCCAGGTGAGCGCTCCGAACTGAAGGGTCGCTCCTTCAGGTCCGACCGAGAGCGTCGTCTCCGCCGAGCCGGTGAGCTCGATGGTGTAGTTCCACTCGATGCCAGCCTGAACGATAGCATCCGGTGTGGAGAGGAACTCGATAGGACCTGCGTCATCGGCATCAGCGCCGTCGGCGGGATCGTCCTCGGTATCTGTGGCGTCAGCGGCTGGCGTGTCGTCGGAGTCAGTGTCCGCCGGCGTGTCGCTGGAGGCGTCTCCGGCCCCGGCGTCGCGAACGTCAGTGTCACCAGCATCGACGCCTCCAGTATCGGGCGCCGTTGGAGGGTCGTCGCCGCAGGCGCAGAAAGCACTTACGAGGAGAGCGAGTCGGACTCGTTTCATGCTCCTAGGACCTCAAAGATGAGGGGAACCTTCGCCGGGGCTTCTGCGCCTAGCGAGATTGCGCGCTGTAGACGTTTCGCCGCCTCTTGGGCCTTAGCGACGTCCGCGTGATAAATCGTCACGAGGGGGTCTCCAGCCGCCACTCGGTCTCCTCGAGAAACGTGAATCTGCAGGCCCACCCTGGGATCGACGTCGTCTTCTTTCGTGGAGCGGCCGGCGCCGAGCAGGCCCGCAGCGCGTCCGATATCGGAGCAGGCGAAGTCGGTGACGAATCCGTCACGGCTCGCTTTGACGAGCATGCGCTCGGGTGCGGTCGGGAGCAGAGAATAATCGTGAAGCGAGTCGACGTTTCCGCCCTGAGCGTCGACGATCTCCTCGAACCGGGTCATCGCGCGCCCCGAATCGAGCACGTCAACCAGGAGCTCGCGTGCGGCTTCAACGGTTGGTGCTACTTCGGCCAGAACAACCATGTGGGCGCCAAGTTCGAGTGTGAGTTCGCGAATGTCAGCGGGCCCACCGCCTTTGAGGACGTCGCAGGACTCGATGACCTCGAGGGCATTTCCGACCATCTCGCCGAGCGGCTGTCCCATGTCGGTGATCAGGGCGACGACGTCCTTGCCTGCTGCCTGCCCGATGTTGACCATCGTCTGGGCGACCGCCTTGGCGTCCTCGTACCTGGCCATGAACGCGCCACTTCCGGTCTTCACGTCCAGCACGAGCGCGTCGATGCCTTCTGCCAGCTTCTTCGACATGATCGAACTAGCAATGAGCGGGATGCATTCGACGGTCGAGGTGACATCGCGCAGCGCGTAGAGCTTCTTGTCAGCCGGAGCGATCTCGCCCGTCTGGCCGATCAGACCCAAGTTCAGAGTGGAGACCAACTCGCGGAAGCGTTCGACCGTGAGGTCCGTACGGAATCCAGGAATCGACTCGAGCTTGTCGAGGGTGCCACCGGTGTGACCGAGTCCGCGCCCGGAGATCATCGGAACTTTCACCCCCGCGGCGGCGACCAGAGGGGCCAGGATCAGCGAGATCTTATCGCCGACTCCGCCGGTGGAGTGCTTGTCGACCTTGCGACCTGGCATGTCGGAGAAGTCGAGCACTTGGCCCGAGTTCAGCATTGCGTCCGTCCAGACGACCAACTCCTCCGTCGACATTCCCCGAAAGAAAACGGCCATGAGCATCGCCGCGGCCTGATAGTCCGGCACACTGCCATCGGTGTAGCCACCGATGAAGGTCCGGATCTCGTCAGCGGAGAGCGTGTGCCCGTCGCGCTTCTTTAGGATTAATTCAGGAATCATCGGGTCCGTCTGGGCGCGGGTTGGGCAGCCATGGTGGCACGCGATCTCGGATCCGTCGATCGTTGATCGCGCAGCGCGCGTTGACGGATTGGCGCGCCACGGGGCAAATGGGCAGCTCCTACCCGAACACGCACGTCCTATGAACTCAGTCCGCCGGCTCCTTAAGTACGCCGCCATTGGTTTCCTCTCGCTCTTTGTGCTCACGACGGGCCTGGGCATGGTCGCGACTGCGCAAGACGAGGAAGCGCCTTCGCAGGAGGCGGTCGCCGAGGTTGACGGAGATGAGGCTGAGGCCGCGGCCGCAACGGATGATCGCATCGAGCTATCGAACCGCAGCGCGGAGACGCCAATTCTGCTGCGTGTTCAATCCTTCTTCGGGATGTTCGGGCTCTTACTGATCGCGTTCTTGTTCTCGAACAACCGGAAGGCGATCGATTGGCGCTTGGTAGCTGTTGGCACCTCCATCCAGCTGCTGTTCGCGCTTCTGATTCTGAAATCACCCTTCGGGGCCGTCGTGTTCGGGACCGCGAGCGAGATCTTCACGAAGCTGCTTGGGTTCACCAACGCTGGCAACGCGATGATCTTCTCCAGTTACGTCACAGGTGAGATCGACGCGTCGCTGATCAACTTCGCGTTCAACGTACTGCCGACGATCGTGTTCTTCTCGGCCTTGATGACGATCCTCTACCACCTCGGCGTTATGCAGGCGGTGGTCAACGTCATCGCCCGCGCGATGCAGGCGACGATGCGTACCTCGGGTGCCGAGACGCTCAGCGCTGCCGGCAATATCTTCGTCGGACAGACAGAAGCGCCGCTGCTCGTGAAGCCGTTCGTCGCGACAATGACGAAGTCAGAGCTTATGGCCGTGATGACGGGTGGGTTCGCGACCGTGGCAGGTGGAGTGATGGCGCTCTACATCGGCTTCCTTGAGCCCCACTTTGCGGATATCGCCGGTCACTTGATGGCGGCGTCCGTTATGTCCGCTCCGGCTGCTCTGGTAGTCGCGAAGATCATGTACCCGGAGACGGAAGAGTCTCCGACGAAGGGCGTGGTCAAGGTCGAGGTGGAGAAGATCGACGCCAACGTGATTGATGCCGCATCTCGCGGTGCTTCCGAAGGCTTGCAGCTGGCGTTCAATGTTGCGGCAATGCTGCTGACGTTCGTCGCCCTGATCGCCATGATCAACTACATGATGGCCCTGCCGAGCTACGTGCAACATGGCATGGCACTGGAGCAGCTCGCCACTGAAATCTCCGAGGGAGAGAGTGAGGTGCCGACCGAGGTCCGCATGACCTGCGATCCGACGTTTCGCTACGATCGCTGTGTCGCAAACCCTGCCATCTGCGAGGATTTTGTTGCGTCGGCAACATGCGGTGACGGAAACCGTGACTTTGGAGAAGAGTGTGACGACGGCAATACTGTCAGCGGCGATCGCTGCAGCGCCTCGTGCCTGACGGAGCAGGGCGTGCGCGTGGGTCCGGAGGAGAGGGAAGGGTGCATCGCCGCGCTGACAGGAGCGGTTCCGAATCCGCCGACGGTCAGCGTGATGACGGTGTTCGACCTGCAGTTCTTCTTCGGCTGGCTCTTCGCTCCGATCGCCTTCCTGATGGGCGTTCCTTGGATGGACCTTCGGGCTGTTGGCGAACTGCTCGGTACCAAGATGGTGGTGAACGAGTTCGTTGCGTACCTAGACTTGGCCGGCGTTATGAACAGCGACTCTCCGCTGCAGCCGCGCTCAGCGATAATCGTCACCTATGCGCTTTGCGGCTTCGCAAACTTTGGGTCGATCGGCATCCAGATCGGCGGTATTTCCGGGCTTGCTCCGGAGCGTCGCTCGGATCTGGCAACATTGGGTCTCCGGGCAATGATCGGCGGGTCGCTGGCGGCGTTCATGACCGCGACGATCGCTGGATTGCTGATCTAGTCCGCGCTGGGTCATACGGCGAGGTTGCGCGTCACGAGTCTCGATCTCGAGATTGGGTCGTTCCCGTTGCACGCTCAGCGTGCTCCGACAGCGATCGCGGAGGGGGAGGAGCAGACGATAAGCGCGTAACGATGACCAACGCGGGCATCCGGAGCCGTCGGTGTAGAGATCGCCTTTTGTTCCAAAGGTGTCTTGTGGCCCCTGGGTTCAGTCCATAGGATCTGCACCTAGATACACTCTTTGGCGCAATGTCTGTGAAGAACACAGCATTTCTGAGCGGGCCAAAATGAGCCGGATCCGCGTCATGCGGTGTCAGTATCCCCACTCGCCCTTCCCCCATATAGATACCATGCGTAGGCCGACATTCCTCCTAGCTGTGGCGGCTTCGTTCGCCATAGGCTGTTCCGCCGACCTCTCGGAGACCGCCGCGGACTCCGGTGTGGACCAACTGTCGACGGCTTCCGCAGAGGCTGTCAGCGGCTCGCTTGTTCTTGCTGAATTCGATTTTTCCTACGACGCGTTGACTGGTGAGCAGCGCTTCGAGGTACGTCAGCCGACGCAAACCGAATACCTGTCGGCCGACGGCACGATCCGGCAAGCCCTTGGGTTCTGTAACGACCTCAGTTCGAACATTGGGTCGGCTGGAGACTTTACGATCAACACCGTGGCGGACACGATAGGTACGACCGCGGCAGAGTGTATCCCGGCGTCCGGAATCTCGGATTGGGGCACGCTCTTCTACAACGAAGGCGGGGCGTTCTGTGCGACCATTCGGGTCGCCAATCAGTCGGGTGGGACGATCGAGAACGTGACAGCTGAGATCGTCCAGATCACAGCCGGCTACGAGGGATATCAATACATCACTACCCCCGAGGGCAGCTCTCCCTGCTGCGGAACTGGAGCCGACACCTCGGTGTTTTCGGATCAGAACGCTCCGACCGACTTGGCTGGCGGTGCGTTCCTCCACGGAGATCTTGCGGATGGCACACTCGCCGAGAGGCGATGGACGTTCCGGAACGCAGGCGGCTCGTTCGCTTTCAGCGGCCGCTTGGTGGGCGCCGTGCAGGAAGTGGCGAACGGACGCGACGATGACTGCGACGGCCGAATTGACAACGCTGTCGAACTCTACGGTGAGGGTGAAGCCTGCGTAGAGGACGTGGATTGCCAGTCTGAGTTCTGCCAGACGACGACGAACACTTGCTCGGCCCCTTGCGATCCGGGGTTCTTTGGCCCGTCGTGCCTTGAGTGCCCAGGCGGGGCAGCGAACCCCTGCAGCGGCAACGGCGAATGCTCGGACAACGCGGCAGGCGATGGTACCTGTGCGTGCGATTCGGGATGGGCCGGCGGCAGTTGTAGCGTCGAGTGCGCTGGTGGGGCGGCAACGCCTTGCAATGACAACGGCGTTTGCTCCCAAGGTTCCGCAGGTGACGGTGCCTGTATCTGCGACGCAGGATTTGAGGGGACGACCTGCGACACGCTGGACGCCGCTTGCGGCAGCGCCGGCTCATTCGAGATTCTGCCATGGGGACCGCCGTCCCTCGACTACTCTGGAACGACTGTCTCTCTCAGCGATGATCAAGTGTCGGCGACCATTCCTCTCGGGTTTTCGACCGAGTTCTTCGGCGGCAACATCAGCGATGTCCGCATCTCGTCCAATGGGTTCGTCTACATGGGCGCAACGGGCGACACCTCAAGTGGCTGCTGCTCAGGCGATGTGATTCCAAGTCCCGACTCGAACGATGGACTCGTCGCGCTCGCGTGGGGCGATCTGTACCCGCCCGGCGGGCAGAACATCACGTACCGCACGCAAGGCGCGGCCCCTCTGCGACAGTTCGTGGTGTCGTTCGGTGGGGTGCCGGATTGCTGCACCTCAACGCTGACAGAAGCCAACGCTGTACGGGGTCAGATGATCTTCAACGAGGCGAGCAACGTCATCGATGTCATCTGCGAGGATTGCGTGGGCGACGGGCGAACCTTCACGGTAGGTGCTGAGAACCTTGACGGCACGGACGCCGTTCTCATTCAGCGAAGCACGGCCGCGATCCGTGACACCCATTACCGACTGACCGCGGGAGCGGCCGGTGTCGGTGGCGGCGAGTGTACCGATGGCTGTCTATCAGGATTCTACGGAGTCTCCTGCGACATCGAGTGTCCCGGTGGTTCAGCGAATCCGTGCAACGGCAACGGAACCTGCGATAGTGGCACGGGTGGCGGCGGTCTCTGCGCCTGCGACGAGGGCTTCTTCGGAACAAGCTGTGATGGAGAGTGCCCGGGCGGTGCGTTGGCGCAGTGCAGCGGCAACGGGACGTGCGAGGACGGAGCAGGCGGCTCCGGATTGTGCACATGTGATGCGTTTTATGCGGGAGCCGACTGCTCCGTCGAGGAGCCAGAGTGCGGCGACGGACTCTATGGAGCGGACTGCGGAACGGAATGCCCCGGTGGCGTCGGTGCTGCACAATGTTCTGGAAACGGAACATGCGCCGACGGCCGACTCGGAACCGGCGTATGCGACTGCGTCAACGGATTCGGAGGCGCAGATTGCTCCGAGTTCAACAGCACATGCACCGCAGCCGGCGTGAGCTCAATCGCGTGGCCCGGCGCACTCGACTACTCAGGGACAGCGCTGTCCCTCTCCGACGACCAAGTCAGCGCAGCCCTCCCGCTGGGCTTCTCTGCAACCTTCTTCGGCGAGACCGTCACGGATGTACGAGTCTCCTCCAATGGATTCGTCTACATGGACGCTGCCGGTGATACGAGCAACGGCTGCTGCAGCGGCCGTGCAATCCCGTCGGCTGACGGTTTGGACAACCTCGTTGCTCTCTGCTGGGACGACTTCTACCCGCCGGGCAACTCTGGAT
>JBLHWZ010000212.1:0-9801 GCA_047629415.1 Bradymonadia bacterium | reverse complement strand
CGACCCAGGCGCGCGCCTCGCCTCCGACTGTGAACAGCCCCTGTACCGTGGTCGTTTCTTCACCACTTCGGATGATTTCGCTGGTCGCACGGCCACCAACCAACAGGGTCAGAGCGCCGAAGACGATCGACTTGCCTGCTCCGGTCTCGCCGGTCACAGCTACAAATCCCCCGTCTAGCTCAAGCTCAAGCCGGTCAATGAGCGCGAAGTTTCGAATGGATAGGTGCGAGAGCATGGACCCCAGGGTGCGAACTCCCGTCATTACTGCGCGAGGCGACGCTCGGCAATACGCGTTGACGGCGATCGGAAGCACCGGATAAGGGTCTCTACTTCCACCGAAGGAGCCCATGGGTCGGTACCTCAAAACTATGCCTCTCCGCCTCATCTTGACCGTTACAATGCTGGCGCTGACTGCCGGTTGCAGCCGCTGTGGTGGTGAGCCGAGCGATGCGGGCATAGGACACGGGATCGAGACAGGAGTTGCCCCCCCAAATTCGCCGGCAGAGATGTCAGCGGCAGCCGCGGCCCTCCTCCCGCCGAGTACTCCGCTCTTCATCACGATCAGAGACCCCCGATCGGTGATCAACGGCTACGCTGGCATCCGGCCTCACTTAGAGGCCGTCCTCCGTGGCGATCTCGGCATGATCGAGACCGATCTTCGCAACACGCTCGGAATCGACCTAGCGCGAGCGACTCGACTTGAAGACTCGGGAATCTCGGCCGGCGCCGGTTTCGCGATCACGCTTGTTGGCGATCGTATCGTCGGACTCGTGGCGTTGTCCGACCCCGCCCTCTTCCACTCCAGACTCACCGAAGTGCTGCAGGCACGCCCATTCGAGTGTGACGCCGAGATCGAAGAAAGAGAAATCGCAGGGCACACTGTGCACGTGTTCGGAAAGACAGATCGCGGTCCCGAGATTGCGGTGGCCTACATCGGCGCGTTCGCAGTGCTGCTGCCCCGAGCTGGCCAAGGAATTGACGAGGCTCTGACCGTCGTGCTGACCGAGCGTTCCGAATCGCTCGCAGATCTCGACGCGTTCGCTGCATCGACAGAAGCTGCGAAGTTCGCCCACGTACACGCTTACTTTAACGCCGAGACCCTCCTCGACGAGCGTGGAGAGCAGATCACGCAAGAACTGGCCGACCGGTTACCCGAAGGAACGGACCCGGCGGCGGTGGCCGCGAGGCTTCGGAACTCCGGCACGTTGACCGCAGCCGTCTCTCTGGGACAGGACACGCTCGACTTACAGCTAACACAGGTCCCACGAGGCGAAGCGAGCGAGGGATTCCATCGGGTCACCTCTGCCGACGCGGACCCTGAGTTCGTCGCGATGGCTACAGAGGATGTCTACGCCTTCGCACGCTTCACCGTGGCCCCTGAACATCTCTACACCGTTGTACGCGGCATGCTGAACGAGTCTCGTCGGGCCGGTCTCGACGCCGCGGCAGCCGAGCTCGGCGAACCGCTTGGAATCGACCTGGTCAGTCAGCTGCTGCCCGCGTTGGGCTCGCAAGCGTGTATTCTTTTCACCCGCGCACGACTGCTGACCCTCTCGCGTGCAGTGAACAACGGCTCTCCCGGCGAGTTCTTCAGCGGACTCGGCGTCGTAATCGCGTTCGAACTTGAAGATCCACCATTCGTTCGATCGACTCTGGAAACACTTGTTACGACGATGGGTGAACGTGCGAACTCATTCGAAGACAACGGCCGGTTGGTGATCGAGTTCACCGATGCTCAGGCGGACATTGGAAACCTCGTGATCACCGACAACTTTGCGCTCCTCGTTCCTGCTCGGCAGCGGTCGGACATTATGGAGCTTCTGGACGCGGACGCGCGGGAGTTAGGCTGGTTGGATGTCGCGGACGCACGAGGCCTCCTCACCGAGGCGACCGCGAACGGCCTGCACCTCGACATGCGGCAGATCGCGGATGGTCCCATCGGCCAGGTCGCATTTGCGCGACTGCCGAGTCAGGTGAAGCGACTGCTCGCTCGCACGTCACGGTTTACGCTCTCAATCGCCGGCGGAGAGCAAGCCATCGTCACTGACGTCCGCATCCGATTCGCCGCGCCGGACGGCGACTAGGCCCCGCGGCAGCTCGATTGAGTGAAAGTCCGTACACAACGCGGCAGCCACCGGGTATAGATCGGCCGTCGCTTTCGACGCGTAGCTTGAGGCCGGCTGGCCAGTTTCGGGCCAGCTGCCCCCCTTTGAGCTAGCTCGATGGGTCACCACCAGAGCCGCAATGACAGAACAGGATAGCCCGCTCGGTCCGCTTCCAGAACCCGTGGACTTCGGCCCATACACGTTGCTGGAGCGCATCGGATCCAGCGGAAGGGTCGACGTCTACCTAGCAAAGACGAGTGGCATCGAGGGCTTCGAGCGGTCGATCTCGCTCCGCTGCCTGCGAGATTCCGCGGATGCGTCCGAAGAAGTGGTCAGCGAATTCGTCGAGCAAGCGAAGCGAGCGAGCTTGCTGCAGCACGCGAATATCGCACAAGTCCTCGACCTCGGAAAAGCAGACGGCACCTACTATGTCGCGGCCCAATACGTTGCGGGACCGACCCTCAACAGGCTGACTGAAACCGTAGGAGGCGCCCTCCCCGCCCCGATCGCTGTCCACATCGCGACGAAGGTGCTCGAAGCACTCGAGTATGCGCACAACCGCACCGACGAAGCGGGCCACGCGATCGAGTTGCTCCACACCGGGATCGCGCCCGGCGATGTTGCCGTCTCCTCCGATGGGCAGGTCAAACTCCTTAGCTTTGGCGTCGCCTCGATGGGCCGTTCGGGGCCGAGTACCCCTGGCGTCTCCAGCGACCGACTCGGCTACATGTCGCCCGAGCAAGTGCGCGGGCTTCCGCTTGATCGCCGCTCCGACACGTTCGCAGTCGGCGTCATCTTGCACGAGATGCTCACCGGGCGGCGCCTCTTCGATGGCGACAGCGAGTTCGAGATCCTCGAGAAGATTCGCAAGGTGGAGGTCACGCCTCCGTCGCTGATCAATCCCAACATCCCGAGCGCGCTGGAAGACCACGTTTTGAAGGCGCTCGCGCGCGGGCCACAAACTCGCTTCCAGACCGCCAACCACATGGCGAGGGAACTTCAGAAGTGGTCGATCGGAGCGGACGCCTTCCTAAGCGATGGGGACATTCGCATCTTCGTAAGCGACGCAATGCCGGAGCTCGAGACGCTCGAGGCTCCAGAGCCTATCGAAGAGCTTGAGGCCGACGAGGAACTGCCCTTTGAACCTGGTCTAGAGTGGGACGACGAAGAGATCGAAACCGCGCTCTTCGCCAAACACGAGGGTGTGATTCCAAGGAAGGGCGACGCACCCGACCCCGATCAGGAATTGGGCGAATGGTCGCGGGACCACTCCACCGGGCTACACCGACGCCCTGAGTCCGGGACCAGTGCCGTCCCCATGCCCGTGAACGCCGACCTCGGGTCGCTCCCAGAGCCACCAGTTGCTAGCGGCGAGATTCCGGCCATCGGAATCCTCGCGTCCCCCGACGCCAATACCGGCTTCGAACCCACCGTCGAGGAGATTCTGCGGGACGAGAGCGGTGCTCAAGCGGTGGTCACAACTGGGGCCTCCAATAGTCGTGTTGCAGCCATCCCCAAGCGAATCAGCGGCTCCGGAGTAGTGCTGGCGCCGACCTCTGCTGCCCGTGTTGCTGCCTCCACACCACCTCAGCCTTCTCGCGAAGGCGGACTCGGATGGCTGATTGGAGTCGCTGCGCTCGTGGTTATCGGCTTAGCCGTCTTTCTCGTGCGAAGCGGTGGCGGCGATTCGCCCGCTCTGCAGCTGGCGCTCACCCCGGTCGACCTAGAATACACCGTGCTCGTCGACGGTGACATCGTGCACGAGGGCCTTGTACCTACGTCAATCAGCGATCTCGCGACCGGCTCACATCAGGTGACCGTCCGGGCCGACGGCTACCGAGAGAGGACCGAAATGGTCATGCTGGGGCCGAACGACGCTCTGGTGAACTGGGAGATCCTGCCGGTTCCAATCGTCGTTGTCCCGTTCAACTCCGAACCGCCGGGCGCAACGCTGATGGTGGATGGAGAGAACCGTGGCAAGACGCCGCTAGAAGTTGAGCTCGTTGTCGGAGCACTCGTCAACGTTGAAATGCAGCTAGATGGACATGACTCCCACGCGACCAGCTTCATCGTCACGGAGCGCTCCTCTGGAGTCACCGTAGCACTGGCCGAACTGGCTCCTCCAGTGATGACGACGGTCCCGATCATATCTTCTCCCGAGGGTACCGTCTTCACGGTGCGAGGTGCCGACGGTGCCGTCGCGGCTCGAGGTAGCACGCCAGGTGAGGCCACTCTGGAAGTCGGCGGGACCTATTCGGTGACCCTCACCCACGACGGATTCGTTGAAACCAACGCGCCGCTGGTGGTGAACGAGACCGGTTTCGATACATTCACGGCAAACCTGCTCGAGCAGCCCGCAGAGCCAGAACCAGAGGAATCCGGCGACATCGCGGCCGTCAACGTCGCAGAGCGCGGCGTCGAGCCCAGCACAGAGGTGGGACCTTCCGACTCCGAGGAAGAGCCGCCGGCGGTGCAAGAACCCGAGACACAACAACCTCAGCCGCGGCTCGAGACGGAGCCGGAGCCTGAGCAAGAGCCAGAGCCTTTAGAACCGGAGTTCGAGCCGCAACGGGAGGAGCCCGAGTCGGAGCCCGAGCCGCAACGGGTGGAGCCCGAGCCGCAACGGGTAGAACCCGAGCCGGAACCACAGCGAGTAGAACCGGAGCCCATCGCCGAAGAGTCGGACCGACAACGGGAAGAGCGAGAGAGCGCTCGGAGAGAGAGAGAGGATCGGCTCCGTGCGGAAGCCGAAGCGCGCGACGCTGAGGCGGCTGCCGCAGTCGCTGCCGTTGCGGAACCGGCGGCGGTCGAGCCAGGTCCCCCAGGCTACATCAACGTCCAGAGCGCGCCGCCGGCCCGCATCATCATCGATGGTACCGACACGGGTCTAGACACCCCGACCAACGGAATCCCACTCTCTTCCGGTGTTCGGCACCGCGTTGAACTCGTGAACGAAGCTGTCGGTCTGCACCGCACCTACCGTATCTCACTCGATCCGGGCCAGGTTCGAAACATCGTGAACCGCAGCAACTAGCCGCTCGCCGGTTAGTTCGCGCGGGCCGCGGTTGGCGCTGCATCAGTTCGACATCGACGATGACGCCAGCGAATCGCTACAGTTAGCGCTAAGCTAGGCTTCGTTCGCCTCTAGCGCGTTCGCCAGCATGACCTGAACTCTTTCGGAGAAGCCGGGATGATCGCCGAGCGCGAGCTGCACTTCCATCACTCTGGAACTCACCGCGCGTGACGACGCTCCTTCAGGCGCCTGCAGGCGCACCATCCGCTCGATGACCGCGTCTATCTGTGTTTGTGGGTCACTAAGCCGTCCAGCGGCTACGTCGACCGCCACCTCTTGCACTGCCTGAGCGACTTCCGTTGGTGCATTAGGCTGGGTCTGCGCCGCCTCGGCGACCTTTCCAAAACCTTCTACAGTCGCGGCCGACTTGCTCTCGATTGGTTGGGCCGGCGCCACTCGTCCGGGTCCGCCAACTTTCTTGATCGCCATGGGTCTTTCTCGGTTTAGGACGCGTGAGGTGAAGCAAGTGCGGTCCACCACAGATAGCCGGAGCGGGCCTCCTTCGCCAACCTCGTTCGCATCAGACTCGGATGTTGCTGATCGCCGACTTGGAGGTGTCGTGGCGAGCCTTCATGAGATTCGACATAGTCGTGAACCGGCGATTCTCAGACTGCATCGACTCCTGAAGTGCCAGATACTCGAGATTGAACGCCTGGCTTTCGCGCTGCATTTCCCACATCTGATCGATGTTCTCCTCCCGGACGTCACCAACGGCTTGCCCACCGCCACCATCGCCAGCGTTGGAAAGAGCGTTGACTCCCGCAGCGATGAGGCCGCCTACCGGCCCGGTCGCGCCGGCGACCTCGGCAGTGACTTGCAGCAACCCTCGACGACGACGCGGAGGAGTTTCCGGCTCTACAACAGCGTCAGAGAACCGACGGGCTCGACGAGGAACTCGCGCCGGTTGAAGGGATGGATGGGTGGTGTCAGCGGGACGAAGGCTTGAAGTGATGTCGCTCATTGTTCTCACTCTATGTGGGGATTCACCTGACGTGGTCGAACCCAAAGCCAAACTGGTGCGCGAAATCTGGCCTTTCTTCGATCTTCTCGACGCAACGCGCGACCTAGGCCACTCTCTGCCGCGATGGCCGGCGAGAAAATGACCCAGAGTTCGAGAATGGCCGGCAATAAACCGACGCAGAGTTCGCAGTCGAAACGAAGTCGCGCGACGCCAACGACGCCAACGACGCCCGAGAGCGAATCGGGAGCCGAATGGCCGCCTACGGATCCGGATGCTGAGGGTGCTAACGTGCCGGCGCAGAGCATCGTTCAGTCGGAGACTCCGGACGAGTTGGAAGCGGCTCCGGCTACGAGCAGTCCCGCCTCATCAGTTGGAGAATCCGGCCTATCGAAGTCCGACGCATCCAAGGTCGTCACAGGCTGGTCCTCCGGCGGGGAGCGTTCGGAGGGTGACCTCGATGAACTGAGCTCTGACGAAGGCGCCGAGCCCACCGCATGTTCCGCCGGCGGGACCTCCGTCGGGGGTGACGGGTGGGGGCTGGACGAGGCGGTCTCCCACGCGTGGAGGGCCGCATCTTTCGTGGCCGCTGCGGTTCTTTCGCTTTACGTCTTCCGACTGGCGCCGACGCCCTACATGTTGGACAGCGGCGAGCTTGTCGCGACGACGCAAGCGCTTGGAATCAGCCATCCGCCGGGGCACCCTGCGTTCCATCTGCTCACCGCTAGCGCGCTCGCTGTGCCGTTAGGATCGGCAGCGCTGCGGGTACACTTCATGGTTGCCCTCTTCAGCGCGCTGGCGCTCGCCGCTCTGCCGCTCTGCGCGGGGTTGCTCGGGTGGATTCGCTCCCGAACTCAACTCTGGTTCGCGTCAACGGTCGCGATCGCGTTAGCGTTCACTCCCGCGTTCGCGCAACAGTCGGTGCGGGCCGAAGTGTACTCACTCAATGCGCTGTTGATCGCCCTGGCGACGACCCTTGTTTGTGTGAAGTGGCCGCGACGGCCGATCGGAGCAACGGTTGGCGTGGCGCTAGCGCTTGGCGTGGGTCTCCTGAACCATCACTACCTAATCCTCTTCACGTTTCCGGCGTTTCTCGTCGCCGTCGTTGCTGGGTCGAATGTTTCCCGGGGCAAGCAAGTGATCGCCGGTGCGGTCGCCGGCGCCGGCATGCTCGTGGGTTATCTGTATCTACCGCTGCGCGCGCTCGCTCGACCGCGCGTCGGGTGGGGCTGGCCGGACTCCTTGGACGAAGTGTACTGGCTCGTGTCGGCCCAAGCGTTCCAGAAGACTGCCGAGGCGGCGGTCGAACTTGATGTATTTGCAGGACTCACCAACGTAGGCGCGGTGCTCTCGGAATGTCTCACGCTGCCAGTGCTGATCGGCTCAATCGTCGGCATCCTTCTGCTCTGCGCAAGACGGCGGCTCATCGGCGTGGTGTTGCTCATTGCGGTGGTCTTCAATCTGGCGACGCAGACTCTCTTTGCGTTCGACCCTACGAACCCAGACGTGCTCGGGTACTTCATGCCGACGTTCTGGTGGCTGGGACTCGGCCTCATCTTCGTCGTCGCGACGACTCGTCTGCCGGGCCAACTGGAGCCCTTGACTGCCCCCGTGCAGCTCACGTTCGGAGCCGTAGCGCTGACCGGGATCGCTTTCTCCGCGGCCGGGGGCTATCGGAGCGTGGACCTCGGCGACTACTGGGATAGCGAGCTGCTGCGCGACGAAGCATTCAACGGCCTGCAGCCGGACTCCGTTTGGATCACGACGTATTTCGAGACTGGATTCAACACCTGGTACGCGCAGTCGGTTGAGGATCGGCGACCGGACGTAGAACACCTGCACCACGCATTCCTTACGTACGACTTCTATGGCGAGATGCTCGATTCCCAAGCGCCGGTCGCTGGAAGTCTGCGAGGGGATGGCGAATTGCTCTCCCTCGACGCCTCCGCTGCGCTGGCTGGAGTGGCCGACGTAAGAATCGAGGCTGAACAGCTCGTCACGCCTGAGTTCGCTGCTCAGTGCATCCCGTCCCGACTCTACCTGCATCTCCTGGACGAACCACTCGCGGAGGGCGAGTTCCCGCTCGAGCTCGCGATCGCAGCGACCGAACAGCTCGTTGCGGTCCGTAGTCGCTTCAACCGAGGCACTCCTGAGGCCGAGGAGTACGAACTTCAGACTGGTCGGAACCTCCTGTGGGCGCACTTCAATCTCGCGATGCAGATGTGCGCAGCCGATCGGCAGACCACCTGTCGTGCCATGATACACGAGACCCGGAGACTCTCCCCGAATGACCCTGAATTGGCCGCCATCGCCGCTAGGTTAGAGGCGGAAGCCACTGACTGACTATAGGCCCGTCAGCTGCTCAAGCCTTAGCTTCTGCCGAGTTTCCAGCGGAGCTTCCAAACCTGCGTGATCGCCTCACGAGCGATGTCTGAGGACATCTTGGACTCTCCGGCGACTCGGTCTGGAAACACGATGGGGACTTCCTTGATCGTCAGTCCAAGAAGGTGAACCCGGTACTTCAGCTCGATCTGGAAAACGTATCCTGAAGAAGTGACACCATCCAGGTCGAGCTTCTCTAAGGTCTCTCGACGGTAGCAGATGAATCCTGCGGTCAGGTCCTGTACGTCGACCCCAAGAATAGTTCGCGCGTAGATACCACCGCCGCGGCTCAAGAGCCGGCGTCCGAGACTCCAGTTGTGCGTGCCACCGCCCTTCACGTAACGCGATCCGATGGCGAGGTCGTGGGTCTCGGTCGCGGCGAGCATTGCGGGCAGGTACTTCGGGTCGTGACTGAAGTCGGCGTCCATCTCGAAGATGCGCTCGTAGTCTCGCTCGAGAGCCCACTTGAAGCCGGCGATATAGGCGGTGCCTAGGCCGAGTTTGCCAGTCCGATGCTTGACGTGGATCCGCTCATCGGCAGCCGCCAATCGGTCTGCGATTTCACCTGTGCCGTCAGGCGAGCCATCGTCGACAACGAGGATGTGCACGTGGGGAACCACGCCGAGAACGGCGAGGACGATGTTCTCAAGGTTCTCACGCTCATTGAACGTGGGAATGATGATGATTGTGGAACGTTCGATCACGTAGAAGAACCTAGTTGGAGGCTGCCGATTGAAGGGCGCGCTTTGCGGCACGAAGGGCAATGAAGCCGATTAGGAGACGCGGTATGTTGAAGGCAAGCGCCAAAGCGAGTCCGTACGCGTCGATAGACGCCTGAGCGACATCGCCGACGAGCTGCTCGCCGCCTGGTGTGAACGCATACGGCTCGTAGAGCAGACGCTGCGCGAGATTGACGGTGCCAAGACCGCTCGGGCTAATCGGTACGACCGCGATAAGCATTTGGATCGGCACGAAGACCATCATCTGTGCCCAAGGCACGTGGATGTGAAACGCCGTGAGCGTAAAGCCGTGCATCAGAATGTAGAGTGCAGTGACCGGCATTCGGATCAGCCCTATCTTGGCGTAGTCGAGGAGCGTCGCGCGCCGGAATCCGGCAAATGTCGGGATCTGACGGATACGCTCCAGCGGTCCCCAATTCCATGGAGCGCGCCAGAACGTCAGGTGCCCAATTACTCCCAGGATTAAGAGCCCGGCGAATCCGTTGATAACCGTATTCCAGGTAAACTCTTGCCCGAAGAGGCTGAGGACGGAGTCGCTCCAAG
>JBLHWZ010000211.1:0-9840 GCA_047629415.1 Bradymonadia bacterium | reverse complement strand
AGTTGGACATCTGCAGTCGGTTTCGGAAGAGGGCCCCGATGGAAAACTGGCACTCAAGGAAGCGCACCTCTAGGACATCGCGCCCACCAAGATCTTGCAGGGTCGCCTCGAAGAGGCGAGTTGTGAGCAAGTCCGGCGCGACGGACATGAACTCGAAGTCGACTTGCCCCGGAACGGCTCCGGAGAGCAGGGTTGCCAGGGCGACCGAACCCTGGCGACTGTTCAACGCGAGATAGGTCGACAAGTATAGGCCGCACACGAGCACCGCCGGAGCCGCGAAAACGTACGCGACCCGGAAGAAACCTCGCAACCGATGTCGTTCGATTTGGGCCTTCATTCAACAATCAAAAGCGCCGCCCTGATACGCGGCCACAGCACGTCTCATCTGCCTAGCGGATTGCGCGGCACCATGCATTGTTTCGGCGGTACACTCGGCCCGTTATTTATAGGCCTGATCATCCTCTTCGGCGGATGCGAGCTCGACTCCGTCCTACGCTACGAAACGGCCGAGGCGCTCGCGTCCCAGCGGTTTGGGGAGGATGACAGGATGAGAGTGAACATCAGCCCCGGGCGTGTCGCAGACGTCGAAGAGCTGGACAGCACTTTCAATGTAGCTGCCGTCTCGTCCGGCCCCTTCCCAACGATCACGTTCAACAACGGAACTACGTCGAGCCAGTCACTCACCCTGACACTGGGGAATGTGAACTCCGCGTGGACCTTCAGCCCGCTGCTCAACGCGCTGCCATCCTCAGAACGTAAGGCGCCAGACTGTGCCACCGACGCACTGGAGACGAGGGCGAGTATCAGTTTGGCGACTTCGGTACCGTCGACCGTGCTCGGCACGACGGTACGAATCGAACTTGAGCTCCCGCCCTGCGCGCAGGTCCAGCTACACGCTCAACCTGCCCCGGCATCTGCCCTCGTCCGGATTGCGATTATTGGTGGGCTTGAGGGTGACCGGTCATTTCTCTCCGCGGCCGTCGTACACGCTGCGGACCTAGGTGTGGACTACGTCCAGTTCCTCGGTAACGTCGCGTTTCTCGCCGACGATACGGTCTTCGGCGAGTTCGAAACCACAGTGCAAGGGCAAGGGCTTCCCTACGGCGTGATCGTTGCTCCGGACGATACGTTCGCTCCCAGCGACTTCGTGCAGCGTTTCGGAGGCAGCGACTATGTCACTGAGATTGGACAGATGCGGTGGATCGCTCTCGACACTGCATCGGGTGAGCTGACGGACGAACAGTTGGCGATCGTTACCGGACTCGAAGAGCGGCGGCCGCCGGGGATCTTCCTCTCATCCATCGCTCTGCTCGACTTTGGGACAACAGAGGGATTGCGGAGCACGGCGCTCGGCGCGCGCTTGGTTGAGGAGCTCGCATCGCGAGGGGTCCTCCTCGCTCTCAACAGCGGTGGTCCCGAGCATACGCAGCGACAATTCGGCGAGGTTGGGTTCCGAGATCTCGCGGGTGCATCTGCAGAACCAGCTTCAATCGCGATCGTCGAGTTCCGACGACCCTGGCCGAACCTCACCAGCTGCACGACCTCTGTGGATTGCTCAGGGAACGATATCTGCGATCGCGGATTCTGCCGTTCACGATGCGCGGCCGACACCGAGTGCGACGCTGGCGAAGGCTGTAGTGCCGGAATCTGTTCTCTGACCTGCTCTGCAGACGCGGACTGTGCCGGCCCCCTCCCAAGTTGTGGGGCGGGATTCTGCGAGCAGGACCCTGAAATCGCACTGACTCTTTCCCGCCTCTAGGAGCCGTCTCTAGAGACTCGGATCGCGCTCAGCCTCGCTCGCCTGAAGACGCGGATCAGCCGAGCAGGACTTCCCGGGCGCGTTCGTCTTCGATGAGCACTGCGAAAGCGTCCTCACTGAGGAGGGTTTCGCGCTGAACCCCGGTGTCCGGGTCATCGATCAGCACTCGAGGTTGAGGACCATCGAGTAAGCAGACGACCTCTGTATTGGGGCTCGTGATGGCCCGCAGCAGCGAGCGGATTCTCGCCGCGAGTCTGAGCACTCGCCGTCCATCCGCACTATCGAACGCGTGAAAGTTCTGATTGCGGCTGAGCGTCTCGGGCTGAAACACGAGGCGGCGCAAGACGCGTCGCTCCAATGACTCTTCAGTCATCCGCGGCGACGCCTGGAACGACCATGACGTGGCAGGGGGCGTGGCGCACGACGTACTCAGCGACACGACCGAGCGCGCCAGCGATTCCGCCGTTGCTACGTGAGCGACCTACGATCACGAGGTCAGTCTCCGCCTCAATCGCCAGCTCGACCAGCTTGTGGCCTGGCTCACCCGACGTAATGATACGAGGTCGAAGCAGCGCCTTGAGATTCTCGGCGATGGGATAGCGCGGATCGAGCTCTGCCTCGATCTGAGTCCATCTCGCGGTCACCGCCTTTTTGAGCCGACCGACGTTACCACGGGGTTCAAGCAGCTCAGCGTGGTCGAGTCCCGCTGCATCTGGCACAACGTAGAGCGGCTGAACCTGTCCTCCTGTTCGCTGTGCCCACTCAAGAGCTACGGCGAGAACCTGGAGCGTGTCCGGTGAGAGGTCCACACCGACAAGAATCTTCTGGAGTTGGCGCGGAGCTGTGGCCGTGCATCGCACGACCAAGACGGGCGCATGCGACGCTCGGAGCAGATGTCCGGTAGTGCCCAGTGTGGGCCAGGTCGCGCCAACCTTAGAGCCAGCACCTACGACGAGCAGGTCCGAATCGATTCCGGAGAGCGCTTCGGGGATCGCAGTCGCGGGGTCGCCTGCGACCACCTTTAACTGCTCACCTATTTTCTCTTCCGACCCGTCCTTGAGCCGTGCCGAGACCCGGGTGTGCGCGGTGCGAACCAGCTCTGCTCGGAGCAGGTCTTCGTCCTCGCCAAAGCACGCGTAGGGAAAGAGGACTTCTGCCATCGCGGGCGGAATCTCGCCGGTTGCGTGCACCGCAAAGAGACGGCCACCGCTAGCGGTGTCGGCTAGGGTCTTTGCGATCTCGAACGTGCGCGCTGCAGTTTCAGAGTCCGCAACGGCGGCGACAACTGTGGGAAGCTCGCTCATCGACGCTCCGCGTTGCCTTTCGCAAACAACGCCAAGCCGTGGGGCTGGGACAGGTGATTCGAGTTCCGGTCAGCACTTGCGCCGAACGCCACTAGTAGGCCTCCACATCGTCGGGGATTCCATCGCCCGTCAAATCGATGCCGATTCGAACGAGCTCTCCGGCCTCGTAGTATCCGACCTGGTCGATAATGCCGTCGGCGTCGCGGTCTCGCTCGACGCGAAGCAACGCGCCGTTTGCGGCGTAGTACTTGAACATCGTTGGGGTCGAATCGAAGCCCGTCGCGAGTTCTTTACGAACAAGAACACCGGCGACGTAGAAACGGACAACGTCGATCGCGTCGTCGAAATCGAGTTGGAACTCCTGCTCAGCGATCTGACCGGCTGAGTCGTAGTGCTCGAAGAGATCCATACGGCCATCAAAGTCGAAGTCTCGCTCCGTCCAGATCGCCTGACCGCCCGAGATGTACGTCAACTGATCGGGCGTGCCATCGAAGTTGAAGTCCGACGACTCCGTCTCGTAACCCCGGTTGAGGTTGCCGTTGCGTGCTCGGCTCGGCTGGCTGACGACGCTCTCGTCCTCAACGGTCGTGCTGCCACCGCATCCGAATGCGAGCATCAGAACGGAGCCCAAAAGCACGGTGCCGTGAAGTGATTTTACGATTCCAAACATCGGTTTGGCCATTCAGGTTCTGAGTTAGGTGAGCCCCGCGCCGCCGATCGTGGTCACGAAGACGTGCCGTGCGTGGCTGCCCCCGTGCCGGCCAATAATGCGCGGCACGCGAGGGTGCGCACGTGTAGCAGGGCTCGAAGGGCGCGACAAGTCAGCGACTTGCCCTGAGAGCAGTAAAGCCTCAGAATGATCGCATGTTCGCAGGCCTTCGAAAGCGGCGGGAGCGGTTCTCTTCTCACGAGTTGGTGCCACCGCTGCTCGCTGCGGCCGGGATTGGGGCCACGATCGTCTACGACCAGTATTTCGACATCGCGACGGGGCCGATCCTATGCCTCTTCCGTCGGATCACAGCCTTGCCCTGCCCCGGCTGCGGTTTGACTCGGAGCGTCGTGACGCTCGGCAACGGCGACCTGGTCGGAGCGTTCGAACACCACCCCTTGGGCATCCTCTTCGTCGCGGTACTCTGCGCAGTTATCGGCTCATGGATGATCGGCCTCGCTCGCAATCGCCCGCCTCGGCCGGTGGTCACGAGCCGCCTCGTTACGTTGACTCTCATTGGGTTTGCAGTGCACTGGGCGCTCCAACTCTGGTGATGTGCCAAACTACATTTCCTTACACGTTCATTCATACTGGCGTGCGGATCTCAGGTCATGTATCGAGCGGCAGATTCCCTTCCCACATGGAGCACCATGACCAGATCCCTCCGCACGATCTTCGCCTTGAGCGCGATCATCGCCCTACCGGGCTGCCCTGACGAAACCGATCTGCCGTTCGGCACCTCTGATGTCTCGATCGACACGACCACTGACACAGGCGGCACCGACGTCGGCACCGACGCAACCGACGACGCCGATACCACGGTTGACCTTTGTGAAGGCCTTGAGCTCTGCGACGCAGCGGGCCTCGCCTGTGACGGCGACAGCCTCGTAGACTGCGCCGAGAACGCCGACGGCTGCCTGGTCGCCACCGAGACTGACTGCACCGAAGACGGCCAAATCTGCGACGCAGACGCCGGCGCGTGTGTCGACGATGGTGGCTGCGAAGACGCGTGCGACGCCGAGGGAACCCTCTGTGACGGTGGCGACATCGCGGACTGCACCATGGGAGCCGACGGATGCCTTGTTCTTGAAGTCACCGAGTGCGGCGAAGGCGAGATCTGCGTCGATGGCGACGCAGGTCCAGTCTGCGAGGCTGGAGTTGACCCGTGTGAAGGAATCGAGGTCTGTGACGACGAGGGAACGTTCTGTGACGGTGGCGACATCGTCACCTGTACCGCCAACGACGATGCGTGCATCGTGCGCGAAGTCACGACGTGTGATGGGGGAACGGAGTGCGTCGCCGACGGCGAAACGCTGGCTTGTGAGCCACTCTGCGAAGACGACGCTGCCTGCGCCGAAGAAGGTCAGACCTGCGGCGGCACCGTCCTCAGCTCCTGCTTCGTTGGCGACCTCGGTTGCCTTGAGCTCGCGACGGACGACTGTGCAGTTCTCGCCGAGGGCGGAACCTGCAATCCAGACACCAGCCTTTGCGAGGCAACGGGCGACCCCTGCGCGGACATCGAGTCCCGCTGTAGCCCGGTCGACGTTGGCGTCTCCGGCTGTGAGGGCACGAGCTACGCTCAGTGCACGCTCGACGCGTTTGGCTGTGGAGTTGTGGAGCAGACTGAGTGCGCCGATGTTGACGGTGGATTCTGCGGAGCCGATGGATGCGAGATTGTCGAAGCGGGCACGTGTGACGACCTCGACCCCGAAATCGTCTGCGACGAGCAAGGCGCCCTCACCTGTGGCGACCTTGGCCCGATCGAGTGCGTCCGCGACACCGACGGCTGCCTGACCCTGGTTGAGCTCGACGCCTGTGGCGACGAACTCGCCTGCGTCGAAGGCCGCTGTGCTGGCGCATGTGACGACGTTGTCGAGTGTGAGACCGCCTCGTTCTGCGACGGCGACGACGTTGTCGAGTGCGGCGACGTCGACGGATGCTTCGTCGAGGTGGAGCGAACCGCCTGCGACAGCTCTTGTGAGATCGAAGAAGGTGCGTTCTGCGTCGAAGTCGACCTCTGCCTCGACTTCGGATGTGATGCGGAGTTCGATTTCCCGTTCTGCGACGGCGCCCTCATCTTCAACTGCATAACGAGCGAAGATCTCGGATGTGACTTCTACGAGCCGACCGATTGCTCTGAAGTTGACGGCGCGAGCTGCGTCGACGACGGATTCATCGTCGAGTGCCAGGCCGAGCCTTGTGGCGACGGACTCTTCGATGGATTCGTCGGAGAAGAGTGTGACGACGGCAACAACGACAACGATGACGGCTGCACCTCCGAGTGCGGGCTTGAGGAAGGCTTCGACTGCGAGACCGTCGACGGAACCAGCGTCTGCGCTGAGATTGTTTGCGGCGACGGCATCATCAATGGGGAAGAGACCTGCGACGATGAGGGCACTGCTTCCCTCGACGGCTGCGACGACCTCTGCGCAGTTGAAGGCGGCTACGAGTGCACGGGCGAGCCCTCGCTCTGCCTGATCCCGGCTTGTGGCGACGGCGTCCGCAACGCCGACGAAAGCTGCGATGACGGCAACCTCGACGACGGAGACGGATGCACCTCTGAGTGCTTCATCGAGCTCTCGGACGTCGTCTTAGACACGGTCACGATCGAAGCGTCGCTCAACGCAACGGACGCACAGTATGACCGCATCGGTTCGGGTTGTACCGGCTCGGGAGACCCGGACCACTTCTACGACGTCTACACGATCGTGAACGTCCTCGAGGCGCCCATCGAGATCCTCATCGACGCCGCTTGGTCGGACGACGGCTTCCTCCACATCTTCAGCTCGGACTTCGACCCGGCTGATCCGATCACGTCCTGCCTTGACGGGTCCGACGACTTCGGTGGAACCGCAGGCTCACGCATCGACAACTTCATCGCCGAAGCCGACACCTCCTACTTCGTCGTCGCATCGACGTACGGAGCTGAGGCGACCATCGACGCGTACACGCTGACGTTGACCACAATCGGCTGCGGTGACGGCGCCATCAGCGAGTTGGAGGAGTGCGACGACGGCAACACTCTCCCCGCCGACGGCTGCGACTTCTCGTGCGCGGTGGAACCTGACTACGATTGCGACGGCGAGCCCAGCTTCTGCTGGATTCCTGATCTCTGCGGCGGCGGCCTCGTCGACGGCGAAGAAGAGTGTGACGACTACAACCTCGACAATGGGGACGGATGCTCGGAGTTCTGTACTGTAGAGGATGGCTTCATCTGTACTGGCGACCTCTCGTTCTGCGAAGCGGCTGTCTGTGGTGACGGAGTCCTCGGAAGCACCGAGACCTGCGACGACGGTAACCTCGTCGCTGGTGACGGATGCTCGGCGGCCTGTGCCATCGAGCTTCTTGACGGTGTCAACGCCGAGATCGACGGCTCGATCGACGACACCGACTCACTATTCGACCGTCCGTCAGCCGTGTGCTCTGGCGGAGGTGCAGCGGACCACTTCTACGATTCCTACGGATTCGAGAACGCAGACGCGGCGCCGCTGAGCGTCGTTGTCACCGCGGCATGGGACGGTGACGGATACTTGCACGGCTACTCCTCATTCGACCCGGCCGATTCGGAGGCCGGGTGCATCGGAGGAGGCGACGACTTCGAAGGCGTCCTCGGGAGCCAAATCACCCTTGAGATCGCACCGGCTTCCTCGTTCGAGGTGGTCGCATCGACGTACTTCGGGTCCACGGCCACCGGCGACTACACGCTGACCTTGGTGCCCACGGCGCTCGTTCCGGCGCCCTAAGCTCGTTCGGACCTAGCAAGACGCCGGTCGGGTTTCCCGACCGGCGTTTTCGCTTTTTGGGCACGAAGCGGTGGCGCTAGCTCAGCTGCGCGCGCGCTGCGACGTCCCGAATGGCGGCGGCGATTTCGACAGGCACCTCTTCCTGAAGAAAATGCCCCGCGTCGGTCTCCGTTACTGGAGCGTTCGGCAACGTTCGCCGCACATGTCCGAGTACGCTGCCGAGGATCGGGTCCTTCTTACCCCAGACGATGGCAGAGGGTCCTTGGAAGCCCGACAAGAACTCGTGAACGCGCTCAAGAGCAGGGATCGAGTGGTGTTGCATCGTGTCCGGTACCATTCGGGCCAACGCCAGCGGTGCCTGCCGATCCCTGAACCGGCGCAGCGGATAGCGGTAGGCGCGCCCAACGCCGCCGGCCATCGACTTCGGATCTCCCTGAGCGACTCCCAGCCGAATCTGCGGGAACTGCCCCACACGAAATACCAGATCGCTCACAAAGGGAGCCCGAGCGAAGCGATGGAACGCCGTTGTTTTGAAGCCCGGTCTCGGCGGGCCAATCACCGTGTTGAGAACGACCAATCCGGCGATCCGATCGGCGTGCTCCGATGCAGCGCCAAAAGCGATCGGGCCGCCCCAATCCTGACCGACGACGATCACGTCTTTGAGGTCTAGCTCTTCGATCAGGCGACTCACCCACGAGATGTGGTTCTCAAGCGTGTGCTCGCACGAGTGGTGAGGTTTATCGGAGAGGCCCAAACCGATCAGGTCGGGCACGATAACGCGGAACCCATCTCCTAACTCCGCCACAACCTTGCGGTAGAGAAACCCCCAGGTCGGGTTGCCATGCATCAGCAACACCGTCGGACCTGCTCCACGCTCCATCACGTGCATTCGCCACGCTCCAACCTCCACGCGGTAGCGGATCATTGGGAGCTGGCTCTCGAGCCATTCGGGGAGAGGTGGCGGAGGGAGTCGATTCATGGCCGGGGCGGATCGAGGGATCACCAGGGTACGACGGCGAAACGGAACGCGCGAGTGGGATGCTGCCGCTCGCGCCCAGCAGCCTTCGTGACTCTCTAACGAAGCAGCTGGGCCAGCGTCGCCGGGTAGAGCCGGTGCTCGGCCTGCAGGATCCGCTGTGCCAGAGCTTCTTCGGTGTCGGTTGAGAGAATCGGAACGGTCGCCTGCGCGATCACGCGTCCGCTATCTACGGCACCCGGCTCAACGTGGTGCACGGTGCATCCAGACTCAGTTGCCCCCGCTTCTAGCGCCTGTCGGTGGGGGTGCAGACCCGGAAAGAGCGGCAGGAGGCTGGGATGAATATTCACGATCTGTGGCGCATGCCGCGCCACGAACGGCGCCGGCAGAATCACCATGTATCCGGCAAGGACGATCCACTCGATTCGCTCCCGCTCCAACGCGGCATCGAGCGCCGAGTTGAATGCGGACACGGTCTCGAAGTCCCGACTCCGCACTACCGCCGTGGGAATCTCTTGTCCCTCGGCGTGCTTGAGCCCCTCAGCAAGCCTACGAGAACTGAGCACCAAACTCGGCTCGTGAAGGCCCTCATATTGGAGGATCGACTTTAAGTTCGAGCCTCTCCCTGAGATAAAAACCGCGTAGCGTGGGCGGCTACTCATCCTCGAGGCCGATCGCCGAATCCTTGTCCGCATCCTCAAACACGGTGTCTGCGAAGGTCGCGTCCGTGAAGTCGGTGCTGGCGAGGATGGCGTTCGAGAAGTCCACAGAGCTGAGGTCCGCACCGTTGAGCATCGCCGACGAGAAGTCAGCAGAGCTGCAGTCTGAATCGGTGAGCTCCGCATCAGTCAGAATCGCGAACACGAAGACTGCAGAGTTGAAGTTGCCGCCCACCAGGGTCGCGCTCTCCAAGTTGGCCTTCGTGAAGTCCGCCGCGTTCGCTTCTACGTCGTCTAGGCAAGCCTCGTGGAGGTTCGCTCCAGCGAGATCCGCTTCGGTGAGGGTCGCTCCGCTCAGGTCACAACCAGAGAGGTCTGCGCCGGAGAAGTTGGCGCCGGAAAAGTCCAGGCCGGCGAGGACCCGATCGTGCAGATCGGCCCCGGAGAGGTCCATCTTCGCAAACGATTCGTCTTCGAGAGAATCGCCCGCATCGAGGTGGGCTATGAGGTCGTCCAATGTCATGTTCTACCTGGGTGCAGCGCGGTTTCCCGCCGTAGGGGAGGCGATTCATGTTGTCAAACGCAATTCACGTGGGTCCGTTCTTTCGAGTTTGCGAACTCCGTCGCGCGACAAAAACGTCGACGGCCGCCCAGAGCGGACGGCCTTCGATCAATTCGACCCGAGCTGCT
>JBLHWZ010000210.1:0-9854 GCA_047629415.1 Bradymonadia bacterium | reverse complement strand
CGCAAGCCCACCGCTCTCCGCAACGCAGCCTAACTAGATCCGCCATTGCGGACCCGCACCCCTTCTCAATCGTGTAGCAGCTGAACATAATGGTCCCAGCTCTTGCCGAACAGTCTACCCATGATAGGGTCCCACCGTAACGTACTACATGCAACGCTGCTCAGCGTTTTCGGGCGCCGTTCTTCATCACCAACACAAACTCATGACACACACAATGTGGACCCGACGGGTTCTCTCTGGAGCGCTCCTCGCCACAAGTGTCGCTGCTTGCAGTGACGACCCGGCTCCCTTCTTTCCTCCCGTTGACGCTGGGGATACCGCTCCTGACACGGTTGAAGGCGACGTGCCGGCCGACACCGCACCAGACACCGACATCGGTGACGCGCTGACGGACCCCGGCAGCGACACCTCTGCCGACGCTGATCCCGACACCTCTGCCGACGTCGATCCCGACGCCGACGTCGTGGAACCGCCGCCGGAGTGGCCCGAGGACAACCTCATCTTGCTCTCGATCGCCGACGGAAACAGCGCCAGCTACGATGCGAATTTCGCGGACGGCTGGGCCATCGACGACCTCACATGGGCAGCCACGCCCGAGGTAGCCTGCTGGGACAACCCGGCGATCGATGATGAATACTTCAGCGGGCAGTACTTCGCGTTCGCCGTCGAGGAGACCATTCCCGCATGGAGCGACGTGACGATCACGCTCACGGCCCCGAGCAACGGAGAGGCGGTGCTCTTCGTCATCAACGAGACCGAGCTCCAACGCGACGTCCCACCGGCCATAGAGACCGGCTTCTGCCACCGACCGCAGCGTTTCGGCGGCGTCGGCGAAGGCACCGACTACACGTTCCGCGTCTACGAGCCGACCAACCTGATGTTTGGTGTCTCGAATCGCGGTCGCTTCCCCGGTGACGACGAGGGAGACCTCTTCGTTGGCGTCGAGATCACGCCGATCGCGACCTCAGATCAATGCTACGCCGAAGGCACCGCCCCGGGACAACACCCGCCGCAGGTTTCTCGCCTGTCGCTCGACGGCGAAGGCGCCTACGTCGGTCTTGGCCAGCTCGGCGAGGGTGCCCCGACGTGCGGTAGCCACGAGTGGCTCGACGACGCGTTCTGCGTGCCGTCCACTCAACTGGAACACTACCAAGGGAACCACCGCTTCTACGCCATTGAAGGCGGCATTCCCGAGTTCAGCGTGATGACCGTGACGGTCGTCCCGGATCCTGGCGTCGAGGTCAGCCTCTACGGCACGCGCCAGGGCAGAGGCACGAGCTTCTACGTGCCACCGTTCTTCCCAGTCTCGCTCTGCGAAGCGTCCGTTTCGCACCCGACCCGCAACCCGGGCCAGCCCGAGTCGATGACCTTCGTCGCGACAACCAATCCCTACGAGATCTTCTTCGGCGTCGCCGGTGACACGGCTCAAGGCGCTGAGGGTGGCTTCACGATCAGTGTCGACCTCATCACCTACTCAACCTCCACCTGCGAGGAAGATGACTACACGGCGGTGACCGGACTTGAGGAGTGGCCCGACAGCGTCGCGATCGTCGACGTCTCGAGCGGTAGTGGCTCAATCGTGCTCGACCTCTCGGACGGCGAGCCTCTGTGCACTCTTGACTGGGCATCCTCGAGTCAGACCGCGTGCTTCCCAGCGACCGAGAACACCATGTTCAATGGCAATACGTTGTTCTTTGCGCTCGACCCCGTCCCTCCAGCCGGCTCCAACGTCTACGCCACCGTGCGCCCGGCCGAAGACGTCGACGTCAGCCTGTTCGGATACCGGCTCGGCCTCACCAACTTCATGGTGCCGCCGCAAGTACCAGTCGTCGGCAGTTGCGAAGCCAGCCACTCCCGCGGAGTGGGCGATACGTTTAACCCCGGCGATCCCGAGTCAATCGAGTTCTTGAACCCCGGTCCCTACGCCTACCAGTTCTTCCTCGGCGTCTCCGGCTCCGGCGGCGCAACCTCCGGTAGAGCGATCCTCGACATCGTCATTGAAGAAGACCCACCGCCGCATTGTCCAGAGTCGCTGCCCGGCGCGACCTACCCGACGTGGCCGACCACGCTAAATCTCGTCAATGTCGTCGACGGCGCCGCCAGCGGGTCCGGAGACCTCGCAGACGGTGAGTGCACCAACCTCGGCTTCGCCTCCCGCAGCAGCGTCGCGTGCTTCCCGGCGACCGAGTTCAACAACTTTGAGGGCAATCACGTTCGCTACGCGCTGAGCGACACCCTCCCGCCGAACTCCGAGATGTGGATCCGCGTAACCCCCGATGAAGGGGTCGACGTGAACCTCTGGGGCACACAAACCGGCGTCACAGGCTTTCCGGTCGCTCCAAACATCAACTCTGTCGTCGCCTGCGAGGCGAGCTATCCCCCCGGCGCGTCCGATCCGGGCGAGACGGAGTCAATCTACTTCGCGAACCCGACCGGAAACAGCTACAACATCGCGTTCACCGTGGCCGGAAACGATCTCACGGGTACGGGTGGCGGCTACACCTACGAGGTCGAGATCAGCACCGGCGCGGTACACTGCGAAGAGTCGCTCCCTGGTGAGTTTGGTCTCGCAGCGTGGCCGGCGGAAGTCGAACTCATTGAGCTGAACGCTGACAACGAAGGCATCCTCAACGGAGACCTCTCCGAGGGCGAATGCACCAACCTAGACTGGGCCGCTGACAGCAGCGTCGCCTGCTTCCCGGCGACGTCGTTCGAGCACTTCCGCGGCTCGCACGTATTCCACGCGCTCGGCCAACCGATGCCGCCGCGGTCATCACTGACCGTGGTCCTAACCCCCGATGAGGACGTGGACGCGAACCTCTACGGCTTCCAACTCGGCACCACGGGCTACATGGTGCCTCCTGCCGTGCCTTCCACCATCTGCGAAGCCAGCTACCCGTGGCACACTCGCAACCCTGGTGAGCCCGAGGCCATCCGCTTCTTCAACCCGTCCGCTAGCAACTCGTACAACATCTTCCTCGGCGTCGCCGGAGCGGATGGCGTCGACGCAGGCGGCTACGAGTTGTTCGTCGATCTGGACGTCACGGAGCCGCACTGCCCCGAGTCGCTCCCCGGCCGCTCGTACAGCGACTGGCCCGCAGGCGTCCGCGTGCTCGACGTGCCGAGTAGCACCACGGTCACCGACACATACAACCTGTCTGGAGCCGATTGTGTCGACCTCGGCTGGGCATCCTCCAGCCAAACTGCGTGCTTCCCCGCGACACTGAACGCGGACTTCCAAGGCTCCCACAAGTTCTTCGCGCTCGACCCACCGCTCGGTCCGGGTGAGCGCATCCGAGCCAGCGTGCCAGGTGGCCCTTGGTCGATCTACGGATACACGACCGGGACTTCGAGCTTCTTCGTTCCGCCCTACGTACCCACTGCCCTGAGCTGTGAATACAATACGGCCAACGGAGAAATCGAATTCACGAACCCGACTGGAAACACGTACAACGTCGCGTTCGGCGTCGCGGGGCCAACGGGCGTGAGCAGCGGCAACTTCGACCTCAGGATCGAACGCGCGCCCCTCTAAGCCCAACGTCCCGGGTCGCCCTGAAGCGACTCGGGACCTCAGCTCCCGTGCGGGCGGATAATGCCCGACCGTTGAGTGCTCGAACTGGCGCCTTGCGTTCATCGTGACTGGCCCTATCTCCACGGGCCCAACGCTTGGCCACCAATCTGCATGATTCCACTCTCCGTCCTTGAACTTGGCGGCGTCCGTGAAGGCTCCGACCGAGGCACCGCGCTTCGCGAGGCCGCCGACCTCGCCCAACACGTCGAGTCGCTCGGCTACCACCGGTTCTGGGTCGCGGAGCACCACAACATGCCGATGGTCACCACCGCGGCGACCGCTGTGGTTCTCGGCCATGTCGCCGCTGCCACGTCGACGATCCGGGTGGGGGCAGGCGGCATCATGCTCCCGAACCACGCGCCCTACGTAATCGCAGAACAGTTCGGCACGCTTGAGACGCTCTTCCCCGGACGAGTCGACCTCGGCCTAGGCCGAGCGCCTGGTACCGATCAGCTCACCTTGCAGGCTCTCCGACGACCTGCGGGAAACTCCGACAACTTCCCCGGCGACGTTCTAGAACTGCAGCGCTTCCTCGGACCCGCACAGGGACGGCAACACATTGAAGCCATTCCCGGCTCTGGCACGGAAGTCCCACTTTGGATTCTCGGCTCAAGCCTCTTCGGCGCGCAGTTGGCCGCCGAGTTTGGCCTGCCCTATGCGTTCGCGTCACACTTTGCTCCTCAGCAACTCGACGCCGCACTCAGCATCTACCGCAGTCGCTTTAAGCCCTCGAAGCAACTCTCGGAGCCCTACGCGATGGTCGGCGTCAATATCGTCGCGGCCGACACGAATGAGCACGCCAAGTATCTGGCGACCTCGCAACAGATCATGTTTGCGAACATTCTGCGCGGCAGGCGCGGCCTCTTCCCGCGCCCCGTAGACGACATCTCCGAGCACCTCTCGCCGATGGAATGTGAGGGAGCCGCGACGATGCTTCAGTGCTCTTTCGTCGGAGGCAAAGCCTCGTTGCGCCGCCAACTCGACACCTTCGTAGAGCGCACTCAAGCGGACGAGCTGATCGTCGCCACAAACGTCTTCGGGCGCGACGAACGATTCCGCTCTTTTGAGCTTCTCCGAGCCGCGATGACGGACACTTAGACAGCGTCCGTCGGAGCACCGTCTGGACGAGCTACGCTCCGCAGAACGTGCGCGCTCCACGAGCGAGCCGATCCCCGACGCGACGCTGAAGCCTGCCTATTCTCGCGGCGCCGGAACGGGCAGCACGACAACGATTGGCACCGTCAGCTCGCCGCTCCGGCGTCTAGCACAGCGCCTTCGAGTTCGTCATCCCCGAGGTCGCGACGAGGTCGTGCAAAGCTCTCGCCGACTCAGTCGTTTTTCCAGCCGGAGTCACGCCCGAAGAACTCGCAGCCCCGCTGCATAAAGCGCAACACGAGTTCGACCGAGTCATACCAGACATAGCCAGCGAACGCGTAGAGTAGTCCAAACAAGATCGACATACAGGCGAGAGCAAGGCCGAACGCTCTCGAGCCGAACCATCCGCCTCTGGCCAAGTCCCCGATGTTTCCTTCGGCGATGTTGAGGCCCTGCCCGACCACGCCGAGCATGACGATGAAGACGTCCTCGCCAGTCAGCAACATCAGCACGCCGAATGTCGCCACGCCGATGAGGGCGGTGATGGCGACGAACTCCACGAAGAGGCGGAGAACCACGAGGGCGAGACCGAGCGCTCCGCCCGCCTTGTTGGGGGAACTGAGGCGCTCCTTGCTCAACTCCACCCAGAGCACCCAGCCCAGAGCTGTCACTAAGCCCGCGGCCGGCACGAGGAGCACGAATAGCTTCGAGGCCGCATGGTCCAACATCGGGCCCATTCCGTCATAGAAAGCGAAGAGGCCACGGAGCATCGCGTATACGAGGACAATCGCGGATACCCAGACAAGGAAGCGCACGACGAGCGACGCCGTGCGACCAAAGAGACTGCGGTCGTCAATCGACTTGGCGAGGGGATCAAAGAAACCAAGCGAGGACGCGAAACCTGAGGCTGCACCGACTGCTGCCGCCGGAGCGGCGTCCTTGCGCTCGAAAAAGTCACCACCGCGGCCGTAGAAACGCAAGCCGAGTTCGAGCACGTCGACGAAGAAGTAGCCAGCGAACGCGATCAAATATGCGACCAGAGCGGCGCCCACGGCCACGACGATCCCGAGCAGGCGAAACCAGCCCTCGCTGTCCAGATCGAGTTCGAAGACGACATCACTGATCACCTCGATCCCAGCAGCGAACACGATCTGAAACACCTGCGCCCCGGAGTCTCCAGCGACAACCATGGCCATCCCGGTAGCGAAGAGCCCGAACATCATCCAGAGAGCGACGGTCTCGACTCCTATGCGTACCAACCACAACCCCTGCCTGAGGAGCGACGTGTCGCCGTCTCTACCGATGTCGCTCGCCCGACGAGCGGTCCATAGCGCGACTCCCAAACCGGAAAAGATGCCGAGCGACGCGGCCACCAACGCCGCCATCCAAGACAGCGGACCCCAGTCTCCGATTTTGAAAAAATCGACGAGGCCGCCAAGCACCCCGAAGGTGTGCAGCACCGCGAGCACCAAAGCCGAGACGGTGAGGCAGATGACCGTGCCACGGCGGAAGAACGTGCGGTCGTCGAGCGAGGCGCGTAGACCTCCCAAGACACCGAACCGGGGAAAAGACGCTGAAGGCGAGTCGCTCATGCCTGGCTCCTTGGGTGCGGCCGCAAGGCGACCGCGCGCGTGGCCCGCCGGAAGCGCGCTCAACGCAACTGTTTGTAAGAATTGCGCGATGCCTATCGGGCACCGAGAACACCGTGAAACAAAAGCTGGCGTGGGACGGCGGACGCAGGACACGCCCCTCTTCGCGCTCCCATCGAGAGATGCGCTGCCTAGCGGCGCCCCCCGGCCAAACTATCCACGACCCGAAAGCTCGCCCGAGCGAGCAGCCAATCCCGGCCACCCTGCCCGTACGCCTCACAGTCGCAGCCAATCATCCTACTCGGCGGTATTGGAGTTGGACTCACGAGCGACGTTCTAGCGGCAGACCCCGACACCAGCAGGCTGACCGCTCCAACTGAAAACCGAGGTGCACGCGAGTTCGGTGGAGCAATCGTCGCCATCGATTCGGCACGGCTGCATGCACTCGGCACCGTCACCTCCCTCGAGACAGCCGCCCCCAGCGCCGCAGCCCGCGAGTGCATCGGGAACTTCACAGAACTCCGTAGCAGCGGCGTGGTCGAACACATCCACACAGATTGCGAGCGCTGAGCCACGAGAGGTCAGCCCCGGGAAGAACGCGCAATTCTGGGTGTCCGGGCAATCGGACTCAGTGGCGAACGGATCGCAGAGTTTGTGACAGGTCCCCTCGGATGAAGACCGGGTCTCGCCTCTGCAGACCGCCAAGTCCGCGCAGACATCGCCGTCGCACTCGAGGTCTTCGCCGACGAACCCACGGTCGCGTATGCAGACTCCGCTGTCGGGCGAGTAGCCGCGCGTTGAAGTTCGGGTAGGCTGACAGCTGCGGCTGGGGCCACATTCGGCCGAACGGGGAAACGGAGCACAGCTATCGGCGCAATACCCGAGCACGCCGGTGCCAGCCGAGACGCAGGTTGTGGCATCGTCACAGTTCGAGAACGTGCGCGCGCTACCACCGCTGAAGTCGCAGATCGCCCGACAAACGAAAGCCTCGTCGAGCTCGTCGGTGCACACAGTACCCTCCTCGCAGCCGATCGCCGGTTCGCAAACATCGCCAATCGCCGCGACGTCGGACGCGTCGGCGCAGACGGACGCTATAATGGCGCCAGGCTGACCGAAGTTTGGCGCGCACATCTCTGTGTCGCCGCATCTGCCGGACGAGAAGTCGTCACATAGGGTAGCGCAGAGCCCGGGAGCGTTGCGCTCGCCCATCGGGAGCACCGGCGCGCATGTTAAAGGCTCGACGCAGATCGAGGCTCCACCGGAGCGCACATCACAAGGCTCGATACAGCGATTTCGGAAGCAGAGTAGTCCTGGTCCACAGACGTCGGAGGATACTCGGTCTGGCGAGCCAACGTCGAGGTCGCATGTCTCGCCGACAGCGGCGGAACCTGCGTCTTCGCAGAAGGAGGCGCTCCGAGTGCCGTCGAGGCGACACGTCTGTCCAGGGTCGCAGAGTTCGTCGCTAATGGTCGTGGCGCAGTCTCCCGGCAAACATACACCGAACGCCGCTCGTTCCGGCGCGGAGATGCTCTCGGGCGGGCGGCAGGCGGACCCTGCTGGGCACGATGAGTCGCTCGCGTAGGCGCAGGTCGACAGGCACATGCCACGCTCCACGTCACACACGAAATTTGGCGTGCTCTGCTCAAGAATCGAGCACGGAGCCTCGTGAGCATCGCAGACCGCAAAATCATCCAATCCGCTGCACTCGGCGTAGGCGGCGGAGCAGCCATCTGAGCATTCGAAACAATCGAGCCCTCCGTCCGCGCATACTTCCTCACACCCGCGAGCGGAGCAGGCGACGTTGTCGCCTGCGCACGCGGCACACCCTGCGCTCAGTGGGCCATCGTCAGAGAGGCACGTCGTGAAGCACGCGGCGATGTCTTCAGTCTCTCCACATAGCACCAAACACGCCGCGAAGTCGGCGTTGAAGCCGATGGGGTCGCTCAACACCGAGAGGTCTTCTCGGTTCACGCACGGGCCAAAGTCACCGCAGTCGATAAAGAGCACGCAGTCATCGTCTTCGCAATCCGCCGCGTCGTCTCCGTCGTCATCAATCGAGTTGTGGCAGATCTCAGGAATGGTGCAGGCGCCACCGCGGCAGAAGAAACTCTCGCCGCAGCCCAGCTCAACATCAGCAGACTCATCGACCCGCGTGTCGCAGTCATTGTCGATCCCGTCACAGAGCTCTGGCGCGTCTCGGTTCACGCCCGCGTTCGAGTCGTCGCAATCAACACGGCAAGAGCCGGCGACACCAAAGCCATCTCCATCTCCGTCGAAGCAGCGATCAGACTGCAAACAGCGGAGATCGATGGGGTCTGTGCACTCTCCAAGGCATGCGAAAAAGTCGGGGTCTCCGCTGCATAGCTCGGAGCACGAGGTGAATTCAACCGGAGTGAGTCCGTAGCAGAGCTGTCCGTCCGGGCAGAGGTTTGGACCCGCCGAGGGGTCGCAGAGATCAGCACAGACCTTCATCTCGCTGTGGAACGAGAGCGTCGCGCAGATCGTCGACGCGCAGTCCGAGTCGAGTTCGCACGGCTCACCAACTCCCGACGGCTCACCAATGCAGACCAGCTCTGGGGATTCATCCCCGCATTCCCAAGTAGCGCCGGGGCCACAGCGTTCGCCGACCGACCCAGAGAGCGCACCGCATCCACCACACTCGTTCAACTCGGAGGCGCCAGAGCAAAAGGACTCGCCGACCCCACAACGTCCAATACCGTCGCCGCAAACACCGCAGGTCGCTCCGACGGAAGGTGAGTCGTCGTCGTCCGGCGAACAAAAGCCTGGTCAGTCCAACTCGCAGGCTGCCTCGTCTGGCCCGGAACATACGATCGCGCCTCCGTCCCCGCATTCAGAGCCCGGCACTTCGCCGAGCGGTGTACACCCACCGCAGAGGTTCAGGAACGTGTTGCAAACGACGCCTCCGAGGGCGTCACACTCCCAGGCAGCGCCGCACCCGTCGCACGCGGTGTCAACGACCCCGGGGAGCGGTCCGCAGGAGCCACACACGTTCCTCGCGTCGTCACGTTCATCGCAACCCAACTCGTCGGTGCCGTCGCAAACGAGCCTTCCGGCGTTGCAATCTCCGCACGCTGCCCCGAGCGTCTCGACGAGTTCCGTCGCGCCGCCGCAAGGGTTCGTTGCTGACGTCACGCATGAGACAGTGTCTTCTCCTGTGCAACGAACGAGACCCAACCCTTCTAGCCCGCCTAGGTCATCGTCTCCGCAGGCGCGGCCCGGCGTTGCAGACAGAGTGCGACAGCCACCGCACGCATTGAGGTCAGTGAACTCGCAGATCAGTGCGTCTAGCCCCTCACAGACGAGTACACCGTCCCCACAAGGGGAGTCGCACGTATCATCCGGAGTGGCGGGAGAGCCAGCAACGAGGAGCGGTTCGCAGCCTCCGCAGGCGTTCAACTCGCAGCCGGCGTCGATGTCGATGACATCGGTGTCCGTGCCCGCGACATCGGTCGCCGTGCCCGCGACATCGGTGTCGTCAACATCGGTGGAGTCAACATCGGTGTCGTCAACATCGGTGGAGTCGGTGTCGGTCTCGGTGTCACCAGCGCCAGTGTCACCAGCGTCGACGTGTGTTGCGT
>JBLHWZ010000209.1:0-9873 GCA_047629415.1 Bradymonadia bacterium | reverse complement strand
GGCGACGGCTGCGACGCCACTTGTGCGACTGAAGACGGGTGGGTGTGCGTTGGGGACGTTAGCGTCTGCTCAGCAGGTTGCGGCGACGGCTTGGTGGTCGGCGCAGAGCAATGTGACGACGGTGCGACGGTTCCAGGCGATGGATGCTCAGCCACCTGCGAGTTCGAAGACGGGGATGGCGACGGCGTACTCGAACCAGACGACAACTGCCGCGACGAGGCCAACGCTGACCAAGCAGATCTCGATGAAGACGGCATTGGTGATGTGTGTGACGATGACCGCGACGGCGACGGGCTCTCCAACGATCGAGAAGTCGATATCGGTACCGATCCCGACGATTCGGATACCGACGACGACGGTATCGAAGATGGCATCGAGGTGGGCGACGATGAGCCTACGGATCCGCTGAATCCCGATTCTGACGGCGACGGCTTGTGCGACGGTGGAGAGACCGTGGAAGGCGTCTGTGAGGAAGGAGAGGACACCAATAATAACGGTGAAGTCGACGAGGGTGAAACCGATCCGAACGATACAGACACGGACGACAGCGGGGTCGACGACGGCACCGAGGTGCTGATCGATATGACTGATCCCCTCAATCCGGTTGATGACGAAGTGGATGAGGACTCGGACGAAGATGGCCTCCCCACCGCCGCCGAGATTGCAAACGGTACTGATCCGCTCGACCCGGACACCGACGGGGATGGGCTCTGCGACGGCGGGGTTGACGTCGCCGACATCTGTGTCGCGGGTGAAGACCTGGACGGTGACGGGGTGGTCGACGACGGTGAGACCGATCCGCTAGACGCGGACACGGACGACGACGGACTGTTGGACGGCGAAGAGGTCCTGCTAACCGATACGAGCCCGCTCGACGCAGACACCGACAGCGACGGACTTATGGATGGGACAGAATCGGGCATCGGCGAGGACGACGTACACCCTGACACCGGGTTGGGCTTCATTCCGGATGCTGATCCGCTGACGACGACTGATCCGCTGGCTTGGGACACCGACGGCGGAACAGTGTCCGATGGGGACGAGGACGAGAACGTCAACGGACGGATCGACGGCGACGAGCGGAATCCGAACGACCCATCAGATGATGTGCCCCAAGAGCCGGAACCACCGGTCGACGACGCCGTGTTGTACGGTGGCAGCGCGCTCGCCTGCAGCGCCGCTGAGAGCGCACCCGCGCCGGGGTGGCTGGCGCTTTTGCTGGTCGCACTCGTGGTCAGCAGGCGTGGGCCTCGTAAGCGGTCTGGAGCCCAATCACGACGGCCCAATGCGTACGGTTCGTGTGGGCGCACCTGTCTCGGACTGACCGCCACCTCATTGGTCGTGTTTGCACCGTCAGTTCGGGCACAAGAAGGCTTCGACATTCAGCGCTTTCACCCGTCGTTGGCTCACACGACCGGCTACGTTACGGCTTCCGGCGCGACGATCTTGCCGCACCTCGGCTGGGAGGTCGGAGCGTTGTGGAATTACGCTGACGACCCGCTGGTGTTGGTCGGCTCCGACGGCGAACGCCTAGGTAGTGTGGTCGCGGGCCAGTTGGGCATGGACCTTTACGGCGCGCTCGGCCTCTGGGATCGGGTTCAGCTCGGCGTGGGGATTCCCTTTGTACTCTATCAGTCGTCGGACTCCGGGTTGGCGGTCGAGGGCGCCGCCAACGCTGGCGTCGGCGACATCCGCCTGGTTCCGCAGGCCCTGCTGTTCTCCACTGGCGATGCTCTCAACTTCAAGCTGGCGCTCCTCGTCGATATGAGGCTGCCCACGGGCGCCTCTGACCGTTTTCAAGGTAGCGGGTTCAGCGCAGAACCGGCTCTGGCAGCGGACCTGACGTTCGGCGATAAGACTCGGCTCGGCGCTAATCTAGGCTACCTGATCCGCGAAGACGGCGTTTTTCGGAATCTAGAGGTCACCGACCGCTTTACCTGGGCGCTGGCAGCGGACATCCCAGTAGGTTCGTCGATCGTGCATGTTGTGCCGGAGATCTCAGGAGAGGTCTCGCTGACGGCCGACGACCGTGGACGCGAGGAGACGCCGTTCGAGTTGCTCCTTAGTGGTCGTGTCTTCCCCGGGGAGTTGCTCATGCTGGATGCGGGCGTCGGCTTTGGTATCAACGACGGTGTCGGCGTACCGGACTGGCGCCTGTTCGTCGGTGTGACGTTCTCCCCCCGCGACGACGACCACGACGACGACGGCATCGTCGATACCTACGACTTCTGCCCGGACGTCCCAGAGGACAGAGATGAGTTCGAAGATGCGGACGGCTGCCCGGACTCGGACAACGATGCCGACGGTATTCTCGACGAAATGGATGCGTGTCCGAACGAGGGCGAGGACGTCGACGAGTTCGAAGACGGTGACGGCTGCCCCGACCCGGACAACGATGCCGACGGTATTCTCGACGAAATGGACGCGTGTCCGAACGAGGGCGAGGACGTCGACGAGTTTGAAGACGCGGACGGCTGCCCCGACTCGAACAATGACGGCGACGGATTGCTCGATGCGATGGACACGTGTCCGAACGAGCCCGAGGACTACGACGGGTTCGAAGACGCGGACGGTTGCCCCGACCCGAACAATGACGGCGACGGATTGCTTGATGCGATGGACACGTGTCCGAACGAGCGCGAGGACTACGACGGGTTCGAGGACACCGACGGCTGTCCAGAGGACGGTAGCGGTCTCGTACGGCTGACCTGCTTGGCGATCGAGATTGAAGAAGCGGTGCACTTCGCAAGTAGCTCGGCTGAGATCCTTCCGGTGAGCTTCGAGCTGCTCAACCAGCTGGCTTCGGTGCTCGAGATGGCGAAGTACGTGGGCCTGGTGACCATCGGAGGCCACACCGACTCGCGAGGAGCCGAGGACTACAACCTTGAGCTGTCACAGCAGCGGGCAGACTCGGTGCGGGCGTACTTGTTGCAGCGCAACATCGACGCCGCACGCCTCGAATCTGTGGGATTCGGGGAAACCAGGCCGGTCGATGACAATGCGACTCGCGCCGGCCGCATCCTGAACCGCCGGGTGGAGTTCATTGTTGTCGAGCAGAACACCATCTGCGTCGAATAAGCGGGATGTGATAGGCAGGCTGGACACTCCGCCCGGAGTTTCGCTCGCGTGATCGACATGCCATCGTATCTCCGTCTGCGTCGACGGATCCAAAACGAATGTGCCCGGCGAAGGAATGGTTGCCCCGTCCACCAACCTATCTCACTCCGAAATGCCGACACACACCCAATCTGACGCTAGCCCGACTGAACGTCCTACGCTGCGCCGCGTACTGAGGATCTCGCGGCTTAACGGGCTGAGCATTGTCTTCATCGCAGGCGCCTCGACGGTCCTCAGCGTGCTCTTCGGGGACTGGCTTGGCGCCGTGGTAGCCGGGGCGGTCACGGCGGCGGGATGGAGCGGGTTGAGAGGAAACAAGCGACTGCGCGCAGGCGACGACACTGGAATGGCGCTTCTCTGGAAGTCCGAGGCTGCGTTGCTGGCCATCATCTGGCTCTACTGCGGCGCACAGCTGGTGCTCGTCCGGATTCATGGCGGCGCAGACATCCTCTCGGAGGACGTCATGGCGTTGTTGGGCGCCAGCGGACTCTCGGCTGGCGATGTGGTGCCGTTGGTCCAGATGATGCTGACCGCAACTTACGCGATCTTGCTCGCTGTCACGCTCGTCTATCAGGGCGGTCTCTGCGTCTATTACCGGCGTCGCGTGGAGACGGTGCGGGGCGAACTCTCCTAGCTTGCCGGCCGCCGGTAAATGAAGCGCCGGACACGGCCAAACGACGGCACCGCCCGCGGACCCCAGAGGTGTCTGCTCACGCTAAGAGGCGGCCAAGGAGGTGATGTCTAACGGTGTGCGCCTAGCTGGCGTTGCCGCTCGAGTCCGCGCGCATATTCGCTACCTCTTTATCGCCGGGTATCACGATTTTCTGGTTCGCGGAGAAGTCCAACGTGCGGCTACGTCCACGGTACTTGATCGTGCGCAGGATCAGCTTCATCGTCTCCAAGCGAGCGAGGTGCTTCGAGTTTGAGCGGATCACCCACCAAGGCGTCCTTTTAGTGTGAGTGCGTTTGAGCAGTTGCAGCTTCTTCTCCGTGAACTCTTCCCAGAGGTCCTGCGCTTGTAGATCGACCTCGCTGAGCTTCCAATGCCGCAGCGGGTCGTTCATCCGCCGCTCAAAACGGCGGGCTTGCTCGTCTTTAGATACCGAGAAATAGAGCTTGATCAGTGTCGTGCGGCGGTCGCTGATGAAGCTCTCCTCGTAGGCGGTGACACGCTTCATGAAGTCGCGGTACTGCCGCTGGTTGCAGAACCCCATGACGGGCTCGACCATCGCGCGGTTGTACCAAGAGCGATCGAAGAGGACGATCTCACCCGCGCTCGGCAACTGCTCAATGTACCGCTTCATGTGAAGCTCGGTCTGTTGCTCCGACGTCGGTTTTCCGAGCGCGACGACTCGGTAATGCTTCTCGTTCATGTACCGCGTGGTGCGGCGAATGGTTCCGCCCTTGCCCGACGCGTCCCGGCCATCGAAGAGAATGATCGCTTTTCCTCCGGTCGCCTCAAGGTGCGTCTGCAACTTGATGAGCTCCGCTTGATATGGCTTTAGCGCTTCGGATTCAAAGTAGGACTTGAGCGCATCACGGGCGATCCGGTCGCGGTCCTTCGGGCCTAACTCATCGAGCTTCTCCTGCAGCCCACGTTTGCCACGTGGGGTTTCGCTACCGAAGCGATCGAGAATTGCCTTTATTTTCTTGCTGCCGCTCTGGGTCGGTTCCAAGGTTTGTTGTCTTGCTGGTGAGGGGAAGCAGATCGAGTGTACCCCGAACAGGCCAATGGACAAACCCTGGTCCAGAATGTCCGGCTGACTGCGAGGTTTTCCACCGTTTTCCACCGTTTTCTAGGTCGGATGAGCCCGAGACTTTGGGAGGTAGAATGGTGCAAGGTCTCGCGGCCGGCCATCCGGGAACTCTGCCATGGCGAGTTCTTGGACCGCACGGGCCACCGGCCTACAGGACAGGTGTACCGCGGCCGCGGGCGATCACAGATAGGGCACGAAGGGTCTGAGCAACTCACCCATCAGGATACTCGCGACGTTCGCGGCGAAGGCGATTGCGAGCAGCCGTCGCCACTGTCGGTCGTGCACTGCCCATACGCCCATCCAGCCGGCCTCGACCACGGTGATCATGCATTCCGTGATGAACCACGCGGTCGGCGTCCAGTGCACGTTAGGTTGCACGACGAACCACAGGACCGGATGCGTGATGACGGACGCAGTGAACCCAATGAAAGCGGCGCGGCGCCGGTCGCCGCCGATCAACACCATATAGACCGGAGTCTCGACGACGACGGTGATCACGAACGCGATCAGCCAAGCTGTGACGTAGGGCGTCATTCGCGGCGCAGGCGGCTACCTGTCAACAGGACCCCGATAGCGACGAGCTCGAGGTGACCGTGAAACACGATCACTCGCAGATACCCCATGCGGGCGCTCGCTAGATCGATGATCGCCCAGACGACCAGAAGGGAGGCTGCGAGCGCGGTCAGGTAGAGGGCTGGCCCACCAAAGTCGTCGCGGAGCGCAATATACGACGCCCGCCAGGTCCTCGGTGTCTCCCGTCGCCGGTCGTCTTCTGGAATCAAGCGCAGCCAGACCGCGTAGTGAACGCTCTGGGCGAACGCGAAGAGCGCCACCCAGCGTCCGGCCCATGGTTCGGAGACGCCAGGCGCGAGCACATTCGTGTGGGCCGCGGCAGAGAGAGCCGCCGGCAGAAGGGTCGATTGCAAAGAGCCGTCGGCCGCGCCCGAAGCGATCACGCCGACGCCTACAGCAAACAGAGCAAGCGGCAGAACGCGGAGTGAGCGAACGGACGGCATCCACGCGATCCAGAGCCCGATCGCGATGAGATTGTGCGCGTGCGCGAACACCACAAGTCCGTAGGGGCGTATCGCGGCGGTGCCAGCGATTAGCGTGGCGATCAGAGTCAACGCTAGCCATCGCCTGCGGCCGCGCCCCCGGGCGATGACCGCTGCTGCCGCTGCCATCAAGCCGAGCGTGACACTCGCCGTGCAGCCGGCCGCAACCAACAAGGCGGCGGACGGCCACAGCCGCGCGTCACGATGCAGTTTCGGTCGCACGACTAGGTACCTAACATCCGAAAGGATGTGTGGAACTCCAAACAGAATCGGGCCGAACGCGAGCAGCAAGAGTGGGACCCAGCGCGCGCCTACCAGCGCAACGCTAACCAGGGCGAGTCCCAAGATCGTGACGCGAAGCTCACGACTCCGAACGATCGGCCTTACCCACTCTCGCGTGAGTCGGAGCGTCCAGTTTCGGCAGCGATCAAGGGGCGCTAGAAGCGTCAAGACCAGTCGCTCAGCCATTGTCACGACCTATCAGGAGAAGCTGCTGCATACTAGCTTCACGCATATATACGACCGGAATGATCGGAACGATCGACCTACCTAATCAGGGCAACAGATGAACAGCGTTGGAACACTTGTGCTTGCTGTCGGTTTCGTATGTCTGGGGGACATGTCCGGTCCATGCGGCGGGGGCGGTGGAGGGAGAGAGAATCCCGACGAGGACGAGGTGCAACAGACCCTAGGCGATGTCGACCTTGCGTTGTCCTGCACCAACTCAGGCGGAACGGGCGTAACGGTGGAGTGCTGCGCCTCCACCGCTGAGTTCCCGGATACCTGTTCCATCGGTGCGTGCGGATGCAGCCCGGAGGACTCGGAGCCGGTGGGTACCTGTGGCTGTGGCGGAGATCAGTGCTTTGACGGTGTGAGCTACGCGGACGTTCCAGGCGTCTAGCCTGTCACGCACATTGTGCATCTCGCGGTGCGAGGCCTCGTGGGTGTGACCGTCCGGAAACGGGGACGTTAGCCGTTCACCTTAGCCGGACGCCGCGTCGCCAACTCCGCCAGCGGAGGACGCCAGCGGGGGATTCGCTTCAGAGTCTAGCTCCGCTTCGGATAGGGCCTCAAACCAAGCAGCACCTCGGACTTCTCGGTGAGCGGCTGGGCTGCCAGCTCCGCGTCGGTGAACGCCTCCAGGCTCTTTGTCACTAAGGCGTAGACAGCTTCTCGGCTTTGGCTCGCGTCGACCTCGACCACCTTGTTCTTGCTCCGGAACACCTCCAGCGTGGGCAGCGTCTTCTCCTTGAAGGTGTCGAACCTCAGCTTGAGGCTCTCCACGTTGTCGTCGCTGCGGCCCGAGTACTTGGCGCGCCCCAGAATACGCTCCTCCAGCACGTCGTAAGGACACTCGAAGAAGAGCATCATTGGGAGCTCCGCCTCGCGTCCGAAGACCTCGTACCAGCCCGCCAGATTATCGAGCGAGCGCGGAAAGCCGTCGATCAGAAAGTTGGTCTTGCCGTGCTCTCGCGTCGCGGTCTCCATCGCTTTCTTGAGAACGGTCACGCTGATCTCATTCGGTACGATCCGTCCCGTGGTGATGTACTCCTCGATAGTGGTGGCAGTTTCGCCACCCGCCTCCCGTTCGAGCCGCAAAAGGTCTCCCATCGACAGATGGGTCCATCCGAGCTGCGTTTCAGCCAGCGAGCACATGGTGCCCTTGCCGCTGCCTGGGCCACCTAGAACGAAGACGACGTTCGGCTTGGGAAGCGGCTCTCGTGGATCGAAATGGTGGACCACCACCGATGGAGCGGGTGCGACTCCCTTTTTGTAGACGTGCCACTCTCGGTCAGTGGGGGGAAGCGCATCCTCGCAGGTGATGTCGTAGGCTAGGTGACCATCGAGACGACAGATTCGCCAGGACGTGTAGCTATTGGAGTAGGACAGCGCAGGGCTTCGTTCGCACTTTCCATCGGCGCGATCCCACGCCATTTTGCCGTTCCAATAGCCAAGACTCGACACCGTTCCGGACTCGGACTCGGCGGCCGGCGCTACGGAAGGCACAAAAAGTCCGTCCACCTCGGGAAGACCGGAGCCCGACACCTCGATGAAGAGAGTGTTGGGCTTGAGCGCGTTGGAGTTCAAGATTTTGTCCTTGGTGGGTTGTTCGGCTCCGCTTTCGCGGAAGGTAGTGCTGGTCGCGGACCATCGCTCCGACGGGGCAGTCTGATCGAGGACGCTCCGGTCCGGAGCACTTAGCCTAGCGGGAGCGACTAGAACCGCCCAGCGTTCTCAGGCCGCTGCTCGACGCAGAACAAGCATCAGGCCCACCAAGAACCACGCCGAGGACATCGGAACACGCTCGGCCCTCGTGCGGCTCTCCGAGTTCAGCGTCGTCGTCGCCTCGTAGCGAAGAAGACGGCGAAGCCCAGGAACCACCCGCCGCCGGCTCCCGATGTCGATGTCGCGCAGCCCCGTCCATTGGCCGTATAGTCGCGACAAACTGGTGCCGGAGGTAGCGGCGGGATCTCGAGCATGGCGGGGTCGGGCTCGGACTGTTGGCACATGACCGCGATGGGTGAGGTTGGCTCCGAATACTCGAGCCAGTCGTATTCGTCGCAGTCCGTCGCCGGTGCGGGGACACAAATCTCGACGGCTGATAGCAAGTCCGTATGGACATCGAAGCCGCCACGACCAGCGTCGACGTTGTGTGTGATTGGCAAACAAACGGGGCCGGGCTGAGCGACAACAGCCTCTCCCTCGCCGCAGCGTCGCGCGGCAAAGCCGCCGACGTCGACGCAGCTAGAATCACCGTCTTCGCAAGCGCTCTTAAAGACCAGCCCCCCAGCGGCGAAGTCGACCGTCGGCGTCTCTGGCACACACGTCACGCTGATGGCGCCATCGAGGTCTCGGAACGTCCGGCCAACAAAGCCCGCCACACAGACGCCGCCCGCGATCCCATCCGAAAAGGCGCAGGTGCCTGCATCGCAGTAGACGGTGGCGCAAGCTGACGCGACGTCAAAGGCGTCCGAAGCGCTAGGGTCGACAAGGTCTTCGATACAACCGCCGATTGGATCGATTACCCGTGGGATCGGCGAGTTGGACCACGAAAGTCTGTTGCGCGGCGGAGGCAATCTCCGGAGACATGGTGCTGCCCAATCAGCTCGGTACATTGGTGCCGACGGTCCTGGAGAACGCAGGCGCGCCCGGCGTCGTGCTCATCCGATTCGAGGACGATCTAGCGACGTTCCAGGCGGACGGCTCGGCCGACGGCGAGATTTAGGTGCTCCTGGCCAGGCCTCTCACCAGTCATGACGGAACGGCCGAGGTCCCCAACTCGCTCGTTAACGTCTCCCTCTGGAGCAAACAAACGCTCGTCGCCGACGAGTCACGGGATAACCTCCGCTTCGCTACCGATCCCTACATTGCAGAGCGACAGACGCGGTCGGCGATGGCCTAGTCGTGATGTTTGGCGCCCCTCCTTGGCGGGAGGACGACGCAGACCGTGCAGTGTAATGCGGCGTCGCGATGCCACACAGCAGGAGTACGTGATTACGAGCGAGTGGCGCATCCACCCGAAGGGGCTACCCGGCGAAATCTCGGTCTCTGAGGTGCGACGGATCGTGGGTCGCGCCGACCTCGCGGTCTTGTAGGTCGATGAAGGTCTCGTCGCACTCGCCAAGCCGCGCCTAACCGCAGTGCCCAGGCTGGAAGAAAAGGACGTGTCCAATGAGCGGATCGAAGCGACGATCGTTGGTTTGGGCCGGCGCACCGTCGAGGTTCGCTTGGACGCGCCGCTGGAACTGGGTGCCGCTATCGCCTTCGAATCCGCTGCGGGATTGGTCTACGCGAAGGTCTCACGGGTTACAGACACTGTGGTCTTGGGCGTCACAGGCGAGGACCCGGCGAATCTCTAGTGGCTCGTTCTTCGGCAGGAGGGCCGCTCGTCCACAAGGCTGGCGCTCTGTCCGTTGTCAGTCAAGCGCTGCCCCCACTCAGTC
>JBLHWZ010000208.1:0-9969 GCA_047629415.1 Bradymonadia bacterium | reverse complement strand
AGTGGAGTGTGCGCCCCGGGCGCCTCAGCCTGCGGAGCCGGCGGAGAGATTGTTTGCGTCGCGACTACCGAGGCCAGCGATGAGATGTGCGATGGCATCGACAACGATTGCGATGGAGAGATCGACGAAGGCGCGATGTGGTCTGGCCTTGGGACCCTTTGCTTTGAGGGGGACGGCCTCTGCCGAGCCGCTGGCATCCTACAATGCGATCCAACGAACGCGTTTGGCGCGGCAGTCTGCTCCGCGACCGCGAGCGACCCTACCGATGAAATCTGCGACGGCGCGGACAACGATTGTGACGGAGAAACCGACGAGGGCGATGGCTGGACAGACCTAGGAGAGACCTGCGTCGCAGGAGACGGCATCTGCCAGAGAGCCGGCGTCCGCGTCTGCGACCCAGACGACGCCGCCGAGCCATCCGTTTGCGGAGCAATCCCCGGCGACGCCGCGGAAGAAGTCTGCGACGGACTCGACAATGACTGCGACGGAGATACCGACGAGGAACCGCAATGGGACGACGTCGGGACTGTTTGCTTCGACGGAGACGGCGCTTGTCGTCGTGCGGGCGTCTTCGTCTGCGATCCAGGCGATCGACTCGGAGACCTTGTCTGTGGCGCTGAGCCCGGCGACGCAGCTGCGGAAGTCTGTGACGGCGTCGACAACGACTGCGACGGCGATATCGATGAAGATGAGTGGGACTCGGTGGGCGACGTCTGTTTCGCTGGCGCCGGGCTTTGTCAGCGTGCAGGGGTCGTCGGCTGCAATCTCGACGCCCCCGCCGGCCCCCCGATCTGCAACGCTGCCGAGGGCGATTCCGCGGACGAGATTTGTGACGGCGCCGACAATGACTGCGACGGGGAGACTGATGAAGGAGCGCTCTGGACGACAGTGGGTCAAACCTGCGCCGAGGGAGACGGGGCGTGTGAAAGCGCCGGTGTAGTCATCTGCGACTCGGTCGACCGATCCGGTCCCGCGATTTGCGGCGCAGCCGAGGGAGAGCCAACAACGGAAGTGTGCGACGGCATCGACAATGACTGCGATGGCGCGGTCGACGAGGACCCGATCTGGTCCAACGTCGGAACCGTCTGCTTCGGAGGCGACGGAGCCTGCCAACGAGCGGGAGTACTCATCTGCGATGGCGGGAACCCAAGCGGAGACCCGGTGTGTAGCGCGGAACCCGCCGACCCAACAACGGAGGTCTGTGACGGCGTCGACAACGACTGCGACGGCGAGACTGACGAGGACCCACTCTGGAGCGACGTCGGAACCGTCTGCACGATCGGCCTCGGACAGTGCCAGCGGTCTGGCGTTCAAATCTGCGACGGCGACAATCCTTCCGATGCGACAATCTGCAGTTCGGAGCCAGGCGAGAGCGGTGACGAAGTCTGTGACGGAGTCGACAACGACTGTAACGGAGAGACCGACGAAGGGGCTCTCTGGGACGACGTCGGAACCGTCTGCACCGTGGGTGACGGGGTCTGCCAACGCGCCGGAGTCCTCGCTTGCAACTCAAGCGCGCCGGACGGCGACGCGATCTGCAACGCCACCGAGGGCGATAGTAGCGACGACATCTGCGACGGACTCGACAACGATTGCGACGGCGAAACGGACGAAGACTATCCAAGCTTGGGCAATTCCTGCATCGTCGGCGAAGGTGTCTGCCGCGCTGCTGGCGTCGTCGTTTGCGACGGCGAGATCGCGGTCGTGTGTGATGCAACGGTTCCTGAACCAGCGAGTGTGAATGAGCTCGCCTGCGACTACCTTGACGACGACTGCGACGGAGCCATCGATGAGGACTTCCGAACAGGTGGCCTCTACGCCGGTGTCGCGAACTGTGGCGGCTGTGGCGTCGACTGTAACGGTCTCTGGTCTCCCTCCGCCGCGTCGTTCCACGTCGCACCTTTCTGCGACACCTTCCTCTTGGTCTCCAGCTGCGGATACGACTGTGAGGCCGGGTGGTTTGATCTTGACCTCGACCCTTCGAACGGATGCGAGTTCGAGCCTGACGTCGGCGCGGTCTACGTGACCACCGAAGACGCAGGAGGCGACGACACCGGCTCGTGTGGAACCTACGACGCGCCCTGCGCAACTCTCTCCTTCGCCATCGCCTTGTCGGATCCGTCGACTCGGCCTCGCGTCCGCGTGTCCGACGGGCTCTGGACCGAGAACGTAACCCTTCGTTCGGGCGTCAGCCTTCTGGGCGGCCACAACTCAGTAAGCTGGGCTCGTAACCCAAGCGTCAACGTGAGCGCGATCAGTGGCATCGATGCAGGAACGGACAACGTCACTCTCGTGGCCGCCGGGATCGACCTTGCAACCGAAATAAGTGGCTTCACGATCACCGCGGCGCCCGGCCGCACCGGTGGTGGAAACAGCATCGGTGTCCAAATCGTCGATTCGGATGAGAACCTCGTCATCACCGGAAACAGAATCTTCGCTGCGTCTGGCGGAAGTGGAGATGTCGGAGGAGAGGGGGGCTCGGGAACGAACGGCGTTAGCGGCGTGGCTGGAGCCCCAAGTGTGATCGACGATGGCGGCTGTACGATCGGCGACGGCGGAGACACTCCAGGTGGCGTTTCCGGTGCCCACTCGTGCGGTGTCGCGGTGGTCGATGGCGGCGTCGGTGGAGACTCTGAGTGTCCTGTCTTTGACGATGCGAACGACGACGGTGATGCTGGCGACGGCCTTCTCGGCGGTTCGGGCGGATCGGGCGCCGGGCAACTGCTTGGCTCCTCCTCGGGCGGCGGCTCAACATGCACGATCGGCGCCACAGGCGCCGATGCGGGAGATGGCCTTGCAGGAGCGAGTGGCACGGATGGAGACGGTGGCGCCGGTGGTCTTTCTGGATTCCTCGGCACACCCGGACAGATTCGCGCAACGGGCGGTGGATCCGGCACGGCCGGCACTAATGGCTCCGGCGGCGGCGGCGGCGGTGCTGCGGCAGGCGTAGAGATCAACGGCGACACGGAGGTTTTCTACGGTGCCGCGGGCGGCGGTGGCGGTTCCGGCGGCTGCGCTGCCGACGCGGGTGCAGGCGGAGGCGCGGGCGGCGGCTCATTTCCTCTGCTCATCTACTTCTCCTCCCCGCCCGTCGGCCCGGCCACGATGCCACAGGTCACTTCTAACCAGCTCACGCGCGGCCAGGGTGGGCGCGGAGGCTCCGGCGGCAACGGTGGCGCAGGAGGAGAGCCCGGCGCTGGCGCAGCTGGTGGTGCGGGCCTTGACGGCGGAACCTTCGGCTTCTGTATGTTCGACGCGGGCGCCGGCGCCAGTGGCGGGCGAGGAGGCCATGGAGGTGGCGGAGGTGGCGGCAATGGCGGTCCCTCCTTCGACGTGTTCGTCTGGAACGCTGGCGGAGCCGACCCAGGATACGCCGGCAACCCCTCCGTCCGAGGCTCGACCGAGACAGCGGGTAGTGGCGGCTCCGGCGGCCTCGCGGTCAATCCGACCGCGGTGGGTATCCCAGGTTCTGTCGGCCTGTCCGGCACGATCGGCACAGGCCCGTAGCGCGCGGGCCGACCCGAATATGACCCGCGCGGCCCGCTCCTGGCGGCTCGTGGAGTCTGCGCGGAAGACTGGCGCAGCCGACCGCGTGACCTGGCGTGTGACTCGGCTCGTGGCCCGAACTCGCGCGCCTCACAGTGGCTGCGTTCCATCCCCCTCCCCGCTGACCCACCCGACCTAGACGGAGACTTCTGCGAGCATCTGTTCTGCGTTGTGGATCGCACCCGGCTTTCCGCCGCGATTCGCGAGCTGCAGAATGTGCTCCGCCTGCTTTCTGGCGTTCTCCAGCTCACGCGGAGGGACCATCTTAAGCCTGACTGCTCGTCGACCTTCGAGGGGCGCCAGGATCTCTGCGGCCTGATTCACCCGCTTCCTACAAGGAACGAGGTACAAGGTGACCTGTTCGTCGGCCTCTGTCGCTTGCAGACGGTTCTCCAAGTCGCGCAGTACGCTCCGGGTCGCCTCGGCGACCAGTTCGGCGTTGGATGTCCAATGCAGGCCGAGCACATCAAACGGATTCGCTGAGAGCATCCGGCGATAGATTTCCATCGCCTCAAGGACACCGGTGGCGCGCACTTCATCCAAGGCGGGGCTGTCCTGTTGCCCCTGCTTCCGGTGTGGCTCGAGCGATTCCAGCCAGAGAGCCAGCAGCTTCGAGTCAGTGTTTCGCCGCGCCCACCACTCAAGAGCGGTCTTCCCCCCACCACTTCCGATAACTCGAAAGAGGAGAGTTATACTGAAGTGGACCTCGGCGAACGAGAGTTCGAGAACCAGCTCGGCACCTGCGGGCTCTTGGAGGTCCCGGTCGAACTCAAATGCGTTGTTCTTGCGAATCGTCTGCGCATCTTCATACGCCCCCTCGGCGTCACGATAGACGACCTCAAAAGTTGGAAGAGTCACGCGGGTGACGCTCAGAATCGGAGACTGCTGGACCTTCGCAGCAACAGGCTTTGCGAGGACAGAACTCGCCACTTTCTGGACGCTAATCCTGGCCAGCTTTGTATCTTCGGTTTCCTGGCTCACTGAGCTGCCGCTGTGATCAAGGTGGTCGAGATTTTACTCAGTTCTCTTCGCACTGGCGGAGATCGTAGTCGAAGCAGCACTGAACCTCGCAGTCCCATTCGTAGGGACTCGCGCAACCAGGCCGGCAATCGCTCCCTGCACAGCCGCACTCGGTACAACAGACGGCATCGGGCGCAGCCATGCAAGAAGGGTCACATTCGCCGCTCGGCCCAACATCGGGCTCTCCAACATCGGGCTCTCCAACATCGGGCTCTCCAACATCGGGCTCTCCGACGTCGGTCGCCGTATCCTCGCCGATATCAGGCTCCGAGACGTCCTCGCCCACGTCGGACTCGACAACATCAGGCTCCGGCTCAGGAACGTCGGGTTCTGGTTCGGGCTCCGGCGGGATGATCTCCTCACACAACACCTTGTTAGAGTCGTCCTCGTCAAAGGTGCAGGGCGCGCAGAGCTCGGCGTCGCAGAACGTACAGGTAGTCTCTTGTTGGTAGCGACAGACCAGCCCTCCATCTTCGCCACAGGCCGAGTCGAAGTACCAGCCAATAGTGTTCCACTGGAACGCCAGCCGGCATCGGCCGTCTTCTTCCCAACCGAGGTAGGTTGGACCTCCACTCGCGAAGAACACTTTGACGGACTCGACGGTTCCATCGGCGTCGATATCGAAGTCAAATGTCGTCGCGTTGCCAGCGGCCACCTGATAGATATCGACTCCCGGTGTCGCCTCAGCGGGTACAGTTCCGATCTGGCCGAGGCTGGCCGGGCTGTTGGACGAGTTACGTGCACCGACGATCGCCTCGGCTTCCGTCGTACCGGCCTGAATGCTCTGGAGCTCCACAATCGTCGTTTCGAGGACGATCTCGGGGCCGGGGTCGACGGGCGCTTCGTCGCCACCGCAGGCAGCGACGAGTGCGGCGCTTGCGGCGTAGACTAATAGTTTTTTGGACACATTCATCGCGGCTCCTATTGGGGCGAACTCGAGGGGTTTTAGCAGTGTGTCGCCTTCGACTCCACACTTCTGAGCCGACGTTCCGTTGTCGGCCCATCTCGAGAGGTGGGTGCCCGCGCGGCGTAACACCGTGTTCGTCCTACACGCCGAAAACTTGCGTAACGCGAGCGTTCGCGCAGACTCTGCAGCTCAACCGACCACAGGCAACACGATGCAGAACTGGGAAGAAATAGAGAATGACGGCACCCGGCTCGCCCGGGCGCGGGTGCGCCAGGGGTGGCTCGTCTCGGACTTGGACGGCCCAGCGGCCGGACGTGTGACCTACTTCGAAGACCCCGCTCACGATTGGGACGGCTCAGTGGTCGTTCTCGCCTAGCGACGGACACGGGTCGCCACGTTGCGCACTCCCGGTTGATACGTCATTGTGCGGCGGACCCGGCCCAGCACGAATCGGTTCGCTAGGCTGTTTTCGTCGAATGGACGCACGTGTCAAACCTAGTCGATAGAATCACATCCGTAGCGAACGATAGTCCGGCGGCACTGCTCGTCGGCACCCTCTGCCTGCTTTTTGCCGGCTGGCTAATCGTCTTCCTTGTCGGACGCCGGCGCGGACCCAAGCCAGCAGGCGCTGAGTCTGAACCCCAGGCGCTCAAGATTGAGCAGGGTGCGCGGGTCACAAGAATTCCCGCGTATCGGGCGCGCCTCCAATGGCACATCGGCCGAACGGAACTCGACGCGATCGGCTTGCTCGACGACCTGATGACTATGGGGCTGTCGCTCTCAGCGAGCGATATTCACTTCAACCCGTCACCGTCGCACACGACCGTATCGTTTCGCGTGCACGGCGTGCTCTACGAACTCGGCATCGTCCCAGCCCATCTGTATCCGCGGGTAGTCAGCCGAGTGAAGGTGCTCGGCTCGCTGACGCTCTATAAACGGTCCACGCCTCAGGACGGAGAGATCTCGCTGCATGGCGGCAAGCACAAGGCGCGGGTCTCGCTTCTTCCAACCAATCATGGCGAGAAGATTGTCATGAGGCTGGCGAGCGCCGAGTTTCAGAATGCGGGCATCGACTCGCTCGGCATGGACCCAGTCATACTGGCCAGATTCAAGAGCATGCTTGAGAGTAACCAAGGCATGATCATCGTCACCGGACCGACGGGCTCGGGCAAAACGACCACGATGTACGCCGGCCTCCAGCACATCAACCAACAGCGCGGGCGCAGCACGAATATCGTCACGCTCGAAGATCCTATCGAGTTCGACTTTCCCCAGTTCAGTCAGACGCAGATCGAGCCGGAAGCCGGCATGACCTTCGCTGTCGGTCTACGCTCCGTTCTGCGCCAGGACCCGGATGTCATCCTCGTTGGTGAGATTCGAGACGATGAGACTTCCGAGATCGCAGTGCGGGCTGCGATGACCGGGCACCTCATCTTCACGACCATCCACGCCGATCGCGCGGCGGGCGTATTCAACCGAATCATCCAGATGAACGTCGAGCGCTACCAAGTCGCCTCCGCGGTTCGGATGGTCATCTCTCAGCGACTCTGTCAGGCGTTGTGCCCAAGCTGCCGCGTGGAGTCCGCACTGACGGCCGAACAGGAGCAGCGATTCGAGTTCCTAGGCTACAAAGAGGTCCCAGAGGGCCCATTTTTCACAGCCACCGGCTGCGAGAGTTGCCTGCACAAGGGGTTCGAGGGACGCGCTGCCGTCTATGAGGTTCTGCCCGTGACGGACGCGGTTCGGGACCTCATCAACGAGGGTGAGCCGACGCACCGACTTGAGAAATTAGCGATTCACGAAGGGATGCGAACTCTCTTCGAGCATGGGATAGAGCGGGCTCGTGAAGGCGACATCCCCGTCGACGAGGTCCTCAGAGTGTTGGCAATATGATGTTTCTACCGCAGTTGATTCTGCACGAGTTGGAGTTGCTTCTTCGAACGAAGCGAGTCCTCATCTTTGGCGCGCTCTACTTGCTGGTCGCCCTCCTGATCGGCTACGGCGCGACCAAGGCGCTCTCTGTCGCAGAACAGGCCGCGATGGAAGGCAGCAACCTCACCGCGGAGCAGGTCCGCGAGATGGCCGCCGACGCAGCAGAGGAGCATCGCGAGGAGCTGCTCTCGGCTGTTGATCTGGACGAAGACGCGCTCAGCCCTGCCCTGCTAGATGCTCCAATCGGCATGGGCTACTTCCTGCTCTCGCTCTGGTTCCTGCCAGGTCTCATCCTGCTCTTCGCCTACGACGCGATCGGAGTGAACCTGGCGCGGCGGACGTTTTGTTACACCACGTTCCGCGCCCCACGCTGGGCGCATGTGACCGCGAAGTGGGCTGCGCTCTCGCTCGCTGTTGCGGCGGTCGTGCTCTTGGGAGGCGCAATCGTGCTCGGTGTCGCCTCGTCGATGCTGACGACGTTTCCCACGGACGTCGCGATTCGCGCTTGGGTACGCTCCTCCGGCGCGCTTTTGCTCTACTCAACGGCCTACGTGGCGTTCGGCGTCTGGTGCTCAACTCTTGCGCGCGCCCCATTTCGAGTCCTCGCGATCGGTTCCGTCCTACTCTTCGCGATGGACCTGATTCGAATCGACGCCATTCCGCTGAGTCAATACCTCCAGCACATCAGCCTCTCGCACCATCGACCGGCGCTATGGGCGACGGTCGAGGGAGGACTCGGGTTGGGCGTGCTGATCTACATCGCCTTCACCTGCGCTTTCATAGGACTGGCGGCGGCGACATTCCAACGGAGGGATCTTTGATGGAACACGCAATCCGCGTCACTAATCTGACCAAAAAATACGGTTCCGTCCTGGCCGTAGACGGACTCTCATTCGAAGTCCCGAAGGGCGCAGCGTTTGGATTGCTTGGGCCGAACGGAGCAGGCAAGAGCACCACATTTGGCGTACTCTGTGGATGGCTGCGAGCCAGCAAGGGCTCCGCTGAGGTGCTGGGCACGTCATGCACCCGACTCCATCGACTTCGGGGACAGGTCTCGGCGCTGCCCCAGGACGCGATGTTGCCCGTCGCGCTGCCGATTAGGTCGTCGCTGCTGCATTACGCAAAACTCGCAGGACTGACAGGTAAAGACGCCAAGATAGACGTCGAACGGGTCCTCGAACTCGTGGGCCTCACGAATGACGGCGGCAAGACCGGAGGCCAACTCTCACATGGCATGTCAAAGCGAGCAGGGATTGCCGGCGCACTCCTCGGCGCCCCCCGCGTGATCTTTCTCGATGAGCCCACAGCTGGGTTGGATCCTAAGAACGCGAAGACGATTCGTGACCTCATCGCGAACAAACCCGCTGAGACGACAATCATTGTTTCCAGCCATAACCTGGCCGAGATTCAAGATGTCTGTACGCATGGCGCTATCTTGGATCGCGGCAAGCTGACAGCGCTCGGGACAATGGACGTTCTAACCCAGCGGGGGCAGCGCGCGACATTCCGCTGCCGCTCAGTCGCCAAGCCCCCGATCGCGAAACTCAAGGCCATTCCCATAGTCGAGGACGCGCGCGCCGACGCTAACGGAACCATCACCGTTGAATACGCCAGCGGAACGGACCCAGCCGTCGTCGTTGGACATGTACTGCGAGTGCTTCTAGACTCTGGCGTCCCGATCCTTGGCGTCGAGCTCGGAACTTCGCTTGAAGACGCCTTCCTTGAGATGACCGCCGCTCCTTGAATCGAACTATTCCGGCAGCCCTCCTCCTCCTCGCCGCCTGTGGAGGCGAGGACGACCCCTCACTAGACATCGGATCCAACCCTGGTTCCGACACCGGCGCCACTGCGGATGTCGTAGCCGACGTCCCGCCGGACCTCGAAACCGATTCAGGCGCGGCTGACACGGCCCCCGAGCCTGACTTTGTGGAGGGGCTTCCGATCCCGTTCGCTGAACACCTCGGCCCGTGTTCGCGACAGGTCCGCGTCGGCGCGGAGCAAAATCTCCTCTTTCGCTATGAGTACGACTACTCCGAGTCACCCGACGTCGTTACGGCGCTTCGGTACGCTGGCGATGAGTTCGACCTGGCGGTCGAGTTCTTTGATGTCGACACGCGTCGCTTCTGCGCCAAACCACCTGAGGAACGACACGGCGCGTTCATCTCCATCGTTGGTTGCCCTACCCGAATAATCATCGACACCGGAGATAACGGCCTCATCTCGCCGCAAGATCTCGCGGTGAGTTACACCTATGACGAGTTTGGAGATCTGACCGCCAGCGACCGCTTTGACTGGCGCAACAACTTCACCGGCTCCTCCTGGTTCTACGAGTACAACGCTGACGGTGCCCTACTGCGCGGCGAACGTATCGACGGCAGCGCGGCCGCAGTTTCGATGGTCGCGTCCTATCCGCAAGAAGGAATGATGGTGCTTACGATCGACGACGGCGTTGATGGGACAACAGAAGAGCGAGCGACCTTCCAGTTTGATGCGAACGGCAACTTGCTGGACCAAGCGGTTGAAGAAGCCGACCCAGGGACCGGCGAACTGAGTCTTCGCAGCCG
>JBLHWZ010000207.1:0-10034 GCA_047629415.1 Bradymonadia bacterium | reverse complement strand
CGTAGAACGCCGCTGTTCGCACGTCGAATCGCGGCTCAGAAGCACGATCCGCATTACCCACTCGAGCGTGCGCGAACTCAGAGTAGATCTGCTCGGTGTAGACGAGATTATCGGCGAACTCGGCGTCCTCGATGAGGCGAGGCCCCAAGGTCTCTACGGCCTCAACAAAAAGCGACAGGCCGCGCACGTCCGAGGACATGCTGAGCGGCTGCGAATCAAGCAGAGAGGTACGGTCGGTGACTTCATCGTCACTGCAGGAGGCGAGCGACAAGACGGCGACAAGAGGGGCGAGGCGTGTTTGGAAGCGCATGATCAACCGGTGAGAGATTCAACACCGATCCCGGTAGTCGGAGTCCGCGCGGGAGACAATCGAGACAGAGCGAGACAGAGCGAGCCAGAGCGAGCCAGAGCGAGACAGAGCGAGCCAGAGCGAGACAGAGCGAGCCAGAGCGAGACAGAGCGAGCCAGAGCGAGAGCTAGAGCGAGCCAGAGCGAGAGCTAGAGCGAGACAGAGCTAGAGCGAGACAGAGCGGATCAGTAGATGATCTCGCCCTCTTCCTCTTCCTCTTCGTCCTCGTCGTCTGACCGACTGGATGAAGAGCTTCGCGCCGGCCTCTCCCGTCGCTCAGAGTCTTCGAGTTCTTCTTCGTCATCCATCGCCGAGATACCGGGCTCGCCCGCCGCGCCCTCGTCCCCGAGCGGGGCACCATCTTCAGGCAGTCTGAGATCAACCTCGGTCCGGGTCCCAAGGATTCCGTCAACAACGTTATCGTTGTTCCGAACCTCGGCAGGGGCCTCCTCATCGATTCGGCGAATCAGCGAGCCGATGTCGCGGCTTCCAGCCACTCGCCTGGGCTGCGCGACCGAGTCGCCCGGAGACTCCTCGACGAGATCTACGTCGATGTGGACGAGCAGGAACGACGCGAACATGTCGGACTTGTCTTCGGCTCGAACTCTAGCTTCCTCGTCCTCCCAGGTCGCCCGGGTCATGTGGCGCACACCGATGTCATCCACCTCCCAGTCAGTCGCTGTGGGCCCTCCAACCTCAGACTCGAGCCGCTCGATGAAAGCCTCGAAGCCGACAAAGCCCATCGACGCCTGATCGTACGTGACGATGACCTTCTGCAGTTCGTCAGCAACAAAGATGTAGTAGTAAGTGCTCCACTCGTCGCGCACCGAGACGACCGACTGGTCGGCATTGGCTCGCACTTCGTCCTGGATCACCGAGACCTCGAATCCAGTGCGAGGGCCTGTGAACTCGGTGTGGCTCCCTTCAATCTGGAGGAACGTGTCTTCCGCCTCGCGGCGCCGTCTATCAATCTCGATCGGGTCACGAATACCGGCGATCTCTGTCCGATACTCCTCAAGGATTCGCTCTCTATGATGGGAGAGTACGGTCTCGCTCGAGGCGCCCCACTCCAAGCCCCCGAGCGCCGCAACAAGCGGAGAGTCTGCGAAAGCGGTCGCGGAGCAGAAAGTGAGGGCAATTATCGCAATAAGTCGCATCATCGCTTTGTGTTGAGGTTAGCCCGACAATAGAAGTGTAAGGCGACGTGGGCAAGCGGAGGGAGCAGAGATCGTCTGGGCGGCTCTCTATATACTGAAACCGCGGCGCTGCTCGCTCTATTTCCGCGCGTTCTTGCCGCCGACTTCTCGTTTGACCACCCCATTTGTTCGAGCTATCGCAAAGGCTCCCCAATCGACGAGTCGCACTCTATGTGCGCCGCAATGAGTGAGTCCCAATGAGCTCCGATAGCGAAGTGAAATTCGCCCGAGTCTGCCCCGAGTGCGGACACGTGAATGAGACGCCGACCGATTACTGTCTCTACTGCGGCGCGCCTCTTGGCTTCCGCGCGACCGACGATTCGATGGCTCGGGCAGCTTCGTCTCGCGAGAGCTGGAGGATCTTCGGGGTAGACTCTCCCTTCGTTGGACGAGCCGAGACCGTCGAACAGATCCTCGCCGTGATCGACACCGCGGTGAACGAGCAAAGCGGTGCTCTCATCACGATCACTGGGCCCGAAGGCTGCGGGCGCACCCGGCTCCTAGACGCTGTGAACTCTGAACTTGTGGAGAGGTATCCGGACGCGTTGATGCCCAAGGCCTACGTTCGCGAAGGTCAGCTTCAGCCTTACTCTGCGATCACACAGCTGCTGAACGACCGGTTCTACCTCCCGCGACTAGCGGATCCAGCGGAGCACGGCTCAAGATTGTCGGACGGCATTGGGGCGCTGGTCGGCGGAGAGAGGGGCGTAGAGGTCGCCGGACGACTCTCGCAGATGCTCGGCCTGTCCGAGACGCCGAACGATTCGCGCGAGGAGGTTGAGTCAGGATGGCGGCGGGCGCTCACCGCACTTCTACGGGCGGATGCCTCGCGACAGCCGCTCGTGCTCGCGATCGACGACATCGATCACGCCGGCGCCGAGACGATTTCGCTGCTTGCTGAGGTTCTGCCGCAGGTGGCCGACACCCCGTTTGTGCTCATCGCGACGGCCAACGAAGCCACAGAAGGGTTCAGCGCGAGTGCACTCGCCGGCGATCTCTCCGAAGAGGCGATCCACTCTGTTTCGATGACACGGCTAGCGGACGCCGATGTCTCCGAGTTGGTACGTGCCATTCTCTCCCGCGTTGAAAACCTGCCGGACACGATCGTGCAGCGACTGACGATGGTTGCGGTCGGCAATCCGCTCGTCGTGGAGGAAGGAATCCGCATCCTCATCCAGAGCGGGGTCATCGATACCAGAGGCAACTTTTGGACCGCGGACCTCTCGAAGTTTGACGAGACGGAGCTTCCCGGTGAGGTCGAGGAAGTGGTTCGCGCGCGACTGGAACACCTCTCGGAGCCTGAGCGACTTCGGTTGCGTGACGCTGCGATCATTGGAGACACATTCTGGCTAGGCGCCGTCGTGGCTTTGCATCGACAACGACGTACGTCTCCCGACGATACGGCCGCTCTCGATGGGCGCGATGACCAATCACAAATCGTCGCGGAGCTCGAAGCGCTCGTTCGCCGAGACATCCTTCGTGAGCATCCAGGCTCTTCCCTTCGAGGTGAGCGCGAGTTCTCCTTCAAACACTGGGTTGAGCGGCGGATGCATCGCTCCGATCTGCGCGAGGACGAGACGACGCGCATGCATCTGCGCGTCGCGCAGTGGCTGCAAGTACGTTCCGCAGCGGACCCAGAACGCTTCCTCGTTGCCATCGCCGGTCACCTCGCTTCCGGCGGACTCGTCGACCGCGCCTCTGATTTTTACGCGCGAGCGGGCCGATTGTGTCAGCACCGTTATGCCAACGACCGAGCGGTCACTCACTTGGAGTCGGCGCTCGAACTGCTGGACGCGGCGGACGAGCTGAACCGCGCCGATCTCCTCGACGACCTGGGTAGCCTCTATGCTCTCTCGGGTCGGCACGACGACGCGGTCGCGGCGTTCACGGAGCTGGCGCAGATCGCGTGGCAGGTGAGCAGCGGCCGCCGACTGGCGATCGCCTTCGAAAAACTTGGGCAGGTACGCCGGGCAGTCGGCGACTACGACTCCGCCCTCGACCTATTCCACCGTGCGCGAGGACGGTTCGAGTCGCTCGAGGATCGAGCAGGGGTCGCGTCTACCCTCGACAATACGGGGCAAATCCACTGGATTCGCGGCCAGTACGACTACGCAGAACACGCGTATAAGGGCGCACTTGAGATTCGGCGTGAGCTCGGCAACCGGCGGGCCCTCGCCCGTTCTCTCTCCAGCATCGGAACGCTGCTCGTCTATCGCGGTCAGTTCCAGAACGCTCTCGCCCGCTTCCGCGAATCTCTCGAGATTCGACGAGAGGAGAACGACCTGCAGGGCATCGCCGAGTCGCTCAACACGATCGGCGTAATTTTCGAGGAGCGTGGAGACTCCGCTTCCGCGGCGCGTATATGGTCCGAGGCCGTGGGTGTCGCTCGCGACTCCGGAGACAGGGGATTGGAAGCGATGCTGCTGAACAACCTTGGGGAAGCGGAACTCTCACAGGGGCACTTGGAGGCCGCTGAAGCTCGCTTGGGCGAGGCCTCGAGTATCGCAGAGTCCATGAACGATCGGCGCGTGCTCTTTGACTCGATCAGAAACCTTGGCGTGTTGCAGTCCCGGAAAGGGAATCAGCGCCTTGCGCTCGACCACGCGGACGAGGCGCTTGAGCTTGCACGATCGCTCCGCTCCCGCGCGATGGAAGGCATCGCCCTCCGCACAATCGGCGAGCTACACGGCCAGACCATGTTCGACGACTCCGGGGAAGAAGGCGGCAAGCTGGCGGAAGAAGCGTTCCGCCGCGCGATCGACCTCTTCAAAGCCCTCGAGGACGAGCGTGAACTTGGCCGCACGTTCCACAGCTTCGGCACGTACCTCATCGAGCAGCGCCTGCTCGTTCAGGGTAAGCAGCACCTCGAGCTCGCTCGAGAGATCTTTCAGCGACTCGAGATGCGGCGAATCCTCGCGCAGACAGAAGCGACCATCCACGACCTCTAGCCAACAGAGAATATGCCTAAGTTCAGCGGAGAATACCGAGAGACCGTCACGGTCAGCGCGCCGATCGACGCCGTGAAGAAGCATTTTGCCGATCTGCCCACGATCGCAGCGAACTACGGCGATCTGCAGGGACACGAGATCCACGATGAGGCGGAGATCACGTTCACGTTGATGCCGATGTCCGAAAAAGGCGTGACCTTCAACGGCCAGTATCGAGCTCGCTACGAGTTCAAGGGCGACAATCGGCTGACCTGGCGTACCGTCGATACCAAGAACATGTGGTCGACCGGAACTGCCACTTTCTCGGAGGTGGGCGGGGACCGAACGCGCATCGAGTTCGTTCAGACGATCGAGACTGACATGCAGGTCAATCGACTGCTCGCGAAGGTCATCAAGCCGATCGTCTCGCGAGAGATCACGAAGGGCGCGAAGGAGTATCTGTCGCGGATGGCGAAGACCGCGGCGAGCTAGTCGACTCGATCGGCTTTGGGAGCGGCCTGCCACTCCCGAGAAGCCTCACAGAGAAGCCTCACAGAGAAGCCTAGCCGAAGGGTAGACCCGCGTAGTCGGCCATCGCTGCCTCGAAGTCCGAGGCGGCAAGGAGTGCGTCGCTGACGAGGAACGCCTCGTATCCAGCGGTCTCCAGCGCACCTAGGGCGTTGGGGTCCTCGATTCCGGAAGTTGCCAGCGAGGCGGCGAACTCAGGAATGAGAGGCGAGAGGCGCTCGTAAGTGCGCATCCCGTCTGGCGGATTGAGGGGACCACCGACCGCGACGAGCCGAGCTCCGGACGAGTCGGATGTCCCCATCTTGAACTTTGCGATCCTCTCAAGTTCGGCCGCTGTGCCGCCTTCCATCAGCACGTCGAGCCCCAGCTCGATCGCGTGGCGGACCAACGCCCGGAGTTCTTCCTCGCCGACGAATCCTACCTGGATCGTAATCGCCGCGGCCCCGTGTGCTCGGGCCATGACAATCTGCAACGGATCCAGAACCGGGTCGCGGCTCAAGATTGGCAGCGACGTGACTTGCGCGACCGCAAGGATGTCTTGGTAGCTGCCACCGAAAAACTCTTCTTCGGGCCAGATAGCCAGCGCACACGCACCGGCCGCCTCTGCACGTTGTGCCATTTCGACGAAGTCAAAGTCGTAGCTTCGACTCCCGTTGAGGCCTTCCTTTCGCTTAAGGCCTACAACAACGGCTCTATCTGCGCGCGCGACGCGCACTCCGTCGTTGAAGCTGGGCGGAAGAGGCAGCGCGACGGCCGTCGCCTTGAAGACGCCCTCAACCTTGCGGTTCGCAAGGTTCCAGCGTCGTCGGGAATCGAGAAGGGCTTCAGTGCCCACGGCGTTCGGGGGTGTTGGTGAGCTACGCGCCACAGCGCAGCCCCCACTTAGCGAATGGCGCTCCCCGATCCAAGACTAACGACAATCATCGTCGCCGGAAGCGCATGCAAAGCGCACGTGCATGTGATTCGCATGGTTCGGCTCGTGACGAATAACACCCGAGGCGACATCTCGGCCCCTAGGATATTGAAAGACCCTGGAGAGACGTGACCTGGATTCGCCCTGCTCTTCCAGCCACTCGTACATCACTTCCTGATACGCGTAGTCCATGAAGATGTACTGAACCATGTCGCGCTCGATCCAGAAATCGAACAGTGCCCACTGACGCTCCAGATCGAGATTCGATGCCCTGAAGCTCTGATACTCGCAGTCGCGGCGACAACCGGTGTGATAGTAGCCGATATCGGCGTCACGACCACTCTGATGGCTGTGATGATCGTCGATCGGGCCGCCCTCTTCCAGGCTAAGATCGTGGACCCGCACGCGCGGCAGGTCCGAGAACTCGCTTCTCATATGGTCGAAGCCGTCCATCAGGGCGCTGACCGTCTCGTTCGTCCCCCACGAGCGCCTGGGATTTCGCACGACATAAGCACGGTGCGGCGGAAGTTGCTCTCCGTGTTCCAGCTCACCTCCGTATGCCCGGCCCACGGAAGTTGAGGGAACTTCAGGGCCATTGAGCATGATCCTAAGTTCTTGCCCGATGCGGATTCGATCGACGTTCAAGCTTGGGTTCCACTGAGCGATGTCCTCGATCGTACAGTCGTGCCGACTTGCAATTGAACCGACGAAGTCACCCGACTCGACCTGGTAGAGGACCGACCGAGTGGCTCTGCCGCCCCGCATCGTTAGTTCCTGGCCCGCGTAGATGCGGTCCGGATCGATACCGGGATTCCACGCCAAGATGTCCTCTATCGAGACACCATTGTGCTCTGCGATTGCGCCGGCACAATCTCCGGGCTCGACGATGTACGACAAGTTAGTGCCGCCACCGCCGCGTTCCTCGGCGCCAGATAGGTCGCGGGGGCGAACTTCCAGTTCCTGCCCTACTCGGATCAGGTCCGAGCGCAGCTCGTTCCAGTCACGCAGCTGGTTCACTGTAACGTTGTAGTGTCCGGCGATGCTCCCAAGCATCTCACCGGACCGCACAACATGAGTCACCCCATCAGCAGCTGCTGGAGAGGCGAAGAGCAAACCAAGGCCGAGCCCGGTCGAGACCATTAACGTTTTCAGATTCATCACACACCTCCTCACATAGACCAACTATGTACGAGAGAAGCGGTGTGTCAAAAACACGGCGGGTTACCGTGCACCACCGTGTTAGGCGGCACCACCGATTTGGAGGCGGTTCCCAAGGAACTTCGCCAGTCGGGTCTTGATTCGGGCCTCGAGCTGTCGAGCGCGCTCGCGACTGACACCGAAATGTTCTCCAAGCTGCTGGAGGGTTTCGGGGGACTCAGCGACAATTCGCCGATTCCAGATGGTGATGTCCCGGCCTTCGAGGGTCGACGAGAACATGTCCAGCTCGCGTAGGACCGAGGCTCGCTCCTGGTTTGCGGCGAGCAGATCATCGAGCATTGGGCCCTCGGCGGGGATGAGGTCAGCGAGCGTCCCCTTCTCTCCATCCTGCAGTGGCGCATCGATCGAGCTCTCCCGACCGGCCATTCGCACACCCATTTCAATCACGTCCGACTCGCGCACTTGGAGCGCTCGCGCCAGAAGTGGCGGAGTCGGGATGAGGCCCTGACGCCGCAAGTTCTCCTTCTCCTTTTTCAGGTTGTAGAAGAGTTTCCGCTGGGCCTGAGTGGTACCAACCTTCACCAATTTGTGGTTGTCCATCAGGTACTTGAGGATGTAGGCCCGAATCCACCATTGAGCGTAGGACGCCAGGCGGATCCCTTTGTCGGGATCGAACTTGCGAACTGCGTGGATGAGACCCACGTTTCCTTCTTGAATGAGGTCCAGCAATCCCGCCCGAGCCGCTTTGTACTCAAGTGCCAACTTGACGACGAGGCGGAGGTTCGCGTTGACGAGCCGAGTCTCGAGGACCTCGTTCCGGTCTTCGAGGTATTCCCTCGAAAGCACCTGCTCTTCTTCGCGCGTCAGTACCTCGTGGGCCCGCACTTCGTTCAGATAACGCTGAACAGGATCTGCCACGAGCGCGTTGTCGCGTTCTTTGGTTTTCGGTGCGTTGTATGCTCTCAGGCGGCTTTCCATGAGGTACCTTAGTTAAAGTGGACGTTTGGACTCCACTATTGTTCTCACCAAACTGGACTCGTCAAGTCCACTTAAGATCAGCGAGAAGCGAAGCTGCGGAGTTCGTCTGCCTGTTAGATGCGCGACGAACCATTTTGGTTGCGCAAGATCGTGCTCGATACCCAAGCGAACTACGCAGAGCACCGGAGAATTCCCGTCATCGATGTGTTTGACAGTAATCCTCCCGTGAATAACGTCCGCGCGGCTGCGGTATTACAGAATTTTTTGGCCGCCTTGCGCTGACCCCAAGATCCCAACACCCGTCGTGCTGCGATCGCTCACGCAGGGACGAGTAACTTGAAGACGCAGGTCGGCTTCCGAACCTGATGTCTCCCAACGACGAAACGAATGTCTGAAAAGCGCGACTTTTACGAGGTGCTCGAAGTGGACCGGGAGACCGGGGCACGCGACATCAAGAAGGCCTATAGAAAGCTCGCGATGGAGTTCCACCCGGACCGGAACCCGGACAATCCCGAGGCGGAAGCGAAGTTCAAGGAGGCCGCTGAGGCGTACTCCGTGCTCTCCGACGCCGACAAAAGAGCGGCCTACGACAAGTACGGACATGCTGCATTCAGCGCGGGTGCAGCACCCGATATGAACGACATCTTCTCGAACTTCGGCGATATTTTCTCCGATTTGTTCGGGTTTTCGCAGCAGAGACAAAGGAACCCGAACGCGCCTCGCCGCGGCGCGGACCTGCAAATGCGACTGCAGGTTCCCTTCGAGTACGCCGTTCACGGCGGAGAAAGGAAGGTCGAGGTTCCCCGCAACACCGATTGTGTAAACTGCTCGGGCTCGGGTGCCACGCCAGGCTCATCTCCGGAACGCTGCGACGGATGTGGCGGCAGCGGCCGGGTTCATCTGCGCCAAGGCCTCTTCAGCGTTCAGTCCACCTGCCGCCAGTGTGGCGGCGCTGGTCAGGTCATTTCGGACCCCTGTGTTGAGTGTCACGCACGCGGTTCGATTGAGGAGCGGCGCGAAGTCTCCGTGAAGATCCCTGCGGGCGTCGAGACCGGCAATCGTCTGCGACTCCGCGGCGAAGGCGAGGCCGGATCCAAGGGCGGTCCAGAGGGAGACCTCTATATCCATCTCGAGGTTGAGCGCTCCGAGCTCTTCGATCGAGACGGTGCCGACCTGCACATGCCTCTGCCCATTCACTACGCGCAGGCCGCGCTCGGCACGAAGATCGAAGTCCCAACGGTGAATGGCTCGACCACCATCGAGGTGAAGCCGGGAACTCAGCCCAGCGAGGTTCTGCGAGTCCGAGGAGAGGGACTGCCTCACATCAACCGTAAGAACTCGAACGGCGACCTCTACGTGCACTTCAGCATCGAAGTGCCGAAGAAGCTCAGCAAGCGTGAGCGAGAGCTCCTTGAGGAGCTCGCCGAAGAGGCTGGCGTCCACGCGAAGGAGCGGTCGTCCGTCTTCGATCGGGTGCGAGAGCTCTTCTCGAGCCCCGAAGCGGAGTAGTACGACCAGGACCGATGCTGGCCTGACCAGCCCTGGTAGCTGTTGGTGAAGTGCTGACTCGCCTCCGCGAGGACCGCGTGAGGACCGTGTGAGGACCATGCGAAAGACCAGCGTGGTCCGGCGAGAGGCCTGCGTGGTCCGGCGAGAAAGGCCAGCTCGGCGACTGGCTGACCGCTTGTCCGTCGCGAGCCGGTAACGAGCTTCAGTTACTCGCTGACGTAGCGTTCCAGCGAAGCACGGAGGAAGAGTCTGGCTCGGTGCAGGCGGCTCTTCACGGCGGGCACGGAAATCTCTAGGGCCTCGGCGGTCTCCTGAATGCTGAGCCCTTCGACGTCACGCAATAGGAAGACCACTCGGTACTTCTCCTCGAGAGCGTCTACCGCTGACTGGATCTTTCCACGCAACTCGTTGGCGCCAGCATCATCCGCGGCCGTCCGCCTCTCGATGAGCAGGGGCGACTCTCGATCGCTGCCACC
>JBLHWZ010000206.1:0-10164 GCA_047629415.1 Bradymonadia bacterium | reverse complement strand
CCGTGATGGTCTCGGTCACGAGCTGGGCGAGGTCCTTGTCACCCGACAACACAGTACAGGGGACTCTGTCTTTTCCAGCGCGCACCGTCATCGTCCCGATCACATCATCGGCTTCGAAATCGGGCACTTCCAGGATGGGAACGTTCAGCGCCTTCACGATATCCCGAAAGCGTGGGAACTGGATAACCAGGTCCTCCGGGGGCGAGTCACGGTTAGCCTTGTACTCAGGATAGAGCCGATTTCGGAACACATCGCCCGGCGGATCGAACGCGATCGCCAAGTACTCAGGGTCGTGATCACGAATGAGATTCAGCAACATATTCGTGAAGGCGTAGAGCCCGTTGGTGGGCATGCCTTGCGAGTTGCGCATGTTTCGAACGGCGTAGAATGCGCGGAAAATGTAGTAGCTGCCGTCGACGACGTAGAGCATTTCGAACCAAGGTGTGCGGCAGGTCTGGGCTTCTCGAAAGCGGATCCAGCGACTTCAGCAGCAGGGGGTCAAGTGAACGCCGGAACCCTACCCAATCTGGATCGCCGCCTCTATGGTACCGCGCGATCCCTTAGTTTGGAGCTTCAATGACTCGCGTCCGTAAAGCCGTTATCCCCGTAGCGGGACTGGGTACCCGCTTCCTCCCCGCCACGAAAGCCGTTCCCAAAGAGCTGCTTCCGATCGTCGACATCCCCGCAATTCAGGTTGTCATCGAAGAGGCGGTTGCGTCGGGAATCGAACAGGTCGTTCTGGTCACAGGTCGCGGCAAAGGCGCGATCATGGATCACTTCGATCATTCGTATGAGCTTGAGGACACGCTTCGGCGCCGAGGCAAGGAAGACTTGATCGCGGTCATCGAACGGATCTCGGAGATGGTCCGCGCGGTGGCGGTGCGACAGAAGGCACCACTCGGACTCGGTCACGCAGTGCTCTGTGCCAAACAAGCGATCGGAAACGAGCCGTTCGTCGTCATTCTGCCCGACGACATTATCGACGCGCCAAAGCCGGCAACATTGCAGTGTGTCGAGCAGTACGAACGCTATGGGGCTGGCGTCGTCGCCCTGCTCGAAGTGCCCCCCTCCGACACCTCCATGTACGGAGTCATCGCCGGGGACAAGATGGGTGATCGCGTACACCGCATCAACACCCTGGTGGAGAAGCCGGCGCCTGGCAGCGCACCCACCAACCTCGCGGTCATGGGGCGCTATGTGCTCCCCCCCGAAATCTTCGACTACCTCGAAAACGTCAAGCCCGGACACGGCGGCGAAATCCAGCTTACAGACGCCCTGCAGGCGCTCGCAAGCGACCGGGGTCTTGTCGGCTATCAGTTCGAGGGGACGCGCCACGATATCGGCGACAAACTGGGGTTCCTGAAAGCCAACATTGCCTTCGCTCTGAAACGTCCGGACCTGGGCCCCGAGCTTCGTGAGTATCTCGCAACTTGTATTTAGTGTTTGCGCCGTCGCGCTAGGGCTCTTCGCCCTACCCGCGCATGGCCAACACCCCAGTAGGATGATCGACGACGCGGGCCATTTTCGCGCGGCACTCAGGCCCGCGGGAAATGCCTTGCTCGCGACAGCCACGAGCGTTGACCCGGTCCGCTTCCGAGTGGATGGTCCAAGGCTCCTGCTCGTCGATGGGCTCAACGAGATCTGGGACCCGTCGGACGAGGGTCTCAGTTTCGAAATGAGGCTGCTCGCCGCTCTGCTCGGTTCGAACCACATAGAGGACGCGATCGAGGCGCTTGGGTTTCGGCTGGACGAGACCATTCTGGGAATGGAACTCTTTGAAGATCCCACAGGCCGGATACCCGTTCAGCAGATCGGCGGAACGCACGCTTGGATTCGCCTGGAACCAGGCATTAGCCGTCCGCGCTCGATCACGATCGTCTCCGGAGATCGAACCTACGAGGCGAGGGCTGACCAGTACGGTGAGCGAGGAAACGGTTGGTTCCCGACCGAGGCGAGCGTCACCGTCAACGGACGTGTGGCACTCTCGCTCTCCGTCACGGATCTCGCTCCGACGACAAGTGACCTCGCTCCCTTAGGAGGGCCCGAACCCGTCGTCCAAGAGTCCGTTCGGCTACCCCGCCTCCCGCTTTAGCGAGGCTGATGCTGCTCGACGAACAATACGCAGAAGTCGCGTTTGATGTGCCGCTGGCGCGCACCTTTAGCTATCGGATTCCGGACCATCTGCGCACCAGAGTTCACCGAGGCGTCCGCGTAGCCGGACCTTGGAGAACCAAGGCGAAACAGGGCCTCGTAATTCGCGTCACCGACAAACCTCCCGAGGGCGTCGATCCGACAAAGATCCGTGCCCTTGTAGACGTGATCGACAGCCAGCGCGCCGTCTTGGAGCCGCAGCTCGCTTTGGCCGAGTGGATCGGCGGATACTACCTCGCGCCGATCGGAGAGGCCGTGCGCCTCGCGACTCCCCCTGATGGCCATTCGGAGACCTCGCGTACTGTTGAATGGGTCGCTGGCGAGGCGCCATCAGGACTCCGTGGACCGGCGGGCGCGCTGGCCGAGGTACTGGCGTCTTTCGCTCGGCCGATGGATCCCAGTGACTTGGTGAATGCTGTCCGGGGCGCAACCCACGCCGATCTAGCGACTCTTGAGGAGGCGGGACTCGTCGCAACAGAGTACGCTTCCGACGCCGGCCTCACCGTACGGACGGTGGATCGCGTGCAATACAGAGGGCGCGACGACCGCAAGCTCGGCGTCGCTCAAGAGAAGGTCGTTCGACACCTGGAGGACCACGGGGACGCCACCGACGCTGAGCTCAGAAAGGAGTTTCGGACTTCGCGCGCCGTGTTGCGCGGTTTGGTAGCGCGAGGCGTCATCGAGATCACGGCTGAGGAGGTCTCTCGCGACCCGTTTGAAGACGCGACCGAGAGACGACAGAGCGATCCGCCGCTCACTCCCGAACAAGCGGTGGCTGTCGACGCACTAGTCAGTAGCGGCCCGAAAACATGGCTGCTGCACGGAGTCACAGGAAGCGGAAAGACCGAAATCTATGTGCGCCTCACACGAGAGGTCGTCGGCCGAGGAAAACGCGTTCTCGTTTTGCTCCCAGAGATCGCCCTGACGCCTCAGTTTGTCGGAGTGTTCCGAGCGTGCGTGGACCGGAGCATCGCGGTCCTTCACTCTGGGCTGACGCCTGGCCAAAAATTCGACCAGTGGCGAGCGATCCGCGGGGGCGGAGTGGATGTCGTCATCGGCGCGCGGTCGGCGCTCTTTGCACCATTGGACAACATCGGCCTCATTATCGTCGATGAGGAGCACGACCCGAGCTTTAAGCAGCATGAGGGCGTGCTCTACCATGCGCGAGATGCGGCTGTGGTACTCGCCCATCGACTAGGCGCGCTCTGCGTCCTGGGGTCAGCCACGCCCTCGCTCGAAACACTTAAGAACGCGCGCGAAGGCCGATACGGCCTCCTAGAATTGCGGGCACGCGTCCACAATCGTCCACTCCCGACCGTCGATATCGTCGATCTGGCCCACCACGGCGCGACCCCAGGTGATCCCCTCTCGAACTACATCTCACCGCAGCTCGCGGGTCGAGTGCGCACGGCTGCCCGTCGCGGCGAGCAGACAATTCTCTTCCTCAACCGGCGCGGGTTCGCCCCTACGGTTCGCTGCTTGAACTGCGGCGGTGTCATCGAATGTGACGACTGCGACATCTCGCTGACGTACCACATGCGGCGTAACGAGCTCGCGTGTCACTACTGCGACTATCGGGTGCCGCTGCCCAAGAAGTGTCCGACTTGTCAGAGTGAAGAACTCGACAAAGAGGGAGCTGGAACCGAGCAGATCGCGCACTCGATCGCTGAGGGATTCTCGGACCTTCGCGTTGGAAGGCTCGACAGAGACTCGTCGCGTGGGCGAGGACTCCAGAAGGTGCTTGGCGCGTTCCGCCGCGGCGAGCTCGACGTGCTGGTGGGCACCCAAATGGTCACAAAGGGGCATGACTTCCCCCGAGTCACAGTTGTCGGCATCGTTGACGGTGATCAATCGCTGCGCTTCCCCGACTTTCGAAGCGGCGAGCGCACATTCCAACTCCTGACCCAGGTCGCTGGTCGGGCTGGCAGAGCAGAGCTCACAGGTGAGGTCATCCTGCAGACCCACCGGCCGGAGCACTACGTGATTCAGGCCGTGCAGACGGGCGACTACGACGCGTTCGCAAACCAGGAACTCGATTTCCGAAACCGTCTTATGTACCCGCCGTTCGCACACTTGTTCGCACTGCGGGTGAACGCGCCAGACTACGGCGATGCCATCATGACCGCGCGCGAACTTATCGAGTACGCGCAGCTGCACGGAGACCCGTCGCTGCGGATCACGGGCCCTACGGACTCGCCAATAGCGCGGGTTCGACGACGCTACCGAGTGCAAGCGATGGTGCGGGCAGAGGACCGTCAGATCGTCCGGCGAGCGGCTCAGCTCGTGGTCTATCGTGCGCAGACGATGAGCAAGGAGTTGGCCGCGAAGAAAGTCCGGTGGAGCGTGGATATAGACGCAATCCAGCTCCTCTAGTCGGCATCTCATCGGGACGGCGGCTCGTCGAGTCAACAGTTCTCCTAGTCGGCAGCTCATCGGGTCGGCACCGAATCCGTCGCACGGCCGCGAGCTGCTGCCGTCCACCTCGGACTTTTGCGCGCAACACGCGCGCGCTGGGCCCGATAACTCCTGTGAAACAACCGATTCCACAGGAGGGAACATGGACCGCAATCTACTTTCACTACGAGAGCTCTATCCCGACGAAGCGCTGGCCGAGTGGACGCCGGCGCTCATCCCAAAGGGTATGCACCGCGTGCGCATCCAAGAAACCGGACGGCCCTATGACGCATGGTTCGGAGACTGTGACTCGGTCTTACTCTCGCTGGCCCAGGAAGCAGGGCTTGGCGAGAGGGAGTCTGACGTCAGCGGGTATCTCGCGCTCCGCTTCGCGCCAGAGGATGCACCTTTCGCTGCGGCAGCAGTTCGGCGAGCGACGCGCCGATATCTGACAGTGCACGGCGCCCGGCGAGTGAGCCTCTGCTGCTCTTCACTCGCCAGCGACGCCCCTTGGGGCTTCCAGACAAGGGCGGATGCGTCGACGAGCACCGCCACCGAATTCCGGGGTGGAGTCTGCGAGGATGACGGAGCTCTTCTGGTCGTCGTGTTCGCAGGCTCTCCTGACTTCTCGGACGGCTGCGTCACGTGGGCAGGCGTCGTGACGACGGACGGATATTCGCTCTGGTGAGTCTCGCTCTCGTTGAGATCTAGGAGACAGAGCCGCGCTTACTTCGCCGGCTTACCATGACCGTCGCCTTTCAATCTGAGCAGCTACTCTCCGACGCGGGGGCACTGAGAGTCGCCCGGCCCTCTTGTGCTCGCGGCTTGTGACGGTCGACTCCAACTCGGTATGTGATCGGACCACGCCGCCGGGACGAGCTCTTCTCGGTTCGTCTCCAGCGGAGGAAGGACTTCCGACGCTCGCCGACTCGCTGTGAGATTCCGGTCTCCTATCGGCTCTGCGAGGGCGGAAACCGCGGACTCGAGACGCGCCACGGTCACGACATTCGACGCGATGGGTACTCCGACGCACACGGACACTGCGGCGCGGCCTCGCCCCTTCACACGAACCCCAAGCGGGCCGCGCAGAGAGCAGCGACTTCCCCACTGGCCGCGAATCCCGACCGGGATCACGGTCACCGGGGTCTCACGGACCATCCGCTCAACGCCGGGCTGGAACTCGTTCATCCGGCCATGCTTCGTGATGCGCCCTTCCGGGAAGATGCAAACCAGTTCGCCAGCCCGCAACGCCTCCGCGACAGTGTCAAAGGCTCGCTCCTTCATCACTGGGTCGTGGGAGCTTGGGCAGATCGGTATCGCACGGACAGCTCGGAAGAGCGGCTGCAGCCATCGATTGGCGAAGTATTGATGCGACATCACGAAGCGCATCGGCCGAGGGACGGCAGTGCTGAGCAGTAGGGAGTCGATGAAGCTCACGTGGTTCGCGACGATGACTGCTGGCCCCTTCGTCGGGAGGTTCTCGAGCCCATGGACGCGAAACTGATAGCCGAGTCGAACGATGAACGCGGCAAGGCGACGAAACACTCTCAAGATCGTGTAGTTCATACTGTCACCTCGGTCTCAAATTCACGAAGCAGGGCCTCAGTCTTCGCCTCCTGCACGCGGTTGATCAGGCGGGACGACTCTTGGTTGTCGCGGACGGTCTTTGCGAGAGTGAACGTCGCCATCACGGTCGCGAGGAGGCTCATGCCCATGAAGGAGCGGATCCAGGCATCCACTGGAAGGTAGATGATGCCAGCAACTGAGGCACCGAATGAGAGCGTGAACGAGGTCCAAACCTGGAAAATCCAAGCGGACGTGTCTTGAAGACTTTGTTTCATTTCAATGCTGGGGTGGGAGGAGGTCACCAAGCGCGACCGTCAATGGGTTCAAGACAATCCACGGACCGTGCCAAATGCAGTGTTCGCGCGCGAACCCAGTCGCATGCAGGCTTTCATGAAGTCGTAGGGTTCGCGTCCCGTAGCTCCCACTCAGTGGTTGGACATTTTCGCACGCACACCGTACAAAATTGTCATGCCAGAATACTCCTTTTTTCATCGCGTAGCCTCGGCAGCGTTCTCCAACCCGTTCTCAGTCGAGAGTGATGAGCTCGATACCGAGTTGGCGGGGGTCGCATCTGACGGTCGACATCCCACCATGCTGCGCTCGTTGGCGGCCATCGAGATCAGACTCAGAGATCTCTCGACGCCTCTGAGTGAGGTGCCTCTTGAGAGCCGACAGGCAGTTGAACTCACGCATGTCTACGCGGTCTTCCACCGGTTCATTCCGGCCTTCGACGTCCTGATCCGAGCCGAACTAGAAGGGAAGCAGGGAAACGTCGCATTCGCCGAGGACGTCTTGCAGGAGCTTGTTGAGGCGGGGTTCACCGAGGCGCGTTCGGAACGACTGCTCGGAATGATGTGGCAGCTTCGTCGGGCGTTCGCGCTGGTTGAACGAGCAATGACCGGCCGTTCCGATTCGATGAGAGCAGTTCGAGTCCGACTTTGGCAGAACATCTTCACTCACGACATCTCGCTCTACGAACGCGCGTTGTGGGAGAAGATGGAGGACTTCTCAGTCTTTCTTCTCGGAGAGACGGGTACGGGTAAAGGCGCGGCCGCCACGGCCTTGGGCGGCTCAGGCTGGATTGGCTGGGACCACAGAAAACGCGGGTTCGAGCTTGCCCACACAGAGCTCTTCCTCCCATTGAACCTGTCGCAGTTCCCGGAGGGACTCGTCGAGAGCGAGCTCTTCGGCCACCAGAAGGGAGCGTTCACAGGTGCGCTGGCGTCACATCCGGGCATCTTCGAGAGAAGCCGCGATCATGGGGCGATCTTTCTGGACGAGATTGGCGAGGTGTCTGTTCCCATCCAGATAAAGCTCCTGCGCGTTTTGCAGGAGCGGCTCTTTTCTCCTGTCGGGTCGCACGAGGACCGCCGATTCTCGGGACGGGTAATCGCCGCCACGAACGTACCGTTAGAGTCGCTGACGGGACCGACACGCTTACGCGAAGACTTCTTCTACCGTCTCTCCTCGGACGTGATCGAACTGCCACCGCTGCGCCAGAGAATTCAGGAAGATCCTTCGGAACTGGCCGCGCTCGTTCAGGTCCTGCTCACGCGAGTTGTCGGCGTGAACTCCAATACATCCGAACTCCTCGAGCGCGTTCTCGACAAGCTCCCGCGCGATCACCGCTGGCCGGGTAACGTGCGAGAACTGGAACAGGCGATCCGAAGAATCCTCGTTCGGGGATTCTACCAGCCGCCTCACTCCACCTCTGCGGAGGAAGGCGACGTTCTGCGGCGAATGAGGGACGGATCGATCAGCGCCGCCGAGCTTCTGAGGTCCTATTGTCACGGCCTCTACGACGAACTGGGCACTTTCGAAGCCGTTGCGCGTAAGACCGGACTCGACCGCCGAACCGTGAAAAAGCACCTCTCGTTTTGAGAGCGTTCGTTCGCGAAAGAGCGCTCTCTGCCTGGAGATAAGCAAGAGAGCCCGCAACTCGTACCGATTTCAAATTGCCTTCTTGCCAACTCGGAACCCAGTCCCACACTGGCTTCCCGACGCAGAGGCGACCAGCGTCGCTATTTCAGTTCAATTCGAAACATGTTCTACTGATATTCTCTACGGTGAATATCTACATTCGTGGGTAAATCAACGTTCCAAGGCAAGTAGGTGTCAGCAAAACCTGACGACCACATCCTCCTCTCGGTCCTCATTCCGGCTGCCCGTTTGGCTGTTCGGATGGGGCTTCCGTTGAGTGAACTGAAACAGACGGCCGAACTCGCCTACTACCGCGAGGCGCGGTCGCGTGGTCTCAAAATGCGAGAAATCGCTGAGACGATGTCCGTCAGCATGGCGAAGGTGGGCGCGCTCTCCAAGAGCCTCAAGGAGCACTTCTCGGAACCCGAAAGAGAATACGGAGTTCCACGACGTGTCCTGAGTTTGCTTTGGGTGGGCCCGTTGAGCCTGAAGCGGATTCAACAGGCGCTCCCTGACATCGCCCCCTCAGTCGTCAAGGAGGCCGCGAGCGCTCTCGTCCGTGACGAACGGCTCATGATATCCGCAGGTCGAACTCCGAGATACGAACTCACGTCACTCGCGCACCGCCTCTTAGATGACGGCTGGATGGCGCGCATCGACGCGCTCGGTCACATGATGCTTACGGCGGCCCATGTTGTCGAAGGACGGTTCGAGAAGAACGATGACCGCGCGTTTACTCGGTCGCTCGGGTTTCGAGCGCTGCCCGGCGCGCTCAAAACGCTGGAGCAGACCTACAAAGATGAGATCTTTCCTATGATTGCTGCGGCTGACGCTGAAGCGACTGATCATCCCGACGCTGATCAGTTCGCACTGACGTTTCAATTCACGCCCGACTTCGACGTCGACCGATGAAACCTACTCCCCGAATTGTTCTTTGTGCATTCACGCTCCTCATCGGCGCGTGTGTTGCCTATGACGGATCCGACGACATCTGTGAAAATGGCCAGCTGATCGTAGACGGCGACACGCTGATCTGTGTGACCGGCGTCGTCACCGAGACCGGATTCCTGTGTGGAGGCCCACTTCCGCACCAATACGAGTTCGAAGGACGAGTCGTCTGCGCCAACAAGCCGGACCTGACCCTCGCGGAGATCGAGGAGGCGACTGAGGCCGAGAGCACTATTCCCGGTCAAGACCGTGAGCTGCTGCCAGATACGGCCCGGCCTGACCCACCGGGGCACTCAGATGCTGGGGCGGACGATCAGGGACGCGAGCCCGCTGAAGGCGACGAAACAGACCGCGAGAGGACTGTCGCGGACGAAGGCGTTGCTGACGCCGAGGGCTCCGACACACCAGTCCCGGATGCGGATGATGCGGACGCCGAGTCTCCCGATGCTGAGCGGGAAGAGACCGACGCCGAGGGAGAAGAGACCGACGCCGAGGGAGAAGAGACCGACGCCGAGGGAGAAGAGCCTGACGCTGAGCTCGGAGACACGGACGACGGCGCAGACGAGTCAGGCGTCGAGTCCGATCGCCGACAGGTCGATGCTGGCGAGCGTGACTCAAGCGATACCTCGGCCGATCACGAAGACAGCGCGGACGATAGCGATGAGGCTGACTCCGATGCGGAGTCGGGCCGAAGATCGGACAGCGACGATGAGCAAGGCGAGGACGACGAGGATCAGGGCGAGGACGACGAAGATCAGGACGCGGAGGACTAGACTCCGTAGCCCAGCTGCCGAGACTGCTCAGCGCTGCCGCCGAGACTGCTCAGCGCTGCCGCCGAGACTCGCCGGCGCTGCCGCCGAGACTGCTCAGCGCTGAAGTCGGGAACGCTCAGCGCTGCCGCCGAGACTGCTCAGCGCTGCCGCCGGTCTCGCGCCCCAGTAGTTCTCCTACTCGGGCCGAATCGCCAAGACGAAGAGTGGAGTTGCCAGGGCCTCGTCATCCGGTGCCACCATACGGGAGCGCCGGCTGGGGCGGGCGTCTCGCACGATATCGAGCAGATCTTTCCACTGATATGGCTCGACCGAGCCGCCAGGCCCGATCCGGATAAGTTCCGGAGCATGTCGCTCGCTCTTGCGGGTCGCCACGAATAGCGAAGGCTCAGCGAGCGTCTCGGAGCGCAGCGCG
>JBLHWZ010000205.1:0-10181 GCA_047629415.1 Bradymonadia bacterium | reverse complement strand
ACATGACTTGCGGCGGCTGGTAAGCAACCGCATTAAAGAACGAATACGGGGCGAGGTTGTCGTACCCGTCACTGTCGCGTGTTGAAATCCAACCGATCGGGCGCGGCGAGACAATGGCGTTGAATGGATTGTGGGGCAGCCCATGGCCCTCTTCTGGGCGATAGAACATAAGGTTTTTGGGGCGTGGTCAGTTGTTTGATCCGGCGTCCGACCTTCGCTACAGCCTTGCTACCTCCAGGGCCAGCGGCAACGGGCGTCTGGAAGTCATAGCGCAAGCAGGTAAAACCGTACTTCTAGGCCGTCACCTTGCCGACGATATAGAGCCTATCAAAGCTGGCAGGTGGACCCTGTCGGGGACAATGCACAGCCGCTGGCTCGAGCTGGTCGTTCAGCACAGGCCGCAAGAAAGCACCTGCGCGTGAGAGCCGGCCTCGTCTGTGTACCGAGCGGCCAGCTTCAGCGCGGCAGACGCCCAACCCCAAGCAGGACACTACCCGAGTTGGTCGTTGGAAGCCCGCGCTTCGGCGACTCGCACAGAGAGCTTGAGCACGATCGTCGACAGGAACTCCAGAAAGCCGATCGCGATGTCGAAGTTGTCCTCGAGTACATCGAAGAACGCAGACATTTCGGCACGCAGCCCGACAACTTCGGTCTCTGCGACCGCTCGGTAGGAACGCGGCTGCCCCGAGTAGGCCTCGAGTACGCCGACCACCGAATCCGGCCCCATGCGAAAGTGCCGTTCATCGGATTCGCAACTCACCACGCCGTAGACCATGTGCAGTCCCCAGATGGATGGCTCGCCCTGCTCCCAGAGGACAGTGCCGGCTTTCACGCGAACCTCCGGATAGCGACGCACGAGGTGGAGTAGGCCTTCCAGATTCACGTCAGCAAACGGACCACGGCCGATTCGGCTGAGCCGTTGTACGAGGTCCAGCTCCTCTTCGGGATAGGGCACCTCTTCCGGCTCACTGCGGTCCAGCAATCCGCGCAACTCGAGCTCCCGCTGGGCCGAGACGAACCCTTCCGCGAGCCGACGGATCACGTTTGCCGCAAAATCAAAGTCATCCTCCATCAACTCAAAGAGGTGGTCGCGCTGAATCTCCAGCGTCACGCTGTCGACGAGCGCGACCGCACGTTGACCGATCGCCGACCGCGAGAGCACAGGTTGAAACCCGATCCCTCCCGGCGCGTCGGCGTCGAGGAGGTGGCGCCCCTCCTGCCAAACACGAACGACCCCTTCGACGACGAAGTGCACGCCTTCGACCGGGCGGTCGGGGCGGAAGATTTCCGTACCCGCGGGAAAGAAGTGCTCCGTTGAACGCTGGGCGAGGAACATCAGGCCGTCTCGCCCCATGCTCTCGACCCCAGGGAGTGAACGCAGGTAGATCAGCCGCTCCATCGGCGTCGCGAAGCGGCGGCCGGAGTCGTCGATGCCAAACACAAGGGAACCATCAAGAGCCAACTCACTCATGTTGCCCCCTCATGTTCGGGGTCTTTGACCCACGATGCTGCCTGACGTGCCACGTTGGCCAGGCCATCGGACGCCCGCGATCGCGGTAAAATCTCTGCATCTGAGGGCTGATCATCGCGGGGCAACTCACGGACATGGTAAGATGCCAGCGTCGCCAGAGATTCGCTCGGGCCGGACACCATCGCCTCCAACGCACTTTCGTAGCTCCATTCTACCTGCGCGTAGAAGCCTGACGACGCGAGCAAACGCTCCGCCATGGGTAAATCGTCTACCAGTCCGAGTACCGCCTCTCGAAAGCGTGGGCGAACGAAACTTTCGAGCAGCTCGCGGCTGCTGGCGCGCACGTCAGGGTCATCGAGACCCAGCCCGCGAAAGATTGTCTGCACCCGCTGGCCGGGGGCGAGCAGGCCGAGCATCCTGAACACACGCTCAATCGCGTTGGACTCCTTGTCGTGCAGCATTCGAGCGATCAGTAGGTGAGCCTCCGTCCGGCGACTCTCGACTGCCTTCGCGCCGTGCTCAACCGCGACCTGCCAATCGATGTAAGAAAATGCGCTGGCGATCGTGTCGGCGATGGCCTCCTCGATCGCTGCCCTGTCGAGCGTGATTCTCGGGTTCGCTTCAACGACGCGATTCAGGGCCCGGAGCACCTTGTAGCGCTGGGGACCGTCGGCGTCGAGCAAGTGGCCCTGGAGGATCGAGACGGCGCGTTCCGGAGAGAAGCGCGCGATCGCCGCGGGAACATGTAGCCGGATCCCACTATCCAGCGACTCGTCAGTCAGGGCGTAGTCGAGCGCCACCAGTGCCGGCTCGCCGATCTCGACGAGGGTCTGCCGCACCTGACCCCGCACAGCTCTTCTCCCCAACATGCCGAGCAAGGCGGGTACGAACTGAGCACTCGGTGCCATGCCCATTGAACGGACGACCGAGACGAGAACTGCTTCGTCTTCTGTCTCGGCGAGCCGACCGAGCCAAGGATGGAGCGCATCGATTGGAGCGTAGCCGATGGCTCTCGCGAGCGCCTCTCGAGCGATCGCGCTGCCAGTCTCGACTACCTCGCCGAGCAGAGGCGCGGTTTCCTCGATCGATGCGTAACCTCCGGCGGTGAGCCCGACGATCGCGGTGGCGCGGACGATCGGGCATGACACGGCGGCTTTGGCGCGCAGGATCTCCTCGTTGGCATGCAGCGCAACGCGAGCCCGCAGCGCGGCTGCCCGAACCTCAGCGTATTCGTGGTCGAGAAGCCGGTCGACGAGGGGAAGAAAGTCGGTACGACCGGTCCCCGAGAGCAGTTCGAGCGCAACGGGCAGCACCTCCGGCGAGGGGTGATAGAGGATCAGCCCGGGCACCAGATGCGCGCGCTCCTGTTCGCCAAAGAGCTGCAGGGCCACCCGAACCCGCTGGGGATTCGAGTCGTTCAACGCCTGAATCAGCGACTCAAGGCTCGCCAGAGTAAGCTCGGGAAACTCGATTCGCTCGCGCTCGGCAGCTCGCGAGAGCGTAGTGCGGAACACGTCAAGGTAGTGGCGGCGCAGCTCCAACGACAGAAACGCCCCAGCACTGGCAAGCACCGCGATCGCTAAGCCTAGATGCACGTTCGACGCTCCGATCGCGATCGCGCCCAAGATCGCGATCGACGTCAGCGCCTGCGCGCTTCTGTGGCCGACGATGTCGATGAATGTCTTAGCCGAGGCCCTGAGCCTGTCGCTCATGGGAACGAAGAGCAATTCGCTGGCTGTTCGGTGCAGCGAGTGCCGCAGGGACCCGTCCGCTCCCTTGAGGACCAACACAGCAACGATGCCCCCGCCAAACGCCACCCCAGCGCCACCAAGCACCAGCAGAATCGGCAGCATTGCGAGCGCCATCGCAGGACCAGCGACTCGAACCGCGTAACGCACGAAGGCGAGCTGCACGGCCAACGAGAGCACGTTCAAGACGAAGTAGAACCGCGCAAAGAAGAGTCCGAGCGCGTCGGCTTCGACCCGCGCGGCCACCTCACTCTTGAACACGAAGTCGACCAGCGTGAACACGACAGTCATGAGGATCAGCAGAACTGCGACGCGGCGACCGTACACGTGGCCCCACACGTTTGCCGCGTGTGCCGCCAAGCCGGCCGGCGCAGGGCCACCCTCCGCCTTCGGCGAACTCGACGGCGTCGAGGTCAGCGCTATCGGCCCAATTGCTGCGACTAGCAGCCCGCCGGCAGCGACCCACAAGAGCTGCGCCGGAGGCAGCGACAGCGAGAGCACGCTCGCGACCCCAGAGCCCACGATCGCGCCGACAACACTCCCCGCGCCAACGACTGCGTAGATTCGCTTCGCCTGGGTCGCGGTGTAGCGTGAGCCGATGAGTAAGAAAAAACGCGCCAGGCTCACCGTGACGACGACCGCAGACCAGACATAGAGCGCGTAGAATACCCAGCCGCCCCGACCGAGCAGCGGATGAAAACCGACCGTGACAACGGCCGAAATCAGTAGCCACCCACACAACGACTTCGCGCCACCCTTCCCCCGGTCCTGGACAGCGGACACCACCAACGCAGCGGCCGCGACGCCGATGTAGACGAATGGCAGCCGGCTGGCCGGAATGCTGGCCAGGAACAAGGCGTCCCGTGCCGTCTCAAGCAGCGCGTGGGCCGCCATTAGAGCGAACAAGGTCCCGGCGGCTACGAAGGCGTCGCGCCGCTCGTCGGGTCTGATTTGGCGGAGTCTTCCGAACATAAGGTCAGCGTACTCTGCCACGCGCGGGGCTTAACATGTGGTCAGCTTACTCTGCTACGCACGAGAGTTCGAGACGTCGTTTAGGCGCGATCAACAGGAGCGCGTTCCGAGGCGCAACCGGAGGCATGGAGAGTGATGCTACAAGCTTCTGGACTCGGGAGTCCAGATCGTTAATACTGGGGTATACTGCCCAGGAGTCAATGGCACGCCCTAGAGAATTCGACGAAAACGAAGTCGTGAATCGCGCCGCCGAGCTCTTCTGGGAGAAGGGGTATCGGCGCACCACTCCGAGTCAATTAGTCGAGGCGACCGGCCTCTCGAAGAGCAGCCTCTACGCGACCTTCGGCAGCAAGCATGCTCTGTTTTTGCGCGCACTGGAGCGCTACGTAGACGGCCAAGAATACGAGCTTCGCCGATTGCTAGACGCAGGCACTCTGCGCGACGGCCTTGGTCGCATGTATGCACGAATAGTCGAGTCGACGACGACCGACGGGGGACGGAGTTGTCTGGTTTGCACCGCGGCCATCGAGGTCGACAGCGACGAGTCCGAGGTGATTTCGAGCCTTGCAGACGCGAGAGAGAGAACGATGAAGGTGTTCGCCGTTCGCGTTCGCCGCGCACAAGCCGAAGGCGACGTGTCTACTGACAGAAACGCCGCAGACATTGCCCGGTTCATCTTCAACAACAACATGGGGATGGTCGTTTCGGCCCGAGCCAACACAAACCGGGCAGAGCTCGAAGCCATCGCCGCTCAGGTGGTCTCGGCGATCTGCGGCTAACCCTACGTCGCCTTGCCCCAGCGAAAACGAACGCTTGTTTCGGACCTTGAGGTCCAGTTCTTCAGCACTCCAGCTACGTATGACCCGCAAGAATATTTTGATCACCGGTGCCAACTCAGGGCTCGGCCTCGACTCCGCTCGCCAGTTCGCTCTTAGCGGCCGATGGGACGCCGTTCTCATCTCCGCCCGCAGCCAGGCAAAGGCCGAGGACGCCATCACCCACCTGATGGCGGCGACCGGCAAAGAGCGCCATGCGTTCGGCTACGCCATCTTCGACAACAATAAGCCAGAGACGATCGAGCAGGCCGTCGATGGTTTGGCGGCCGATGGCGTTACGCTCGGTGCCGTCGTGCTCAATGCTGGAGGAGTTCCGCGACTGCAGGCAGACGGCGGGCCGCCGCGCACGGCTGACGGAACCGCGGAACTCTACGCGATGAACGTCGGCGGCCACGTTCGGCTGATCGATGAGCTGCTTCGCCACAGCATCCTCACCCAAGGGGCGACCATCATGTTCGCAGGCAGCGAGGCCTCGCGGGGCGTTCCCGCAATGGGCATGAAGGCGTCCACTCTTCCCGTAGGACACGGAGACCTGGAGTCGACGGTCCGCGCGGTAGCTCGCGCAGAGCACGTGAAGCCCGGTTATGACATCATGGCGGACTACGGACTCATCAAGCTGATCGGCACTCTTTGGATGCGACAGCTAAGCGGGGACCACGGCCTCCGCGCCTTCACCGTGAGCCCAGGCTTCACCGGCGGTACGGAGGTCATGAACAAACTTCCTGCCATTCAGCGGTTTATGTTCCGCTATGTGATGCTCCCCTTGCTGAAGACCTTCGGCAACGCCCATAAGCTCGAGTACGGCGCGGCGCGGTATGTCGAGGCGGTACACGACGAACGCTTCGAGGCTGGCCAGTTCTACGCGAGCCCGGGCAAGAAGATCAGCGGACCTCTCACCAAGCAGGAGTCCGCGCTCCAGCCGCTGCTGGCCGACGAGAGGTTCGAGGCGGCGGTCGGGGCGGTCGTCAGGGAGCTCGCAGTAGCTAGCGCCTCGTGACACTCGCGTGGGTCCGTGGGGATGCCTAGCGAGTCCGCACGGGTGTTCTAAGAAGTGATACCTCGTTGGACACGTAGGCCGCGAGTTGGAGCCTGTCGGCGGATCGCGGAGGTTATGATATGGCGTCGCACGCACAATGCGACGGATCATCCACATTCTGAAGGTCGTACTGACCCTGGTTCTCTACGGCTTCCTTGGCCCCTTCGGATACCTGGGATTCCTGATCGCATCGCTCTTGCCGGTACGTGACGAAGTTCGCCGAGCGAAGCGCTTTCAGTTCGCGATCTTCCGCGGGTTTCGACTGATGCACGACTGGCTGAGGGTCCTCCGCCTGATTCACTACGAACCGCGCGCAGTTGAGGGGCAGCTTCCGGAGGGGCCCTGTCTTCTCGTCGCGAACCACCCGATGCTAACCGACGTAACGGTCGTGATGTCGGCGTTGCGCGACGTGGTGACGCTGATTCGCGAGAGCACCTTCACAATTTGGTGGGCGAAACCTCTGCTGACCGCGGCAGGGCAGATCAGCAGCCCGCCAACATCCAGCGGAGTGCCAAAGATGAATCAGCAGATTACCGAACGCTTTGCCCAGGGCTTCCGAGTCCTCGCGTTTCCGGAAGGCCAGCGCTCGTATCCTGACGGGACGCTCCGGGAGTTCTCGCGGGCTCCGATCGAGGCCGCGTTCGCAGCCGGAGTACCAGTGGTGCCACTGCTTATCGGGGGCAGCCCAGCGTGGCTAAAAAAGGAGCAAGGCTTCTTCGATCCACTGGACGAACTTCCCCATTTTCACATGAGAATTCTGGCCTCCCTCGACCCAGCGGACTTTGCGTCCAGCCGTGACCTCCGCAACACGATGCGCGAGCTTCTCTCTCCCGGCGCGACGGCCAACGCGGCGACCGCAGCCAGCGAGGCACCTGCGGTTCCGGAACCGATGCAGGCTGCGGTATGACCGAGAGAGTCGATGACCAAGGTGATGGCGCTGCGAACTACGAGCGCGCGCCATTTCGAGTCTGTGCCCTGATTCCGACCTACGACAACCCAGAGACGGTGCGAGGCGTGGTCGAGCGCGTTCGCGAGTTCATCCCGGATGTCCTCGTGGTCGACGACCACAGCGCAACCCTCGGAGAGCAGGCGTGCGCGGCGCTGAACGCAGACGGCATGGCTCTTGTGAGGCGCCGAACGCGTAACGGTGGAAAGGGTGCCGCCGTAAAAACAGGCTTGGCGTTCGCAAAGGAGCAGGGCTTCACTCACGCATTCCAAGTCGACGCGGACGGTCAGCACGACCTCACCCAGATGCCGAAGTTCTTGGAGATTGCTCGGGCAAATCCCAACGCACTACTGCTGGGCTGCCCACAGTACGACGAGTCGGCGCCGCGGCATCGCGTCGTCGCTCGCAAGTTCACGCGGTTCTGGGTCAACCTAGAGGTCGGCGGCGCGGGCATTATCGAAGATTCGATGATCGGCTTCCGGATTTACCCCGTCGAGGCCGCCCTCTCGGTCACGGTTTGGGGCGACCGTATGGACTTCGACATCGAGATCGCCGTTCGAATGGTCTGGGCCGGCGTCCGCACGATCAACATCCCTGTGCCAGTGCGCTACCTCACCGAGGAGGAAGGCGGACTCTCGCACTTCCAGCCGCTTCGCGACAACCTGCGTTTTGCCGCCCTGCACAGCCGCCTGTGCACGATCGGCTGCACCGTCTGGTGTATGCGAAAAGTCGGACTCATAAAGCGATGAGCAAACCCGACGAGCACCTGGAGAGCCCAGACGGAGGTGCGGACAATCCCACACCCGCAGACTCGCTGCGTGTGGTTACGGCAGATGATCCAGAGTGGCTCGCAAGAGGCGAACGCGGAGTAATGTGGGGGATCCGACTCGTGTTCAAGATGGCGACGCTGCTCGGGCGCTGGCCGACTCGCCAGTTCTTGGCGCTGATCGCCTTCTGGTACGCGGTCTTTGATCGACCCGCGCAGCGCGCGTCCCGTCTCTGGCACGAGAGAATTCACGAGCGACCTGCCACGTTTTGGGACGCCTACAAACACATTCGACGCTTCGTCAACATCACCCTCGACAGAGTCTTTCTACTCAGCGGAAAGCACTCGTATTTCGAGGTCAATCGAAACGGAAACGAACACCTGCAGGCCCTTTCCGATGCAAAGAAGGGGGCGATCCTACTCGGCGCACACATGGGTAGCTTCGAAGCCATGCGAATCGGCGGAGACCAGGAGGACTTTCTGATCAACATCGTCGGTCACTTCGAGAACGCGAAGATGATCAACACAATGCTGACAGAGCTGAATCCCGAAATGGCATCACGTGTCATTCACGTCGGCCAGGACCCGATCGGCTCAGCCCTTACGTTGCAAGAACGCCTGGCAGAGGGCGAGATGGTCGCGATTCTCGGCGATCGAACGGGCATCAGCGACAAGACCGTCACCGTGAACTTCATGGGCCGCCCAGCCGAGTTTCCCGCGGGACCGTTTCTGCTCGCGTCGATCCTCAAGAGCCCCGTCTATTTGGTCTTTGGCCTCTACTTCGAGCCCAATCGTTATGAGCTCTTCTGCGAGCCTTTTGCAGAGCGCATCAAGCTGCCGAGGGGCAATAGGCAAGCCGGTCTTGAGGCTACTGTGCAAAACTACGCAGACCGACTTGAGCACTACTGCCGCCTGGCGCCGGATAACTGGTTCAACTTCTACGACTTTTGGAAGTCCGCGGAATTCAGCGAGCCCCCCTCAAAGACGAACGTCGAATAGTGCGCCAACCGCTGGCAGAGGCGGTGGAGCGACGAACGCCGATCCTAACATGCGCGACGACCTGCTCACTCCGGCCGAACAAACGCCCTCAATCGTATACTCTCCCAAGACGAGGCGGCCTGCGAGAACGTCCAATCAGGGTGAGGTCCTTCGGAAGGTCCGATTCCAACGTCGACGACTCTAGGGCTGCTGCTAGACGCCCAACGGTTCAACGAGAACACTGGGACCAGTCCTTCCGTGACGCGCGGCATCGCAGCCGCATGAAACTGCATCGAGCCGTAGCAGTCCGGCGTCGTAGCCAAATCGTCGTGGTCGTAAAGGTCGTCTTCACCGGTTGTATAGCAAGCGCTCCAGAACTCCACGCGGCCGGCGACGTCGTCTACATGACCGAGTTCGTCCACGCTCGACCGAACGCTGACGCCAGAGAGTGGGCCTTCCCAGATCGCGTCAACAGGCACAGCGAGCGCGCCAGGATCGACCTCCGCGTCCGCAGAGATCCACACCCACTGCGAATCACGGAATCGAGAGGTGAGTTCCATCAAATATGCGATGCGGCTGATCGGCTCCCCCATCAACTCTTCTCGACGGTCGGATGTGTAAAGAACTTGCTCCTCTGTGTGCCATAGGGCTGAGGCGGGAACAGGTAGATCGAAGAGCTCCTCGTACTCGATGAATTCCGGTATCAGCTCATCAAAGTCCGGCGCAACGTAGGGTTCGCGAGGCGTACCGGGCGCGTGATTGAGAACTGCGGCCGCGAGCCGCTCGCCCAGAGTAATCTGTCCGCCAGCGTTGTAGTGGATGCTGTCAACGAGGGGCAAATCGTCGGTGTCGACCCAGCTCGCCCCGATCATCTCAGCCGCAACCAGCTCTTCGCCGTCCCGGATGACATCGCGGAACGGAATCGTCGGTGCGAAAATCCGACCGATCGCGAATGGCAGCGGGCCATCGACCTCCATGTCTTCGCGTGTTCGAACGATAAACCGAGTGAGGTTGTCGGCGTACGCCAAGGCAGTCTCGACCGAGACCCCATCACTCTCCCCCTGCATCCACGCCATTCCAACGATGTTTGGAGTCGACCCGGTCGCCTCGATCGCTTCGATCGCTGCCGCTATAGTGGACTGCCAAACGAGATAGAGCGGTCCCCGCCCCGGGTCGCCCGGCGTGTTCCCCGGATGCCACTGCGTGTGCAGATTCGTGCCACCGACGGCGTACTTCACGAGCACGATTCGTTGATTCGGGAAGGCGGCCGCCATCTCCCGACCGAAGGAGAGTTCCGGCCCAATTCGACCGCCGACCGTGCTCGCCGGGATCAAGGCACTCAATGCACCGGTGCTCTGCCAGTAGAGTTCAACTTCATCGTAAGGATCGCCGTATCCGGGTTCGAGCTCTGCGAGCGGACCATGGCCA
>JBLHWZ010000204.1:0-10229 GCA_047629415.1 Bradymonadia bacterium | reverse complement strand
GGACCCACTGGCGGTACGGCACGTCAGGCAGAACATGGTCCACCAGATGCGCCGCCGTCGAAGCCATGTGTCGTCCGCAGCACGACGGACAGAATCCGCGACCCTTACAGGAAAACGGCACTGCGAACTCGTGCCGACACGCGCCACAGCGCACTCGGTTGAACCCGTACGAGTGAATGCCGCAACGCAGGAAGCTACGGAGCTCGGCGATGGCCGAGAGCGATGCCGAAGGATCTCGTAGCTGTCGCGAGTACGTCGTGCATTGGGACGGCGAGGTGTTCCACTGGTTCTAACTCAACCGCTCCGTGCCTCACTGAGTCGCCGCCGGACACGAAATGCCGTGGAAGGGCTAGCTCTCCGCGCGTAGAATTCATAGGCGGCTCGATCTTCCTATGCTCGCTCGGCGAAATCCTCTAGGCCGTCCTGGTCGGAATCGACCGACAGGGGGTTCGAGCCGACTTCCAGCTCCTCGCCGTCGGTCACGCCGTCGCCGTCGCTGTCGGCGGCTAGGGGATCGGTTCCGGCCGTGAACTCTGCACCGTCCAGTGCGCCATCCGCGGCGGTATCGACCAGCCGCGGGTCGGTGCCGGAGAACACTTCGTCGCCGTCCTGGGCGCCGTCTTCGTCGGAATCGACTCCGAGCGGATCTGTGCCAAGCTCCGCCTCTTCACCGTCGCTTAGAAGGTCAAATCAGAATCGAAGTAGAGCGGGTCGGTGCCGTTCTGAATCTCACGACCGTCGCTACTCCCGTCGGCGTCGGTATCCTCAAGGAGGTGATCCGTGCTGTGAGCAAAGATCTCATCGCCGTCGAACACACCGTCACCGTCGGTATCCGCGTTGCCTGGGTGCGTTCCGCGGAGAGCCTCGAGCGAGTCTGCGAACCCGTCTCCGTCACCATCCGCTGAGGTCGGGTCACTTCCCCACCGTGTGATCTCGTCGTAGCCCGAGAGTCCGTCGTCGTCCGTATCGGCGGAGGCGGGGTTTGTGAACGTGTCGGTGTCCTCGGCTGGGTCGGAGATCCCGCCACCGTCGGTGTCAAACGCTAGCGGGTTTGAGCCGAGTTCGATCACCTCAACGCCATCGGAGAGCGAGTCCTCGTCAGAGTCAGCGAGGAGCGGGTCGGTACCCAACGTGCGTTCGCGGCCGTCCAGGAGGCCGTCCTCGTCGGAGTCAGCAAGGAGCGGTTCGGTGCCGATCTCCACCTCCAGCCCATCCTGAAGGCCGTCCGAATCCGAGTCCGAGTTCGCAGGGTCGGTTCCGAGCGCAGTCTCCTCCTCCAGCGTTAAACCGTCAGCATCTAGGTCGGATCCCGGGTCGGAGACCTCGTTGGGTGCTTCCGGATCGCCTGCGCACGCAGCAAGCGCGAGCAGTAGTATAGGGAGCAACCCGAGTTGCGATATAGTCCTCAATGGAACCTACCGAGGCCGTGTGGTTCCAGAATGCTAACCGGTCGCGGAACGATCGGCCAATCGAGTAGGCGCACGTGCGAGACCGACTCTTGTGTAGGTGGAAACCGTGTTGCCCACGCCAAACTTCAGCCTGATTTGGCCTGTGTTCCTCCCCTCAACCGGCCTTTACGTCGACCCTGACGCCCGAACCTTTTCCGGACCCAGCTGGACTTCCAACCCCGGATTCGCAGCAGGCCCGGGGCCTCATCATCGAGCGCGTCGGGCGGCATGGCACCCGCGTAACAGCGACACTCTGCCGCTCAAACCATGCCACCAGGCCAGCCCCGACACGATGGCGCCAAACCGCCGCAGACCCAGCCGAGACCCGCGAAACGGCATCCGGCGTCGCGTACAACCTGTCGCCCAACGTGCGCCGGCTCCGGCTGTCCCTATAGTTGGGTCAACATAGCCTTCGTCCCGCCCACCAAGGACAACTCATGATTCACACATGTTCCTCCTGTAGCGCAAAGAACCGCATCCCCGCCGCGCACCTCGCTAACTCCGGAAAGTGTGGCAGCTGCAGCACACTGTTTGGCCCGACCGCGGATCCGATCGACGTGCGTTCGGTGGCCGAGTTCGACGAAATCGTCGCAGCCACCGACGTTCCGATACTCGTCGACTTCTGGGCCGAGTGGTGCGGGCCATGCCGCACAGCCGCTCCCGAAGTAAAAAAGACGGCGGCAGAGGTCGCCGGCCAGGGACTCGTGCTGAAGATCGACACGATGCGGCTCGGGGACCTCGCCAGCCGCTACGGCGTACAGGGCATCCCCAACTTCGCGGTGTTCAAAGACGGTAAACTCACTTTTCAACAAGCGGGGCTCGTACGATCGGACGCGATGGTGAACTGGATTCGCCAGGCAGCCTAACCGGCATGCCCGTTTGGCCACGCCCCAAAACTGACTGAGCCACGGCAGCACCTCGGAGGGTGCTCGAAACGCAGTGAGCTCAATTTCGACCGGCACTGGAGCCAGCGGTACAGAATCGGAACACGGGGACGCGGACATGCCCGGAATCTTGAAACAGAGTGTCACGGCCCGCGAGCTTTCCCAGTGTCTCGCTCGCGCTTCACGACCTCCGTTGGGCCTCGGTTGACGCAATCAGCGAACGAGAACCAAGTCCGTACCTTAGAGATCCCCTATTGACGGAGGCGGTGCCTTTCACGGTGGGGCACTCGGACGGGCATCGCCTGCCCCACCCACAGCACGCGCTACGCCGCCGCCGAGGGCCCTCAATCGGCGGCCGTTCGAGCCTCTCAAAGCAACCCTCAAACCCGAATTTTGACGCCCGCAGATGTTGCATCGGGAAGTCTAATCGACGATGCTCCTATTGCCTTTCCCCGCCGCCAAGACTTGAATCTTCCATCAGCATCGCTTGTAGTCCCAGCGTTTAACGAAGCCGAGTCGATCGGTTGGGTCGTGACGAGCGCTTTGGAGGTCTTCCCCGACTTCGTCGAGGTGATCGTAGTTGACGACGGGTCCACCGATGGGACTGCCCAGGCCGCCGAGGCTGCGGGCGCACGCGTCGTGCGGCTCGAAGAGAACGCAGGAAAGGGCGTCGCCCTGAGGCTCGGGATCTCTGAGTCCGTTGGGGACGTCATGCTCTTTATCGACGCAGACGGTCAGGACGACCCCGCCGAAATCCCGACCGTTCTCGGCCCGATCCTCGCCGACGAGTCGCTAGGAATGGTCATCGGTTCGCGGTTTCAAGGGGTCTTTCACGAGGGGTCGATCACACCCCTGAACCGCGTTGGAAACCGGTGTATTACCTGGCTCTTCAATCGGCTCTACGGAGTCGAACTCACCGATACGCAGGCGGGGTTCCGCGCGGTCCGCCGCGACGCTATCGAGCTCACAGAGTTGACCGCGGTCCGCTACGAGATCGAGACGGAACTCACCCTCCACGTCCTCCGTCGAGGCGCGAAGGTCATCGAAGTTCCGGTCAGCCGATCCTCGCGGCTCGGAGGAAGCACCGGCTTCGAGGTCGCCCGAGACGGCCTGCGCATCGTCCGTATGATGGCCACCCGCCGGTTCGCATCCGTGTTAGGCCGATGAACACCGCAAGACGCAACGGTGACTCGGTCGACACCAACAAAGCCGCCGATTGGCTGCGGACCGAGGCTGTCGGCGATGACGGTGCAGTCTGGTCCTGGCGCAGCGACGCCAACCCCGGACACGCGTATCCGGAGGCCACTGCCCTTTGGCTCGCTGCGAGCTGCCAAGGTGCCCCATCGCTGGTGGCGCCGACAGACCAAGTTGACCACTGCGCCGCTCGGCTCGCCGCCGACCTCAGCAGCGCGGGGGGCGTCGGTCGCAGAGGCACAGACTATCTCTTCGACAGCGCCGTAGCGCTCAGAGCCTTGTGCGCGCACGCCGGACATCGTGATTCGAGCGCTCACAGCGAAGCGATCGAGCATCTTTATCAGTTCATCGACACGATGGTCCGGAACCGCAGCGCGGCTGTCCCGGAGGCTAACGAATCCCGTTGGTCGACGGGCGACAACCCGCACCAGCTCAAGGTGGTGGTCGGCCTGCACTCCTACGCGCGCCTCACGGGCAACGGTTCTGCACTTGAGTTGGCAGAGACCCTCGTCGCACGACACAGCCCGAGCGTAGCGACGGATCATTTCCCGAGCACTCGGTCAGGCGAGCCCATTTACATGCACGCCGCACTCTATGCGGCCGAAGGACTTCTCTACTGGCACCAGGAACTCCGCGACGAGTCGTGCTCAGTAGACTTCGGCGGGTGGCTCTCGCGCCAGCAGCGCCCAGACGGCGGGATCCCCGCGTGGGCCGGTGACACCGAGGCGCCGGCGCATGTCGACGCGACGGCCCAAGCAGTCCGAATCTGGTGCGTCGAGGATTCATCGGAGTGGGCCGCAGAGATTGCTCTCGCCTTAGTTTGGCTCAACTCGATGCAGTCGTGGGAGGGCGCGCTCGTTTACAGTGACCGCTGTGACCATCGGAACTCCTGGGCCACCCTCTTCACCCTCCAGGCTCTGCAATGGGCACGCTCCGGCGTGCGCCTTGCGGATATCCTCTAGTCGGTGGCTTCGCAGAACGCCCCATTGCTCCGCCAGACCGCTCCGGAGCGGACAGACTTCAGCGGGATCCTCGTTTGCCTGGGAACTCGACCTGAGGCGATCAAGCTCTTCCCACTCGTTCGCGAGTTCGCCTGCCGAGGCTCCCACCCGCGTGTGCTGGCCTCCGGCCAACATGAACGCGCTCTCGCGCAACTCAGCGAGCTCTTCGACGGAGTTCCGCTGGAACACCTCAATGTATTCGAACCCGGCCAATCGCTCACGACACTCGGTTCACGAATCATCGAGTCCGTGGGGCGTGTGATAAGGAACGACCGGCCCCGCGCGGTCATCGTTCAAGGCGACACGATCACGGCATTCGGCGCTGCCATGGCCGCGTTCTACGAGCATACCCCTGTGATTCACGTCGAAGCCGGGCTGCGAACCTCGTCGATCGCGCAGCCCTTTCCGGAAGAGCTACACCGCCGAACCATCTCGTCGATCGCGACCCTGCATCTCGCACCCACCGAAGACGCAGCGAGCAATCTTCGCGCTGAAGGTGTGCCCGCCGAACGAATTCGAGTCACGGGGAACACTGGGCAAGATGCACTGCGGCTCGTGCTGGACGGCGCTCCCCGCACACCAAGTTCGGACGACGACATACACTGTGTCCTAACGATTCATCGCCGCGAGAATGCCCTCCGAGCCGGAGATATCGCGGAGGGACTGAAACGCGCGACCGAGAGACATCCGATCCGAATCACCGCCGTGCGACACCCGAATCGTGAGGTTTGGGCACCGCTGGAAGCCTGCTTGCTCAAGCTGGGCTGTGTCGAGTTCCTTGACCCGCTACCCTACCCCAACATGGTCCGCCTGCTCTCGTCTTCGTCGTTCGTCCTTACGGACTCCGGAGGACTGCAAGAAGAAGCCGTTGCGCTCGGTGTCCCAGTGTTGGTCGCGCGCCAGGAGACCTGCCGGCCCGAGGGCATTTCTGCCGGTGGCGGCGTTGTCGTTGGCACCGACCCAGAAGTCATCGCTGAGTGGATGTCGCGCATCGCCTCCGACTCCGTGCTGCGGGCGAGAATGTCAGTAAAGTCGGACACGTACGGTGACGGATACGCAGCAAAACGCTGTGTCGACGCGGTAATCGAACTTGGCGCAGAGGTATTCGCGTGAGCATCTTCTCCAAAGTCGAGCTCGCAGCGCGCCTCGCAGAGACCTGGGTTCACCGCCCGGCGAGTCCGCCCCGCGTGGTCTTCTCGCTCACGCGTCGGTGCAACCTCCGATGCAATATGTGCCTCACGTGGGCGACCCCACCGAGCGTGGAAGCGCTCTCGCCCGGCGAGGTTGGGGACGTCATTTCGCAACTGACTCATTTGACGTGGTTGGACGTCACCGGCGGCGAGATCTTCGTTCGCAAGGACGCCGAGCAAGTCATTGATGCCATCATTCAGAACGCGCCACATTTGAAGTTGCTGCACTGGCCAACGAACGGCTGGTTCACCGACCGGGTCGTAGCGGCTGCCAAACGCGTGAAGGCGGCCCGGCCTGACATCGACCTCATCATTACCGTTAGCTTGGACGGCCCCGAGGAGCTCCACGAGTCGATTCGCAATCGGAGCGGGTCGTTCCAGCGTGCGGTCGAGACGTTTGCCCAGCTTCGCGCGCTTCCAGACGTCTCGGTCTACATCGGCACGACGGTGACCCGCGCGAACCGCGACCGCACTGGGGAACTCGAGGAGTTCCTCGTCAATCGCTTCCCCGATTTCTCGTCTCGCGAGTGGCACTGGAACTGGCTTCAGGAGTCGGAACACTTCTTCAAGAATGGAGACGTCGAGGACCTGAAGCCCGAGCCTGATGGCCAGCTCGTCAAGGACCACTTGCGTAGGCGTGGGCTCCCACGTGGACCGGTCGACCTGATGGAACTGGGCTTCTTGCTAACGCTTGAACGCTACCTCCAAGGAGAGCCGACGGGTGTCGGCTGCCAGGCGCTACGCTCGACCTGCTTCATTTCGCCCGAAGGCGACGTCTATCCGTGTCACGTATGGGATCGCCCGCTCGGAAACCTGCGCGAGACCCGGTTCGACGAGATCTGGAATGGCGCAAAAACTCTCGCAACCCGCGAGGAAGTGAAGGTCCTTGCGTGCGGCGGCTGCTTCACACCCTGTGAGGCCTATCCGGCCCTCGCGGGATCGCCGGTCAGTGCATCAGCGAACACGGTGCGCGGCCTCGCTCGCCTCGCGAGGGAGGCCCTCAGTGATCGACTCTAAGGCTAGGAGGTTCTCATGGCGCGCGTCCTAATCGCAGTTCCACCAATGAAGTCGTCGAGCCAACCCCCCCAACTTGGGGTGGGATATCTCGCGGCTGTGCTTCGCGAGCGCGGGCACAACATCGAGCTCCTGCATTGCGATGCAATGCGGATCAGCCCCAAACAGCTGGTGGAGCACATCCTCAAGTCGAAGCCCGACGTCGTGGGCTTTACCGTCGTCACGATGGCCTACCCGGTCGTTCGAAAACTCTGCATCGAGCTACGCGCTCGAGGGTTCGGCGGCGAACTCATCTTGGGTGGTAACCACGTCACAGCGCTGCCTGACCTCTCGCTTCGCCAGACGGGCGTCCGCGCGATCGTTCGCAACGAAGGTGAGGTCTCGACCCCTGATCTTATCGATGCGCTCGAGACGGGCCGATCGCTCGCGGGAGTCAAAGGAATCACCTGGCTCGACGACGGCGTCGTGCGGTCAAATATGCGCGCCGACGCGATCCCGGACCTCGACGCTGTACCGTTCCCCGCCTGGGATCTCATGCCGCCGGCGACGTTCCCGCACGCGCCGCATCAGCTTTTCGCGCGCGAGTTCCCGGTGGCCCCGATCACCACCAGCCGCGGCTGCCCATTCGCCTGTACGTACTGCGCATCGCAGGGGCTCTGGGGACGCACGTGGAGGCACCGTAGCCTCGACAACGTGATGGCCGAGATCGATCTCCTCGTGAACAAGTACGGCGTCAAAGAACTCCACTTCGAGGACGACGAGTTCTTGGCAAAGGAAGACCGGATTCTCGACCTCTGTGCGCGGATTACGCGCGCCGACCTAGGTATCGTCTGGTCCCTCCCGAACGGCGTGCGAACGAACGCGATTACCGATCGGCTCGCCAAGGCGATGGCACGTTCTGGTTGCTACGAGGTCGGTCTCGGAATCGACGCGCCGTTCAAACACCAGCAGGTACGCGTCAAGAAGCGCCGAGCCGAGGGTGCCGCTGAAAAGGCGATCAATACGATTCAGAAGTACGGCATGGAAGTCCGTGGATTCTGGATCCTCGGGCACGACGTCGACGAAGAGGCCGATGTTCGCCGGCAGATTGAGTACATCCTCTCGCTGCCCACAGAATTCGGCGCATTCGGTGTTTCGGCTCCACTGCCTGGCTCGCCGGACTTCGAGAAGTTCAAGCGAGAGATCGACCTTGAGGAGTTCGACTGGCGCCGGATCAGCTACTTCAAAGCGCTCGATACGCCGAACATCGCGCGGGATGAGCTGCAGGAGATGCTTCGATCGTTAGTCCTTCGATTCTACCTGCGCCCACGCCAACTCAAGGCGTTGCTGCGACGAATTCGGCCGCAGCAAGCTAAGTTCATCGCGCAGGGCCTTTACCGGTACCTCACCGGCAGCTTCCACACCGAGTCGTCGTAGTGGCCGCCCCTAGAGAACGGGTTCCCGTCAGCGCGGCCACGCTGCTCCGTTCGCTGAAGCCCAGGAGTTCCACTGAACTCGGCACCCTTCGTCAGTCGCTTCGTACCGAGATCGCGCAGGCAACGGGTGCAAGGCACGTATTCCTCACAGGCTCCGCGCGCCTAGGAATTCTCTGGCTGCTTGAAGAGGCGGTCAATCGTCACGGGGGCGGCGAGGCGCTGCTCTGGAACTACAACTTCTTCGCCGTTCCACAGGCCGCCGAGGCTGCGGGTCTCACCCCAGTATTCGTCGATTCAGCGAACACCTGGGGAGAGCCGACGCTGGAAGCGATGCACGCTTCGTGCACTCCAAAGACACGCGCGCTGCTCGTCTCGCACCACTTCGGGCGGCCGTCCAACATGGACGTTTGGTGCCAATTCGCAGAGGAGCGAAACCTCGCGATCGTCGAAGACTGCGCGCACGCGTTCGCCTCGAAGTACGATGGAACTTCAGTCGGGCTCTTCGGCCTCGGCGGAGTGTTCAGCCTTAGCCTCACCAAAACCCTCACCGGTGTCGCAGGAGGCGCGATCATCACCAATGACGACGAAGTCGCCGCTCACCTCGCAGTGAAAGAGGCTGCCTTAGCCGAGCCCGCCGCCGACGCCGTCGCTAAGTCCGTCGTCTCGGCGTTGGCTGGGAAAATCCTGCTTTCGCGACCAACTTACAGCGCCCTCTTCCACACAGGAAACCGGGTAGCCGCTGGCTTCGGCTCCGACCCGATCGACACGTTGATGACTGAGCCTGTGCCCGCTGACGGCGAGATGCCGCCGGCCTCTTCTCCAACCCGAAAGGCGCTCGCTGGTCCCTATGCATCGATCGCGCGGACACACCTCACGACGGTGGCTACTGAAGTCGCTGAACGGCGCGACTGCGCTCACGCGCTCATCGAGGCCGCCCAGGCTGCGGGGGTTTCCGAGAACCTGCAATTCCCCGCGCGTGAGACGGACCGGACCAACACCTTTCTGAACTTCGTGGTGCGGTCGGAACAACCCAAAGCGTTGCGCGCACGGCTTCTCAGCGCTGGTTTCGACACACGCAGAGATTACATTCTACCGATGAACCGTGACGACGAGCAATTTCCGCATTCCAACGAGCTGACACGAACGGGAGTCTATTTGCCCGTACGATCGCTGCGGACGGCTGAGATCGGGAAGCTCGTACAGGCGCTGGCCCGAGTCGTTCTCGCCCTCTTGGTCATGGCGTCCGGAGCCTGCGAGGACGCACCAGAAGAATCGACCGAGGGGACGGAAGAGACAGAGGACCCAACCGTGTTGCCCGACCAGACGATCGCCTTCACGAATGTTGCACCGCTGGTTGGGCTTTCGGGCTTCCAGGATGACCCGGAATCCTGTCAAACCGAAGCCGTACTAGAGCGGGTTACTGGCTGCTACATTGAGGGTTGGACCGGCGGCGTCGCGGTTGGAGACTTCGACGGAGACACCCTCACCGACCTCTATTTTCCCCGGATTGGCGCCGCCGACTCGCTCTTTCGGAACCTCGGGGATGGTACGTTCGAGGACGTCGCGGAGTCAGTAGGCGTGGGCATCGATGTCAGCACGAACGGTGCTGCATTTGCCGACATCGACAACGACGGAGACCTCGATCTCATTGTGACGGTACTGGGCGGTACAGGACATCTGCTCTTCGTGAACTACGACGGCGTCTTCGTCGAGGAAGGCCAGGAGCGCGGGCTAGCCGACCTCGACGGCCTGCAGTTCGGCACGACGCCGGCGTTCGGCGACTACGACCGAGACGGCTATGTCGACCTCTACATCGCAAATCAAACTCCGCCCAACCAAGAACCCGCAATCGATACTGTCGTCGCCAGCCAACTCTATCGCAACGCGGGGGTGACCCGTCCGGGGTTCTTCGAGAACTCGACCGTCGCGGCCGGGGTTGGTGAAGTCGTCGGCGGATTCGCCCCGTCCTTCGTCGACCTTGACGACGACGGGTGGCTCGACCTCCAGGTCGTCGCCATCGACGGCAGCTCGCGCCTCTTCTGGAACGAAGCAGGCGCGTTCGTGGACGGCTCCGGGGACGCTG
>JBLHWZ010000203.1:0-10266 GCA_047629415.1 Bradymonadia bacterium | reverse complement strand
ACCCGGGGGGGGCGCCCCGCCGCTGTGACCCTCAACGTTCTGCTTGTGAATCACATGGCTGATATGCACCCGAAGGCCGGCGGTGAGTCCCGCATCTATGCCTGCGACAGTCTTCTCCCACCCGCCGGGGAAGTGGGTGATCGTCGTATCGCTCACGGTGGGGTCGGCGGAGTGAAGGGACACCAGGGCCAACACAACTCCGCAGGCGCGGAGTTCCTCAGCGTAGCCTGGTTCCGCCATGGACATGCCGTTCGTCTGGAGTTCGACCGTCATGCCGTGCGACGCGAGTCGCCCAATGAGCTCGGGCAACCGCTTCAGCAGTGTCGGCGCGCCTCCGGAGATCGCGGTGGTGACTGCAGGCAGCGCCGTGATGTTGTCTAGCTCGCTGAGGATTTCGTCGATGCCGGCGCCAGCATTCGAAGTCGTGCTCCAATCCACCGAGTTACAAAATCCGCAGTGGTGGTCGCAAGCCAGCGAGGGCCGCAGCTCGACGCGCCTCGCCTTCGCATGAAAGTCTAGCTCGAAGAACTCGCGCTTCAGGAGCAACTGGCGCCACTCGGACTCTGTCTCCCGCGTCCCGACTTCCGCACTAATGCGGCGGAGCAACGCCTCCTCGTCCGCGGTAACTGAGGTCTGGCCGATGTACGAGAGGTCGAAGAACGCCGTCTTCTCCCACGTGGGCTTCTTCGTGCGTTTGGCGACCCGTACCTTCAGCCCGCCCACGAATTCGATTTCAGCGCGCCCCAGATCCACCTTTGGGAATGGATGAGATGCTGTCGCGCACGACTCGCCAAGCTCGGTAAGGACTGACTCCCTCGCCCGGCCTTTCGCCGTTTCGAATCGAACTTCCGATTTCAACCCCGCAATTCCGCGCAGAACGCCGATCGGGCGCAACCGGGACGCCCGACGAAACTGCGCTAGGCGGTGTTCAGGCAGGGGAAGATCGGGGACGCGGAGCGTTCACTGTTGATAACCGCTCGGGCGCTACTCGCCCAGCACTTCCGTGCGGACGAACGTCCTCGCCATCTCGACCCATTCGCCGAGCATCTCGTCATCGAGCAGGCCCTCGGGCGCGACGTAGACGTAGCCTTTCATCGAGCGGCCCGTGAAGTCCATCTCCGAAACGTAGGGCCGCGCGAGGGCGACCTCCCAGTTCGCTTTGCCGATGCGCGCCATGATCTGATCGCCGATGACACCGCAGAACATCTTTGATTTGAGGAGCATGACGAGGCCGCCGAACATCTTCTTGTGGGTGACGTCCGGGTCGTCTTGAACGAGGTACTTGAGCCGCTCGCCGAGTGCTTCGTTAAAGGCCACGGCTACCCGAGCGAGATCGTCTTCACGTCATCGGCGACGCGATAGGATGCCTCAGTCTTCTCGGCGATCTCTTCGAGGGTGACTCCCTCTGCGAGCTCGGTCAGTACAAAGCCGCCTCCGTCTTTCATAAAGACGGCGAGGTTGGTGACGATCATGTCGACGCAGGCGACGCCGGTCAGCGGAAGCGCGCACTTCTTGAGGAACTTGGGGGCTCCCCTCTTCGAAGCGTGAGTCATCACGACGATGACTCGCTTGGCGCCGGCGACGAGGTCCATCGCGCCGCCCATGCCCTTGACCATCTTGCCCGGGATCATCCAGTTGGCGAGGTCGCCTTCTTCCGAGACCTCCATCGCGCCGAGCACGGTGAGGTCGATGTGGCCGCCGCGGATCATGGCGAAGCTGTCGGAGCTCGAGAAGAACGAGCTGCCCGGAAGCGTCGTGATCGTCTGCTTCCCGGCGTTGATGAGGTCGGCGTCTTCGTCGCCCTCAAACGGGAACGGTCCCATGCCGAGCAGCCCGTTTTCGGACTGCAACGTCAGATCGACGCCGGCGGGGATGTAGTTGGCTACGAGCGTCGGGATGCCGATGCCGAGGTTGACGTAGGAGCCATCTTCGAGCTCTTGCGCGACTCGCTGAGCGAGTTGTTCACGTGTCAGTCCCATCTTAGGCCTCCCTCGGACGTGTCGTCCGCTGCTCGATCCACTTCTCGTAATTGGCGCCCTTGATGATGCGCTGAACGAAGATTCCAGGGGTGTGAATCTGGTCAGCGTCCAGCTCTCCGGGCTCCACCAGCTCCTCGACCTCGGCGATGGTGATTCGACCAGCGGTCGCCATCATCGGGTTGAAGTTTCGCGCGGTGGCCTTGAAAATCAGGTTGCCGTCGGTGTCGCCCTTCCAGGCCTTCACAAAGGCGTAGTCGGCGGTCAGCGCATGCTCGAGCACGCACATCCGGCCGGCGATTTCGCGCGTCTCCTTTCCATCTGCGACGACGGTTCCGTACCCGGTCGGCGTGAAGAACGCCGGCACACCGGCTCCGCCTGCGCGGATGCGCTCGGCGAGTGTGCCCTGCGGGTTCAGCTCGACCTCAAGCTCACCGGAGAGGTAGAGCCCCTCGAAGTGCTTGTTCTCACCGACGTAGCTGGAGGTCATCTTCTTCACTTGGCCGTTCTTCAGCAGAACGCCGAGACCGTAGTCGTCGGTGCCACAGTTGTTGGAGATGATGCTCAGTCCGGTCACGCCCTTGTCTCGGAGCGCGAGGATGAGATTTTCTGGGTTGCCACAGAGGCCAAAGCCACCGGACATCAGGACGGCGTCGTCCGGGATGTCAGCGACCGCGGCTGCGGCGGATTCGTAGACTTTCGACATGGTTCCGCGTGGTCATCAAAGAAGGGGTCTTTCGTGTACTCCTCGATAGCACGGATCGAAAGACACATCATTGACGCACCGCAGTACTCGGAAGCGCGAAACCAAGGCGCTACTCAGCGGCGCCACCCGGCGGCGCTACTCCATCGTACCGACGATCGTGTGACTGGCCGTCGCGTTGGCCGTCACCTCGGTGATGCCCACGAATTCTGTCTCGTTCACCACTCGGACGACCGTCAGCGCCACCGTTCCTCCGCCAAACCCTTCTGGCTCCGGCAGGTATGCGAGCGCCTCAACTGGCACGGTGTAAGAGCCGGTGTCCTCAACGGTACAGGTAATCGCGTTGCCGTCCGCGACGCCCGGTTCAGGGAAAACTTCGACCGGGATGATGCTGATCACCAAGCTGGTTCCCCCCGATCCTGTCCAAACGATGGAAAGCGGTTCGTCCCGGTCACCACCGTCGAACGAGCCCCAAACAGGCGCTGTAATCGTCGGGTCGGCGGGAGCGATAACGCTCATCTCGAACCCATCGACCTCAAGCCCACCCGCCGCCGTCATCGTGATCGTATCACCGGCTGCGAAGAACTCGATTTGCTCTTCAGAAGCGTTGGAAACATAGGTCTCGCCTATGTAGTCCAAGGCATAGTTGGTATCCGCCACGCCGATCGTGATCTGGCCCGCGTCAAACGACGGGCCCGTCTCGAGAATGTCGGCCCCCTCGCTAGTATCACGTATCTCACAAGCCCCGATGCTCGCCACAGGCGCGGATCCGGGGGTCGCCTGCAACAGGTCGAAGTTCGCGCCGACACCGCCTGACTCGAGGTCACCCACGCCGGGCGCACGGACCTCGAATACAATGATGCCACCAGCCTGCGTCGGATCTCTCGCGTCCTCGGTCGTAGTGTCACCAGGATCGGTATCTTCTTGACCGCTGTCGCTCGGTGGGACGTCAACGCGGGCGATGTCAGGCTCGCCAACATCTCGCTCGCTCACACGAATGTCTTCGGCGGTTGCGGCGTCGGAGTTACCGGAGTCCCGCGATGGGATATCAGGGGTGACGAGAAGGGAGTCGTCACTGCACCCGACGAGGACCAAGACGGCGATTGCGAATTGGATCCTCAATCTCGATTCCTCGGTTGAGCTTCCCAGAAATAGCCCAGCTCGATCCCGCCGTATGCGTAGATGCTCTTCCAACCACCTTCGAGCGAGATGGCCAGCGAGTCCGCGATCAGAAATCGAAGTCCGAGCGTTGCTGAGATCGACGGCAGCACCGGGGGAATATTTTGGGCCTCGTTAGTTGCCGTAATGAAAGGGCTACCCTGGTCATCGAAGCAGCGGTCGAGCAGACCAACGTTCGTTGAGTTGCGGTCGTCCTCATCGAACTCGCAGGCCTGCGTGTCGACATCGTCCTTCGTGAAGTCACCGAGGAAGACGAGAACCCCAAGACCGAGCCCATAGTAGAGCTGCACATTGCCCTGTCGATCGAGCGAGTTGTGCCAGTGGAATGAGGTGTCGAGCGTCAGCGCAGACAAGTTGTTGTCTGCATACTCGGCGTCACGGAGAGGATCGTCAGCTTCAAGCCAAAAGCCGTCGGGCGTCTTCAGATTCGCCCAGTCGAGGCTCAGGACGAGGTCGTACTTGTCCGGCATCCGAGTGGTGAACTCGACACCATAGGCGAAGTTCTGCACACCGTCGGTCCACATGTCTGTGTGAGCGTCGAAGAACGCCCCAATCAGAGCACCTGGAACCTTGATCGCCCAGGCCCGAGCCGAGACTTGGTAGAATCGGGGCACGTACTCGGAGAGGGCGAGGATGTCCTCGGCGTCGCCGACGGCGTCTTCGGGCACGGCGCTCTCGCCATTATCCAAATTCGTGCCGATGCCGTCTGAAGTCGTCTGGGACCAAGCGGTGGTCGCGGGGAGCGCGAACGCAAGTGCGAGGCCAGAGAGGAGCGCTTTCTTCATCTTCCGCCGAGGGAGCTAGGAGTTGGGCGGAGTATAGTGGGCGCTCTGACAGTAGCAAGACGCCGGACGTGGTGCAGCGAACGAAGTGTGCCGCTAGTTGGCCGGAGCTCGTCGTGCGCCTCCTAGAAAGACGAAGTCTGGCTGCGGTAAGATAAACCCGACCCGCTTCTTTGTCTCCGGCGCGCAACCAACCAAGCCGTGAGCGTAGCCACCAACATCAGCCAGCCAGCCGACGGCCTCGACCTGAGCCGGCAGACGGCACTCCGACTGTCCATAGAGGTGACACCCCTCCTCGAAACATTGCTGCTTCGACGAGTAGAGCAGGCGAAGGGACACTTCATACAACGCGACGCCGAGGCTCAGAGCGGCTGCCACCACGGCCCGAACCGGGAGCTGATACCCGATAGGTGCTGGCGGCATGCTCTCGGCGAAGTCCCGCTCGTCTGTCCCGTCGGCCGTCATGTTCTGAAGAGCATCTGGTTGCAAGCCACCTTTACACATCAAAAACGAAGACTGCCGCGCTCATGACGAGTGCGGCAGTCTTCGTTTTTTATGGCTCGCGCTCTACCCCTTGGTAGCGCGCTCCTTAATCGAGAGGCGTGCGCGGTGGCTCGCCGCGACCGCCGTCGCCTCTGTAAGCTCGGCATCCGACCTGAACTCGTCCTTGTCGACGCGCTTCTCGTAGTCGGCCAATGCCGCCTTCGCTTCGGCTTCATCGATGTCGCCGGCGCCAAAGCACTCGTCGACGAGAACGCGGACACGCCCAGGAAGAACCTGTGCAAAGCCGGGCTCCACGGCGAAGTAGCGAACGCCCGACGGCGTAAACGCGACAAGCTCGCCGGCCTTCAAACTCGTGATGAGCGGAAGGTGGCCGGGAAGCACACCCATCTCACCGAGCGCGCCGGGGAGCGTCACTTCTGTGATCGCGCCAGCGTAGACAGTGGTTGTGGGCGTGACGATTTCGAGCTGGAGGTCTGCCATTATGTGAGCGTCTTGGCCTTCTCGATGGCCTCTTCGAGCGTACCGACGTAGAGGAACGCCTGCTCGGGAATGTGGTCAACGTCGCCGTTAACGAGGGCCTCGAAGCCGTTGAGGGTGTCCTCAAGCTTCACCAGCTTGCCGGGCGTGCCGGTGAACTGCTGAGCAACGAAGAACGGCTGCGAGAGGAATCGCTGAATCTTGCGTGCGCGAGAGACCGAGAGCTTATCCTCTTCGGAGAGCTCGTCCATGCCGAGAATCGCGATGATGTCCTGGAGTTCCTTGTAGCGCTGGAGAACAGCCTGGACCTGACGGGCCAAGTTGTAGTGCCGGTCGCCGAGGATTTCAGGAGCCAACAGGCGCGACGTGGAGTCGAGCGGGTCAACTGCCGGGTAGATACCGAGCGAAGCGATCGGCCGCGAAAGAACGGTCGTCGCATCGAGGTGAGCGAAGGTCGTTGCCGGCGCCGGGTCGGTAAGGTCGTCTGCGGGAACGTAGACAGCCTGGACCGATGTGATCGAGCCGCGGTTCGTCGTCGTGATGCGCTCCTGAAGGGCGCCCATCTCGGTGGCGAGTGTCGGCTGGTAGCCAACTGCGGAGGGGATTCGGCCAAGGAGCGCCGAAACCTCGGATCCCGCCTGTGTGAAGCGGAAGATGTTGTCGACGAAGAGCAGAACGTCCTGGCCCTGCTCGTCACGGAAGTACTCCGCGACTGTAAGAGCCGAGAGAGCAACCCGTGCACGCGCTCCAGGAGGCTCGTTCATCTGGCCGTAGACCAGTGCGCAGCGCGACTTGTCCCAGTCGCCGTTCGGCGCCATGACGTTGGACTCGAGCATCTCCCAGAAAAGGTCGTTGCCTTCACGAGTACGCTCACCGACGCCAGCGAACACGGATACACCACCGTGCGCCATTGCGACGTTGTTGATGAGCTCCATGATGAGAACGGTCTTGCCGACGCCTGCGCCGCCGAAGAGGCCAATCTTACCGCCACGTGCGTACGGTGCGAGAAGGTCGACGACCTTGATGCCCGTTTCGAACATCTCGGCTTCGGTGGTCAGCTCTTCGAACTTCGGAGCATCCCGGTGAATCGGCATCGTGGCCGTGGACTCTGTCTCCAGCTCGCTGGCGATGTCCGCCTTCGCAATCTGGATGTCCTTGCCTTGAGTGACGTGCTCGGGATCGTAGTACGTAAGCGTGTACTCCGAGTCCGTCTCGCTGACGAACGTGCCGCGGACGAGCGTCCCGTCCTTCATCTTCAAGATCTTGAGGTCGTCGACCGGCTTGCCGGTGACGTTCAAGATGCGGCCGAGGACCTCGCGGCCAACCGGCATCATGATGGGGCCGCCAGAGTTCTGAACCGCCATTCCGCGAACGAGGCCGTCCGTCGAGTCCATCGAAATGGTACGCACGATGTTCTCACCGAGGTGCGATGCAACCTCGAGCGTGAGGTTCCATTCGGAAGCATCGATTGCGGGGTTCGTGACGGTGAGCGCGTTGAGGATCGCGGGGAGCTCTCCATCATCGAAGGCGACGTCTACGACGGGGCCGATGACTTGGACAACTCGTCCCAGGTTCGAACCTGCGGTCGCTGTGAGTTCGGTCGACATGTGTCTTCTCCTGACGGTTACTTCGCGATGCTAGCCCTTGAGGCTTTCAGCACCGGACGTGATTTCCATAAGTTCGGTCGTAATAATCGCCTGACGCGCGCGGTTGATTTGCAGCGTGAGGCGGTCGATGAGGTCGGTAGCGTTGGTCGTCGCGTTATCCATCGCGGTCATTCGCGCGCCCATCTCGGATGCATCGGACTCCAGCAAAGCGCTGAGGACCTGCGTCCGAATGAAACGCGGGAGGAGCGCCATGAGCAACTCCTCTTCACCTGGCTCGAAGATGAAATCTCGAGAGGCGCCGGCGTCGCTCGGGATATCGTCGAAGCTGTCGGGGTCGAGCGGCAACAGCTGCTGGACAACGACCTCTTGGGTCATCGCCGAGACGAACTCGTTGTAGATGACAAAGACGGCGTCCACTTCGGTATCGAGGAAGAGGCGAACTGCCTCTGCCGCGATCGCTTTCGCGGATTCCGCATGGGTCTCCGCCCGCAGACCATCAAGGTCGGCGAGTGTCGGAAGTCCCTCGCGACGTGCAAAACCGCCGCCCTTCTTACCGAGAGGCGACACGGTGATCTCGTCGAAGCCGGGAGACTGCTCCGTGAGGAGCTTTGTCACACGGCGCGCGACCGTCGCGTTGAAGCCACCGCAGAGGCCGCGGTCACTCGTCATCGGGATGACGAGCGCCTTACGCGGGCTCTCTTGCTGAGCGAAGAGCGGATGCGCCTCGGCGTCGATGCCGGCACAGAGTTCGCCAATCATTCCTCGCATCAACTGCGAGTAAGGACGGGCCTCCTCAACCGCTTTCTGCGCACGCTTAAGCTTCGCCGCGGCGACGAGCTTCATCGCGCGGGTGATCTTCTTCGTGTTCTTGACCGACTTGAGTCGGTTTCGTGTCTCTTTAAGGCTTGGCATGGGTACCTCGGTTAGGCCGGCTCACGTCCGAAGACGCGAAGCGGTGCCTAGGCCTCGAACTGCGAGTTGAACGCGCCCAGAGCTTCCTTGAGGGAAGCGGTGGTCTCGTCCGTGATCTTCTTCTTGGTGCGGATCGTCTCGAGGATCGCCGGGTACTTGCTCTCCACGTAGGTGTAGAGCTCCTCTTCCCAACGACCAAGCGAGTTCACCGGGAAGTCGTCGACGTAACCGTTGGCGCCTCCCCAGATGAGAAGAACCTGCTTTTCGACCGGGAGGGGCGAGTACTGCTTCTGCTTAAGAAGCTCGGTCATCCGCTCACCACGCTTCAGCTGGTTCTGCGTTGCCTCATCGAGGTCGGACGCGAACTGAGCGAAAGCCTGCATCTCGCGGTACTGCGCGAGGTCCAGTCGGAGCGTACCAGCGACCTGCTTCATCGCCTTGATTTGCGCCGAGCCACCAACACGCGAGACCGAGACACCAACGTTAATCGCTGGACGCACGCCCGAGTAGAAGAGGTCCGACTCAAGGAAGATCTGGCCGTCGGTGATCGAGATCACGTTGGTCGGGATGTAGGCAGCGACGTCGCCAGCCTGCGTCTCGATGATCGGCAACGCTGTCAGCGAGCCCGCGCCTTCGCGGTCCGACATCTTCGCAGCGCGCTCAAGGAGACGGCTGTGAACGTAGAAGACATCTCCAGGATACGCCTCACGTCCCGGAGGACGACGAAGGAGCAGCGAGAGCTGGCGGTATGCAACAGCCTGCTTCGAGAGGTCATCGTAGATGATGAGAGCGTGCATCCCGTTGTCACGGAAGTACTCGCCCATTGCCACGCCAGCGTACGGTGCGAGGAACTGCAGCGGGGCAGCCTCGATCGCGCTTGCGGAGACAACGGTGGTGTACTCCATCGCGCCGTTCTCACGGAGCTTGTCGACAACCTGAGCAACCGTAGACTGCTTCTGGCCGATAGCGACGTAGATGCAGTAGCACGGGTTCTCTTTCGTGTTCTCGTTCTGCTGGTTGATGATCGTGTCGATGGCGACAGCGGTCTTACCCGTCTGACGGTCACCGATGATCAGCTCACGCTGGCCACGGCCAATGGGAACGAGCGAGTCGATCGCCTTCAGGCCGGTCTGCATCGGCTCGTGAACCGACTTACGCTGGATGATACCCGGCGCCTTCACTTCAACACGCTGATACGTGTCGGTCTCGATCGGGCCCTTGCCATCGATCGGCTGACCGAGCGCGTTTACAACGCGGCCGACCAAGCCCTTTCCAACCGGGACCTCGACGATACGACCGGTACGCTTCACCGGGTCGCCTTCCTTAATGGAAGTGCCGCTGCCGAGAATCGCGGCACCGACGTTGTCTGCCTCGAGGTTGAGGACCATTCCGAAAACCTCACCGGGGAACTCAAGGAGTTCGCCGGCCATAGCCTTTTCAAGGCCGTAAACGCGGGCAATGCCGTCGCCTACTGAGATAACAGAGCCGGTCTCCGAGACTTCGACCTTTTGGTCGTAGTTCTCGATCTGGGACCGGATGATGCGGCTGATCTCTTCGACGTTGATATCCATAATCTCCTCGCTGTGCGCTTTCGCGCCGAGTCGTCGCTTGGTTAGAGGCTAGAAAGAATTGATTCGCGCAGCTTCTGAAGCTGCGTCGCAATTGAAGTATCGTAGACCTTGCCGTCGACGTGAATCTGGAGGCCACCGATAAGGGCCTCGTCAACGCGGGTCTCAATCTGAATTGTCTTGCCGGTCAGCTGCGCAAGCGAAGCCTTCAGGCGGGTCAGCTGTCCGTCGGTCACGGAGACGCTCGAGACAACCTCGGCGCGGACAACGCCCATCTTCTCATCGGCGAGCTTATTGAACATCTTTGCGATGTCCGGCAGCGCCACGAGGCGTCCTTTCTCGGCCAAGACCAAGAGGAAGTTCTGAGTCGTGCGGGCGAGCCCGAGTGGGACAACTAGCCCCTTCACGATCGCGCTACGATCAGCAACCGTAAGCGTGGGGTTCGAGAACGCGACCCGAAGCTCCGTGGAAGCCGTGTAGACCTCCATGACGCGGTTCAGCTGTTGCCGAATTGCGTTCGTGGTGCCTTGGGAGACCGCGATCTCGAGGAGCGCGGTG
>JBLHWZ010000202.1:0-10306 GCA_047629415.1 Bradymonadia bacterium | reverse complement strand
CACTTTCTCGAAGATTTCACCCGCATCGGTGAGGAGAACCTCGATCTCGCCCGAACGGTGATACGAGGCCACATTGTCGCGGTATCGTCCGAGCGAACCAGCTAGCTCCCACGCGCCCACCGGAGTTTCGAAGGAGGGTTCGGTCGATCCTGTGGGTGCATCACCTGCTGCCGGAACGAACCTGTGCATTCGGCCGTCGGCGTCTACGACCAGCCAGCGACCCGCGTCGACTAACGTGCGGGTCACGGAGTCGGGACCCCCTTCAACCTGGGGCACACCCTCGTCTTCGCACTGGTCGCGCCAGCATCGGAGGTTGCCTGCTTCGGTGATGATCACCCAGCTCTCACCTGCATCGACGAATCCGGCGAGTATGGTCGATTGCGACTGGTGGACAAGGCGCCAACCGTCATTCATGCGCCACCAGACTTGGTTCGTGGTTACGGCGACGGCTCGGCCGTCACTTGCGACGTCGAGGTGAACAAAGGGAGTCGGCTCTGTGACCCCGTCCATGGCTCGGTCGAGCTCGACGCCAGAGAGGGGGGGCGGAGGTTGTGCAACGTCGAAGACGAATCCACCGTCTTCAATGTCGATTGCTTCTTCCTCTTCTACTGGTTCCGGAGCGGGCTCGAAAAGCCAGTCGGCTCGACTCCAACTACCGGGACCTGCCTCCCAGATCATCCCGTCCCCCTGCGCGCCACTGCCGATGGCGAAGAGCTGGTTGCCGCCGCCTGCAGTCCCGACCACGCCGTCGGGAAGCGAGTCGAACGCCCGCTCCCACTCGCCATCAACATACTCATAGACTCCCGGACGCCGCCCGCTCCGAACGCCGTAGACTTGTTCTCCGAACCCCTTCCAGCCCGAGTCGAACCCCTGAAGGTGTTGCTCGATGAGCCAGTTTCGACGTCCACTACGAAGGCGACCGACAGCGCCGTCCGAATAAATGAGCGTATCCCCAGCAGATTGGTCCTGGTCCGTCGCTGTCACGACTCCTGCCAACTCACCGTCCGTATTATCGACAAGCTCCCAGGCTGCGCCGACGTACTCTATGAGCCCAAGATCCGTCGCAGCGCGCAGTACCCCACGTTGGCGGAAGACCTGCGAGACGTAGGAGATCGGCGGCGGATCCTCCGGCACATCCATAGGATGCACTCCCTGCACGTTCCAATCGACGAGGAGAATGGGAGTCCACCCGCCAACGCCGACCCGTCGGATACCGGTTTCATCGTAGAGCAGGCCCTCTGTGTCGTTCTCAGCCAAGACTCCCCGGAACCCAGTTTCGACCTCGAAGTCGGCGTTGGGTGTGAGAGAGAGCCAGGTGAAACGCGTCTGGAGAGGGTTGGCGCTATAAGCGATTCCCTCGACGCAGGCGGCAAATGCGGCCACCGGTGAGAACGTCAGTCCCTGCAGTCGCCGGCACTCGACCCCGGGTAGCGCGAGCGGTCGTGACATTGGCACGAACTCGCGACCGGCCCCGACGAACACTCGTCCTTCGGCGTCGAGCCAGTAGCGCAATCCTAGGTGGTCGGCGGTGAACTGGCGGAAGGGGAACTCGGGTTGTCGCCGCGGGAACGTCACGTCGACGAGCTGAGGCTCACCTGCATCGTCGAAGAAGAACAGATGGCCGAGCTCGGTGAACACAAAGAGATCGTCGGGCGTCGAGGCGATTCGAAGCGTGGCCACAATGCCACCCAAATCGAGCGGTTCCCAGTGGTCGAACTCCCATCGAGCGATGAATCCGTTCTCGCCGACGCAGAGAGCACGGCCCGGCGCTAGGTCGGCACACTGAGTGATCTTCGCCGCCAGCGTGCCGTCGCCCGCCCTAAGCAATGGACGGCTCTGTCGCTGGAGCAGCCCGGCCGCGACCGGTGAGATGTTCCCGGCCTGGTCAACTGCGCGGACATAGAACCGGCCCGGCGCTGAGTCATGGGCCAAGGTCGCCGAGCTGGCGCCGGGCTCCGTCGTGAAGAGCGAGGTCGTCTCCTCGTCCAGCTCTTCATAGGGCTCGACGATGTGATAAATTCTGTAGACGATCTGCGAAGGATCGGAGGTGTCGTCGGTCGCGGCGGTCCAGGAGACGCGGAAAAGATCGAGTCCGACCAGCGCGACCTCACCGACACCTGCGAAGCTCGGAGGGCGGATGTCTGTCATCTCCACCGGAGCGGCCGCTGGCCGATTCTCGTCTATCTCGACGGCGTCCTCTTCCAGGGCGCGATCGGCTGCTTCTTCGCCGCAACCCCACATCAGCAGCGCCAGCGCTGCGAAGCATGCGTGGGTCAGGAACCCGGAAAACGGCGCAAACCGTGGCATTCGAACGTGTTCAGCCGAGGGGGGCGGCGGAGCCTGCGAGTCGCGTCCTTTTCGTGCAGAGATCATCCTCAGCAGAATACTCTCAGCGACAAGCGCAGTCGAGGAACGGCCGATTCGCGTTGACGGACCATGGTCAAATCGATAACCACCAGCATCCCTACGCCCGTAATGGACGAGTTGGTGCGCCGCGTTTACACTGCCACCCACCGCCATTCCTGAATCAGAACTGGAGAAGAGTTGAGGCGAATTAAGCGATTTGACCGGACACCGGCCAAAGCACAGCACCGAGTAAACAAGGCCATCCGAGTCCCACAGATCCGCGTGATCGGGGCCGAGGGAGAGCAGCTGGGCATCATGACTCCCGACGACGCACGTGACGTCGCCGAGGAAGCAGGTCTAGACCTTGTCGAGGTCGCTTCCACTGCGAAGCCTCCCGTCTGCCGAATCATGGACTACGGCAAGTACAAGTACGAGCAGTCTAAGAAGCAGTCGGGCTCGAAGGTCTCGAAGGTCGAACTCAAGACCATCACCATGCGTCCGAAGACAGATACGCATGACATCGAGACCAAGACGCGGCGCGCACGTGAATTCCTCGCCAAGGGCGATCGCGTGAAGTTCGTGATGCGTCTTCGCGGTCGTGAGCACGCACACAAGGACCTTTGGTTCATCAAGTTAGCCACGATCCTCGAAAGCCTCTCGGATGTTTCGACGATCTCGCAGCGGCCTCAAGAAGAGGGCCGTACGATCACCGCCGGCGTTGAGCCCAGCGGAAAGAACGCTCCCCCGCCAGCGGAGAAGTAGAGCGGATTGCGTGGGAATGCGGACCGGGCGGCCTGTGCCGACCCGACCGTATCCGTACGTCTAGTCCATCGGGACGTTTTTGGGCCCCGACGATCTGAAGAGACGTTTGGCGGACCCGACGATCTGACAGACGAGGTCTTGGCATACCGGTTGCAGACCCATGGGACGAATCACGAGATTGCGGCCTGAATCATGCCTCCGTCTCAGGAATTTCCGCACCAACCGCGCCAGACCGCTCAGAAAACTGAGGCTGGCCAAGCCCAAGAGCCCCCATGCGTCGCACCCTTCAGTTTGGAATCGCCGCTGCCGCTGCAGCGACTACGATCGGAGCCCCAATGGCCGCTAGCGCCTGTGGCGGCTTCTTCTGTAACAGCAGCGCTCCGGTCGATCAGACCGGCGAGCACATCATCTTTGCGGTCGACGCCGAGGCGAACACGACCGAGACGCACGTCCTCATTAACTATGAAGGGCCGTCTGAGGAGTTCGCGTGGATTGTACCGGTTCCGTCCGAACCCGAGATTGGGCTCTCGAGCGCCGCGATCTTTGCGCGCCTTCAACAGACCCTCTCGCCTCGATTCGTTCCCAATTGGCAAACGCAGGGAATCTGCTCATGGGGCGATGACGATATCGGCTTCGAGGCAGACAGCGCTGGTGCGCCGACCGCTGGTGGCGAGCTCGACGAGGAGAGCGTAACCGTCGTCGCGTCCGAATCCGTTGGACCGTACGATACCGTTACGCTGCAAGCGACGAACGCTGACGTCCTCATCGATTGGCTCCAGGACAACGACTACGATCTCCCGGACGACATCATTCCCTTCATTGAGCCTTACGTGCTCATGGGTGGCGACGTTCACTTCGTCGCCTTCAAGCTCCAGTCGGACCGCGACTCAGGTGACTTGCAGCCGATCACGCTGACCTACCGGGGCTCGAAGCCTATGATCCCGATTCAGCTCACCGCGGTCGCGACGCAGCCCGATATGGGCGTCACCGCTTACGTGCTCGGCGACTACCAGGCAGTTCCTGAGAACTACCTCAAGGTTGAGGTCAACTACGCACGCGTCGACTGGATCAACTGGGGATCGAACTACAACTCGCTCGTCACAGAGGCGATGGATGAGGCTGGCGGCCACGGCTTCCGCACCGAGTTCGCCGGCTCGACCGACATCATGGACGGCATGTTCATTCCAGCAGCGGGATACGATTACGATGCGATCGCTGGCGCGTCGCTTGAGAGCCTCACGGATGCCCTGATGGGCCAGGGCTTCTTCGGCGACCCGATGCTCCTCGACGTGTTTCGAAATCATATCCCGGTGCCGGAGGGAGTCGACGAGCAGTCCTTCTACAACTGCATGACCTGTTATGAGATGGACCCCGACTTCGTCTTCGACGCCATCGCGTTCGCGGACGAGCTGTGGGCCACCATCGTTGTGCCCCTCGAGCACGCCGACGAGCTCTTTGCTGCCCATCCGGTCGTCACGCGAATGTACACGACGCTCTCGGCTGAGGAGATGACCCTCGACCCGATCTTCGCGTTCAACCCGGACCTCGAGGACTTCTCGAACGTTCACCAGGCTGACGTCATCGTCGATTGCGGCGATGGCGGTGACTACTACTCCTCGCCCATCCGAATTCGTCTTGAGGACGGTCGCGAGATCATCACCGGCTGGGACGTTCCTCGTGACGACATCGACGCGATGCCTGCAGCGGACTCGTTTGCCGCCGTCGGTGAGAGCGGCCAGCCGCGCGTCATTCAGGACAACAGCGAGTCGATCAACGTCGCGCTTGCTGAGCGTAACGCGCAGGTCGCTGAGACCTTCTTTGCGCCGCAGCAGGTTGACGGCGGCGGGTGCACCTCCGCGGACAGCCGCGGTGGACTCGGGTTCGGCCTCCTCGGCCTTCTGGGCTTGGTGGTCGGACGTCGGCGTCGCAGGCTTTAGGGCTCACGCCGAGCGGGCTGTCAGCGTGAGCTGGCGGCCTCTGCTCGTTTTTGGCGGGCGCTATTGGAACAGAAGTTGACCGAACCGTGCGCTGCGGTGGAAGTTGCCCTGTCCGAGCAGCGGCGACCACGCGAGGGCGTGGCGCTGGCCGTCGCGAAACGAATAGATGTTCGCTCGCCAAACGGCACCCGCGGTAGGCGGGCTCTCGGCGTTCGGCGAGTCGATTGACGACCAGGGGAGGGCCATCTCGACGACATAGCCTTCGCCTGGGAAGACCGTCGTCTCTCGAACGAGCGCAGAGTCCCACGATTGGTGCCCAAACTCGCGCTCCGCCCCCTCGCCGGTGATCGGGCGATTGTAGTCATCGAAGTGCGTGTCCCACACTGCCTCGGCGGTGCAGACCTGCACTTCGTAGTAGTGCGAGTTATCGTCCGGATCGCCCGGCTGCAGCATCAGTTCGATGCCGGAGGCGGCTTCCCATACGTGCGGATCGATCGCGTCACGCTCAAGCGGCGAACTTGCGTTTTCGTCGGCTACGGCAACGGCGAGATAGAGGTTTTCGGCGTCCCAGGCTGCTTTGAATGACCCAGCGACGGGGCTGTCCGGAGCGGCTGAGCCGTCTCCTGCTCCAACGAGGGCACCTGCCCAGGGAATCTCTGCCCAATCGTCCAGCGCGCCGTCCACGGTCATTGTAGCGGTTAGGGTCTCGTACTCGGGTAGCTCGGTACGGGGCTCTTGTGGAGGAGCCGGTAGCGTCGGAAACGTCGGGAGAGGCCCAGCCTCCGGGGCCGTGTCCGCCGGGGTGGGACGGCAAGCAGCGAGAAGTAACAACGGTAGGAGAGAGTATTTCATGGGCGCGCTCTATAGCACGGGTTAGGCCGCTCGCCATGCTGGGTGCGCGCCGTCTTCTCAGCCGTCGAAGCCTTTGTTGCAGCTTGCGCGAATGAACCCTCGTCGGTAGTGGTTGCGCCTAGTTGGAGACCATAAATGACACGACTTCTCACAGCCCTATTCGCTCTGCTCTTCGCCTTCCCTGTGATGGCGGACGACCCGTCCGAAGAAGAGGAAGAGCGCGAGTACGGGAGATTGGTGATCATCACCAACTTCGACTCGACCGAGGTGCAGATCAACGGGGTCTCGTATCCGTACGAGTGGGTTTATGGCGACATGGAAGGGGTACTTCTTCCTGCTGACATGCGACTTGAGGTCGTCGTCTCTACCAGCCCAGAGCAGCGTCGAACGTTCCGAATGCGGCTCGATGAGGGGGAGACCCGGATCCTCGTAGTCGACATTGAGAATATGGGTGCGGCCCCGGCAGCGCCTATCGGAAACTCCAGACCTGCGCGTGCGGCACCAACCGATGATGACGACGAGGAGGACGAGGAAACTGGGTACCTCGGCGTCTCAAGTTCGCCTCGAGGTATCGTGCACGTCGACGGTACGGACACCGGGGAGCGAACCCCGGCCCGCCGAATTCCCCTCGAGCCGGGCCGCCACGAGGTACAGATTTGGTACGACGAGGAAGAGATCATGTCGGAGACGAAGCACGTGCTCATTCGCGCGGGCGTGAACACCAACGTCTTCTTCCGGCTCCGACGGGAACAGATCGAAGAGGCGCGCGGTGGTGCCGGCGATGAGGAAGAAGCGGAATGAGCCGCGCTGGCGACGCACCTTCCAACAAGGAGCTCCGCAGCGAAGACCAGCGGTGGGCGCTACAGCATGAGTTCCTAGCACAGGACCCATCGACGGGCGTCGACCCGGTTGTGCTCGCGCAGGTGCATCCGGCACCGACTGCCTCACACGTCATGCAGACTCCCGACGGTACTACGCTGGTCTACAAGGCGATCGGGGAGACGAGTCAGCCACCGGTGATGTTCTGCAATGGCCTGGGCGGGACCTATCGTACGTTTGCTGAGGTGTTCGGCGGTTTGGTCCCCGAGTATCGGGTGCTCTGCCACGATTACCGTGGGCTCTTCGAGAGTGGGCGTCCTCCAGACAATCACTCACTCGACGTTCCAACCCACGCCGACGATCTCTTTCGCGTGATGGATCACGCGGGTGTGGACGAAGCGATCCTCTTTGGATGGAGCATGGGCGTGCAGGTCGCGTTGGAGGCGTACCGACAGCACCCCGAGCGCGTCCGTGCCATGGTTTTCGCGTCCGGTGTGGATGGGCGATTGCTGGACTCGGTAGAGTTCGTCCCAGGTGCGTCAAAGCTTGCGCTCGCCGGGGTCCGGCTCATGCAGAAGAGCGGCGGTGATGTCGCGAACGCGCTCAGCCGTGTTGTTCGTAGTCGCAGCGTCGAGCGGCTCGCGCGCAAGCTTAATCTCGTTGGCCGCAACTCAGCGGTCACGCTGAAGCACGCATCGCTGCTGCTCAGCTCGGACCCAGCGATCTACTGGCGGATCGTCGAGCGCCTGCACGAGCACAGCGCGGCAGCGTGGCTAAAAGAGATCGATGTGCCGGTCTTGATTCTTCACGGAGACTCCGACGTCCTGACGCCGGTGCGTCGGGGGACTGAAATGCTCGCACAGATTCCGAACTCGGAGATGCGCGTATTCACTGGTTGTACGCACGCTGTGGTGCTCGAATTCCCGGACCGCGTAGTCAAAAACATGTGCGAATTCCTGCAACGACGGCTTCCCGTCTGCGACTAGATGCACTACACTCTTCCTTGAAGAGGTTCCTGCTGCGGCGTACGTGCGGAACCGTGCTAAAGTGCCCGCCTATACCGTTTTATCGGGACCTTGTGACTCGGCCTGGTGAGCAAGCTCGCCCCGTAGCGAGAAGCCTAAAGGGTCGGCACGAGAACCCACCTCGTTTACGAGGTCGGGCCAAGCATAAACCCAATACCGGCGATCGCGGGGGGCCTCTTCACTTTTATCTGCTCGCTCTTGCCGGCTCACAACGACGCGGGCGGGCCATGCGGCCCGCTCGGAAGCAGCGTGCCGGTGGAAAAACCGACCTAGGGCACCTACTCGATGGTGCTGAGAAGCGCGGGGTGGACCACTAGCGCACGAAGTCCCTGGGAGTGGTCTTCGTTGAACGGGTTGGCCTCGCCCTACATCGCCAGCGACTGAGCGCTCAACCGCTTGCAGTCCGGGCGAACACTCCACGTTACCTCAAGAGGTGAACAGGTCATCTCGTCGTAGCTGGGGCCCGTTGTTGAGCCGCGGCAGATGACCGGCTTACCAGTACCCACAGGCAGCATGTGCGACTGGTGCGTGCCGCAGTCTGGATCACCATATGCGTAGTCTTGGAAGTCAGGTGCGCTCTCGTCGTTCACAACGAGGAAGACCTGCGATTGCAGCCGGAGAACGGGGTTCTCACATCCTTCAGTCACACAAGCCCCAAGTCCTTCTCCTGGCGCTGCATCACACGAGGTGTAGACCCAATGCATCTCGATCGTCTTGCCCGGCTCAGCACCTTCGAATGCGCCGTCCAGCGGCATCAACTCCGCGGCAGTCAGATCCGCGGTGCCGTTGCAGATGAACCCACCGTGATCCATCGAGGGCGCCGGGAGATTGAACCCGGGGCCTTGGTGTTCCGCCGCGGAGTGCGAGTGCATGTTGCAGAGTCTCATTGCCGAAGAACTAGGAGCAATCTCGAACATCACGGCGTTTTGGCCGAAAGAGCTAGCGATGTTCTGGGGTGTCTGCGGCCCACAGTGTTCACAGTGTTCACAGTGTTCACAGTGTTCACAGTGTTCACAGTGTTCACAGTGTTCACAGTGTTCACAGTGTTCACAGTGTTCACAGTGTTCACAGTGTTCACAGTGTTCGTGGATAGCCGATGCTACTCGGTCGAATCAGACGGTGGTGCCGGAGAAGGCCAGTGCGCCAGCGCCAAGAAGTGTGACCACGAAGGGAGAGAGGTCCGGCGTTTGTTCGCAGGATTCCATCGGGGACCGGGGCACCACCGCGTTGCCGCGTTGAATTGGTATAAGTTCAACGCCAGCTGTAGGGCGGGAGTTCGAGGGTTCAACTGGAAACGGCTGCGATTCTTTGCCGATGTATCGGAAATACCTATCGACTGTGTTCCCCTGAGCTTTCGTTCTGCAGCCGCTAGGTTCGGGGGAGCAATCCGGCTTCGCGTAGAGCTTCCGCCTTATGCAGCGCTTCGGCCCACTCGCCCTCCGGTGTCGAATCCCAGACGATTCCGCCACCGACATCCCAGCGCGCGAGGTCCTGCCAAGCCTGCAACGTGCGAATCACTACACTGAACTCAGCATGTCCGTCGTAGCCGAGCCAGCCGATCGTGCCAGAATAGAGGCCACGCGGCGCCACCTCGAGATTTCGCAGGAGCTGGCACGCCGCCACCTTCGGGGCCCCGGTCATCGAACCTGGGGGGAACGCCGCCTCAAGAACTTGGAACGGACCAACCGCCTCTCGCAGCTGACCGGTGACCGTAGAGGTCATCTGGTGAACCGTGGCGTAGGTCTCTACGTCAAAGAGTGAGGGTACGGAGACAGAGCCAACCTCACAGACGCGGCCGATGTCGTTACGCATCAGGTCGACGATCATGACGTTCTCCGCGCGGTCCTTCTCGCTGGCGGCCAGCTCGGCGGCGATGGACGCATCTTCTAGGACATTGCCGAGTCGAGGCCGAGTACCTTTCATCGGACGGCACTCGATCTGGCGTCCACGGATGCTGACGAATCGCTCGGGACTCGACGAAGCGACCTCGAGGTCGTTGAAGCTCAGGTAGGCTCCGAAATCCCCAGGGCTTGCGCGTCGTAAGGCCAGATAAGCTGGCGCTAGCGACTCCGGTCGTTCGAAGCGTAGCGGGAATGTGTAGCAGGCTTGATAGACCCTCCCATTGGCGATGTGCTCGCGTAGCTCGGCTACGTTTCGCCGATGCAACTCACCGTCGGCTGCCTCGAGTGGACGAAGCGGCGTGGTTTGAGGAACCCCTGAGGACTCTCGAAAACGAGCCCACCACCTGTCGAGCCGCCTCTTGGCCTCCGCTGGGCTTTGCCCGGAGGCCAGGAGACGCGACCCGGTCTCATCTTGGATCACCGCGGCGCGAACTCGATCAAACCTCAACACCGGAAATGGCAGGTCATGCTCGTAGGATGGGAACGCGGCGTCGAAGAGCGGAGCGGCCTCGTATGCGACGTAGCCGAGCCAACCGAGGCCCGACACCCCTTTGGCTTCGCTCGCGAAGAGCTCATCAACCGCTCGCCACCGCGGCCCCTGAACTGGGACATGCGCGCCGTTGGCGTCGCGCAGAACGAGGTCAGAGCCCTCAGTGCAAACCGC
>JBLHWZ010000201.1:0-10389 GCA_047629415.1 Bradymonadia bacterium | reverse complement strand
CTGGTCATCGCAGCCGCTGGCATCATCGCGTCCATCCTTGGAACCTTCTTGGTGAAGACGAAGGAAGGCGGCAACTTGCAGCACGCTTTGGACGCAGGTGCGTTCGGCGCAGCCGGTCTTATGGGTATCGTAACGTACTTCATCATCGGCTTCTTCTGGCCCGAGAACAACATCGCATGGGCCACCGCTGACGGTGTTATCTCGGCGACGGACGTCTGGCTCGCTAACGTTGTTGGTCTTGTCACCGGCGTGCTCGTCGGCCTCGTCACCGCGTACTACTGCTCGATGGGCAAGAAGCCGGTCATGATGATCGCTGAGCAGTCCAAGACGGGTTCGGCTACGAACATCATCACTGGCCTTGCCGTAGGTATGGAGTCGACCGCGATTCCGATTCTGCTCATTGCTGGTGGCGTTCTCGCCGCAAACCACTTCGCTGGTCTCTACGGTGTTGCTCTTGCCGCACTCGGCATGCTCTCCACCACGGGCATCCAGCTCGCAGTCGACGCCTACGGTCCGATCGCTGACAACGCTGGCGGTATCGCTGAGATGTCGCACCAGGCTCCGGAAGTTCGCGAGCGAACGGACAAGCTGGACGCAGTTGGTAACACCACCGCCGCTATTGGTAAGGGCTTCGCAATCGCTTCGGCGGCTATGACGGCTCTCGCGCTCTTCGCTGCTTACATGCAGCAGGCGAACATCTCGACGATCGACGTTGCTCAGCCCAAGGTTATGGCCGCGCTCTTCATCGGCGGCATGCTTCCGTTCTTGTTCAGCTCGATGGCGATGAACGCTGTTGGCCGCTCCGCGATGGACATGATCGAGGAAGTTCGTCGTCAGTTCCGCGAGATCCCGGGCCTTCTTGAAGGAACGGCAGACTCGGACCCCGCGAAGTGTGTTGATATCTCGACGAAGGCTGCCCTCCGCGAGATGATCAAGCCTGGCCTCCTTGGAGTGCTCACGCCGGTAGTCATCGGCTTCGCGATGGGCCCACACGCTCTTGGCGGTCTGCTCGCAGGCGTCACGGTTTGTGGTGTCCTGATGGCAATCTTCATGTCGAACGCAGGCGGCGCCTGGGACAACGCTAAGAAGTCCTTCGAGGGCGGCGGCTACAAGATGGAAGACGGCACCGTCCACGAGAAGGGCTCGGATGCTCACAACGCTGCCGTTACCGGCGACACCGTTGGCGATCCGTTCAAGGACACCGCTGGCCCGTCGCTCAACATCCTCGTCAAGCTGATGTCGGTTGTTGCCCTCGTTATCGCTCCGCTCATCGCCTTTGACGGCATGGCGATGGCTGACGTTATGGAGCAGGTCGAAGAAGTCACCGCTGAGGTTGCCGATGCGGCTGCTGAGGTTGTCGACGAGGCTGCAGTGGTCGCCGAAGAAGCAACTGGCGACGACGAGTAACGAGTGGACCCCGGTGCCGTTTCGACGGCGCGGGACATTTCGACACTGAATAGCTTGATAGGCGGTCTCGAACCGCCTAACGAATCCACCCCCAACCGGCTTTACCGCCGCTCCTTGCTCGCCATCGCGGGCAAACCCGTAAGGAGACAAGATGACCGCACCGCGGAATTACGAGATAACTATTATTCTGACCCCCGAGGCCGACGAGGCAGAGCGCACCGTTGTAAAGGAGCGCGTCAAGTCGATCATCGAGGAACAGTTCGGTGGTAGTATTACCAAGGTCGACGACTGGGGTCGTCGTGAGTTGGCGTACCTTATCCAGAAGCAAAACTTCGGATACTACGTGCACACTCGCTTCACCGCCCCGGCGACCTGCATTACCGAGCTCGAGCGAATCCTTCGCATCACCGACCCGGTCATCAAGTTTCTTACGATTCGACTTGACGACAACGCTGCGTCGGCCGCTGCGGCAGCCGCTGTGTCGGACGCTGCGAACGCGCCTGCGCCGGACGCTGTGCCGGACGCTGTACCGGACGCCGAATAACCCACCCCCGACGCGGTTCGCCGCGCAATAGGAGCCAATCATGGAAGTGATTCTGACTGAAGACGTTCCCCACCTCGGGAACATGGGGGACGTGGTGGATGTGAAGGCCGGATACGGCCGCAACTACCTGATCCCGAAGGGCCTCGCGGTCCTCGCCACTCGCTCAAGCAAGAAGCAGTTCGAACACGTACTGCGCCAGGTCGAAGGCAAGCGTGAAGCGCTTCGCGCATCCGCGCTTGAGAAGGCCGAAAAGCTTGGAGACATCTCGATCACCATCGCCAAGAAGAATGGTGAGGACGATCGACTCTACGGTTCGGTGACCAGCCGTGACATTGAGGCTGCACTTGCAGCGCTCGGGCACGACGTCGACCGACGCCGGATTGTCATGAAGGAGCCCTTCAAGACCCTCGGCATCTACACCGTCCCGGTGAAGCTTCACGCTGACGTTGAAGTTCCCGTTCAGGTCTGGGTCTGCGCGCTCTAAGCCGCACTCCAAACCAAGACGACGACGCCCTCTCGAGGGCGTTTTGTCGTTTTTGGACTCAAGGACCACGAGCCCCTCTGTTCCCTTCAATTCCAGGGAGGCGGGGGAGTATGGTAGAAGTGTAGCCCCCGATGAGAGCAACCGTTTGATCGCTATCCCAAGCCAGGAATCCGCCGAGTCCCCTGACGCAGTAGAACGCGTTTGGGAGGGTGTCTTTGTGGGAGTGGCCCTCATTCGGCACGGGAGAACTCCAAGTGGTCCCGCATCCAGTACCCGCCTATGAGTATGGCTGCTGCCGGCGTAGAATTTGCGTCGCAAGACATCGAGCGGACAACATCCGTTGAGCCCGAGAAATGCTGGCGAATTTCGCTAGTGATCGCCTGCTTTAACGAGGCTGAATCGCTTGAGGAGCTCGCCGATCAAATCCGTGTGGCGATGGAGTCGGGCCCCCATGATTGGGAGGTCGTGATCGTGGACGACGGGTCGAACGATGGCTCACGGGCGAAACAGCTTGAGCTGTCCGAGGTCGATCCGCGTTTCCGAATCGTGCATCTCAGGCGGAATTTCGGAAAAGCCGCGGCACTGTCGACTGGTTTCGAATACGCGACCGGCGAGATCATCGTGACGATGGACGCCGACCTGCAGGATGATCCTGCGTGCATCCCCGATCTGATCGGTCCCATCATCGAGGGCAGCTCAGATCTCGTTAGCGGCTGGAAGTACCCGCGCCGAGACCCGCTCGGAAAACGCCTTCCTTCTAAGCTCTATAACTGGGCGACCCGCGTCGGTTCTGGTCTCGATCTGCACGACATGAACTGCGGGTTCAAAGCGTATCGCGCCGAGGTTGTGGCGGAGGTGAGTCTCTACGGTGAGATGCATCGCTACGTGCCGGTAATGGCTCATGGCGCGGGCTTCACGGTGACGGAAGCGAAAGTGCACCACCGCCCGCGTGTGCATGGCCATTCCAAGTACGCCTACGCGCGCTTTATTCGCGGCTTCCTCGACCTGCTCACAATCCTGTTTCTGACACGGTATCGACGCAGGCCGCTACACCTCATCGGTGGTTTAGGCCTGACGATGGGTACCTCCGGATTCGCCATCCTGCTCTACCTGACAGCGCTGTGGTTTCTCGGGAGTCCGATCGGGCAGCGTCCGCTGCTTTTCTTGGGCATGTTGCTGATTCTAGTATCTGGTCAATTCTTTACGTTTGGCCTTCTTGCCGAGATGCTAACCTTCTACGATGCCCGGGATCGAAACGTGTACCCAGTGGCTCATACCGCGGGTTTCCGGTCCTTGGACGATTAGTCGGAGTCTCGCCGACGCTTCCCGCATTGGCTGTGAATTGGCTTGAACTGGTTGGGTTCTTGCCTAGTGTACCGAAGGAAAGCGTGGGTATCCTTCGCTTCGAACTCGAACGCACACGACTAGTGCGCTATTCGCATACGAGTAATTCGTCCGCCCGCCACGGACTCCCCGTATAAGACCCACCATGCGCTTCTTCGCCATCGGCCTGCTCCTCCTCAGCCTATTCGGCTGCGATAAGAGCCTCGATTATTCGGCGCTGAAGGGTGGGGCACCAAAGGGTGCGGGTCCGCCGATCCTCTCAGTTGAATACGGATCGATCACTAAGCACAGCGCTGAGCTGATCATCACGCTGGGTTCGCCCGGCGAGGTGTTCATCGAATACGACCTAAACGGCTGGACCAAGACGGTGAACAATCGCGTCTATGCGACTGAGCACACGGTGTTCCTTGACCGCATGATGGCGGGTGATCGTCATGAGTTCACGGTGGAGGCTGTTTCGCCGTCGGGGGACAACGTCTTCAGCACGGTCTACGAGTTCGATACACTAGATGGTGCCGCTATGACGGCGCTCCTTCCACCGGGTTGGAGCAGTCAGGACATCGGGGCAGTTAGTACCGAGTTGCCAGGTTCGACCTGGGCCTATGATGCTCCAGGCGGCGACTCGTTTGTGATCAACGGGACTGGCACGGATATCTACTTCAACCAGGACAGCTTCCACTTCGCGAACTACCCGGTCGATGGCGACTTCCGACTGAGTTTCCGCGTGGACGGGTACTACGGGTACCTGCACTTTTGGGGGAAAGCGTTCGCACAGTTCCGGACTGGGCTCGGCGACGCAGCTGCGATGTTCACCCAATCGCTGAACTATTCGGGGTTCGACTACCTCTACCTCCGGGAGAACGACGGCGACTCGCACACCGACATCACCTTCTCTCAGCTCCACTCGGGCGTTGGCGAGCCGCTCTGGGCGAGGCTGACTCGCGAGGGTGACACATTCACCCAGGAGTACTCGCTGGACGGAGTCACGTGGAGCGTCCACGGACCGGTTGAAGGCACAGTCGTGGCGCTGCCGACCGCGGGCTATATTGGCATTGGCGTGTGCTCTAAGAGCAACGATTACCTCACGCAGATCACTTACTCGAACGTTGTAATCGAGCACTGTGGGGATGGTATCGTGACTTGGGGAGATACCTGCGACGATGGCAACCGGGTCTCCGGTGACGGGTGCAGTTCCGAGTGCGCGGAGGAGCCGGATTATGTCTGCTCGAACGGCCATGGCCTGCCGTCGGTCTGTATCACTCCGGGGTGTGGCGATGGTCTGCTCGACCCTGGCGAGTCCTGTGATGATGGCGCCTTGAACTCCGATGTCACCGCCGACGCCTGCCGCTTGGACTGCACACTCGCGACCTGCGGGGACGAGGTCATCGACTCGGATGAGAGCTGCGATGCTGGCGCGATGAACTCCGACATCGAGCCTGACGCTTGCCGACTGGATTGCGTGGCAGCGTTCTGCGGTGATGGTGCCAGTGACAGTGGGGAGTCTTGCGACGATGGCTTCGGGAACTCAGACAGCACGCCCGACGCTTGCAGGTTAGACTGCTCGGCTCCGTTCTGCGGTGATGGCGTCATCGATGAGGCTGAACTCTGTGACGACGGTGCGGGCAATTCCAATACGAACGCTGGCGCGTGTCGACTCGATTGTGTCATCGCCGCTTGTGGAGACAGCGTGGTCGATCCTGGTGAATCCTGTGACGAGGGTGCAGCGAATTCGGACAGCACTCCCGACGCGTGCCGTCGCGATTGCTCCACTCCGTTCTGCGGCGACGGAGTGCTGGATAGCGCTGAGTTCTGCGATGACGGTCTGGCCAACTCCGACACAATTCCGGGCGCCTGTCGTCGCGACTGCTCTGCCCCGATCTGTGGAGACGGCATCCTCGATCCTGGTGAGTCCTGCGACGATGGTGACGCGAACTCTGACACGAGCCCAGACACCTGTCGCCGCGACTGCGCGTTTCCGGATTGTGGAGACGGGGTGCGAGACAGCGATGAAGACTGCGACGACGGCGCGGCCAATTCGGACTCCCTTCCGGATGCCTGCCGCTTGGACTGTTACAGCGCGATCTGCGGAGACGCGGTTCGAGACGCAGGCGAGGAGTGTGATGAAGGCGGAGCGAATGGCGACGCAGCGGATGCTTGCCGTGCTGATTGCCGGGCAGCCCGCTGCGGGGATGGCGTCCTCGATACGAGCGAGGAGTGCGATGACGGCTCGTCCAATTCTGATGACATTGCGGATTCGTGTCGCTCCACCTGCCAATTCCCCACCTGCGGTGATGGAGTCGCTGACGGAGCCGAAGAGTGCGACGACGGAAACGGTGACGACGCAGACGGGTGTAGTAACGGGTGCGTCGCGGCCGACGACGATCTTGATGAGGACGGAATCCTCAACGACGCGGATAACTGCCCGAACGACGCGAACAACGCACAAGCCGACTATGACGGCGACGGGGCTGGCGATCTGTGTGACCGCGACGATGACAACGATGGTCTAGAGGATCAGCTGGAGGCGGCGACGGGGACCGATCCGCTGAGACCCGACACGGACGGCGACGGCCTCTGCGACGGATGGTCCGACCACCCGATGGAGCTTGCCGGCCAAGTTTGCGAGTTCGGTGAAGACCTGAACTTTAATGGGCGAGTCAGCTTCCGTGAGACGGACCCGCGAACTGGCGACACAGATGGCGACTGCGTCTCTGACGGGGACGAGCTGCTGGGAGATTTCCCGAGCGATCCACTCGACCCTACTGACTTCAGTGAAGCGTTCGACGCCGACAGCGATGGTGTCATCGACGACTGCGATGCATGCCCGGGAACGTATGGTGAGTCGGACACCGGCTGCCCCGCAGGCGCCGATGTCGGGATCGATACGGCACCCGACGGTGGTGGCGACGTGGACGGCGGCCCAACTCCTGATGTCGACACTGGAGCGGACGCAGAGATCGGTGTGGACGTTGAGCCGACCGAGGACGTCGAGCCGACCGAGGACGTCGAGCCTGATACGATCCCAGACACGATCCCTGACACAAGCACCGACATAAGCACCGACACCGCAGTCGACTCCCGGCCCACCAGTGACGCTGGTCTGCCAGAGACAGGCGGAGATGGCTCGGACCCTGATTCCGGATGTTCGACGGGAACGGGGAATGGGCCGAGTCCATGGACCGCTCTGGTCGGGATGGCGCTCTTCGCTCTTCGCCGGCGCCGCTCCGCATAGCGGCCTCGCTAGATACGAAACCGTCGGGCTTCCCCGCGAACACTCGGTCGAGCCAGGCTGGGCCGTATCCCTCGGCTCGAGCTGGCTGGCCGCTTATCAGTGATTCCGACTTTGCCGGAATTGGCCCAGAGGTGATGGTTCTCGCCGTCCGTGGGGCGCGTCACGGTTCACGCCTTGTGTCGCTCCGCCACAGACCGTATTAAAAATTAGTCTCGCCTCCCCGGTCTCGTGGCCAACATCGGTTACATTCAGGTCGTCCGTCACTGCAATCACTTCTGCGGTTTCTGCTCAAACACGACCTCGCCCTACACTCACGACATGGCGTCGATGCGGCTGCTCGTCGACGACTTCGTCCAGCGGGGTTATTTCGGGGTGATTCTGACGGGTGGGGAGCCGACTCTGCATCCGGAGTTGCCGGGGATCTGCCGGTACGCGCGTGAACAGGGCCTGCACGTTCGCATGATCACGAACGGCCACCGACTAGCCGAGCCGAAATTCGCGAAGGCGATGGCGGAGGCGGGTCTGCAGTCGGTCCACATTTCGATCTATTCGACGAGGCCGGAAGTAGAGACGGTTCTGCGTGGCGGCAACACGGGCACATTGGAGCGGGCCTATCGGGCGATCGAGAACGTGGCGGATTGCGGTGTCGATGTTCACATGAACAGTGTCATCGCGAAACAGAACGCCGACCACCTCGATGAGACGGTTGCGTACTTCATCGAGCACTATCCGTTCATACGTCACTACGTTTGGAATTGTCTGGATCCGTCGATGGGTCGCGCCGAGGTTAACCAAACACTCTACACACCACGTCTCGCGGAATTTGAGGTTTCGCTGCAGCGGTCACTGGACTTGCTCAACGATTCCGGACGGACGTTCCGGGTCGAGAAGGTGCCGCTCTGCTACATGACCGACTACGGGTGGGCGAGCACAGAGACCCGCAATATCGTGAAGATGGAAGAGCGGATCGTGCACTTCCTCGATGACAAACAGATGGTACGGATCACGCACCATGGCCACCTCTACGCGGAAGCATGTAACTCCTGCGAACTGCGGCCGATATGCGGTGGTCTCTTCAACCGTGGCGACGGGTACGACCCGGCAGAACTGGCACCAGTGTTTGTTCCGATGAAGGAGATCGTTAACCGAATCCTGACGGACTCGGAGGGAGATCCCACCCACGTGTCGATGACATACGAGGAGTGGCAGAAGGCGTTCGCAGTCCACAACGCGGAGCTCGAGGCTCATTCCCATGACGAACCCCCGACCGTGGTCGATGGTCCGGCGGTTGGAAAGGTCACGGAGAGAGGAAAGCGTGTGTACGAGTCCAAACGCGCCACCGAGGGGCGCAAAGCGGACCGCGGCGGCGTTGTGCTCGAAAAGGGCGTTCCTAGCGATTGACCCTGGGCCGCTTGAGCGACAAACGCGGGGCTAGGCGGCGGCCGTGCCGCTCGGCGAGTGGGCCTTCACGTTGTCTCGGGACCCGTCCAAACCACGGTCTCGCAAGAAGTCCCGGACGATCGGGAGGTACCCGTTCATGTGGGTGAAGATCCCAAGATGGCCGCCTGGATACCAGTGAATTGCTGGCTTGTCCCATAGCCGCCAGAGCGCCCGGACCCGGTCAGCGGTGAGGAAACGGTCGTACTTGCCGGCGATCAGCAGGATGCGATCCTTGTGTATCGCGGGGTCGCGCCCAACCAATCCCATCGACTGCATGTAGGCATCTACGTCGTCGGAGGTCCATCCCTGGGCGGCGAGTTCTTGGGCCATCGGACGCAGCAGGGTCGCATCCTGCAAGACACCGGCGAGGTCGAGATGCGCGGCGACTGGGATAGAGAACTGGAGGTCTGTCTCGACACAGGTGAGCGCTAGGCTGACGATTCCGCCGAGGCTCTGCCCCAGGACCCCGATCGTTCCGTCAGTCTCTTCTTCGAGGAAGCGGAGGAGTGCGCGGGCGTCAGCGACGGAGCGACGGATCGCTTCGACTGTGCGCGTGAGGTCGGCGGTCCAGAAGTACTCGCCGCTGTAGGCGGAGCAGGGGGGGCGGCGTTTGCCGTGATAGGGGAGCTCCAGGCGAGCTATGTTGACGCCGAGTTTACGCGCCATCTTGGGAAGCAGCACGGTCTCCTCAAAGACACTTCCACCCGCCATCCAGCTGTGCAGGAAGATGATCGTCGGCCGCGGCTTGTCGTCTGAGTGTCGGACCCACCTCACATGTACGGTCTCGTTCGGTTCGTACGCGGCTTGGTGCAGAAGCCGAATCCGCGGTGCAAGCGGTTCGTGGGGCGACGCATACGAGAGGTCCACGCAGTGCAGGCCGGGCATCCTCCAGCGCTTCTTGACCGTCACATCTGTCGGACGAGTGCCCTCGGGAAAGAGGGTCTGCATGTCGTGCAGTGCGAAGGCGCCTACATCGGGTGCAGCGAAGCTTGGCGAGTTTCGTCGGACGTGAATATGCCTCGCGAAGAAACTCGAGGTCTCATCGATGGAGTGCGATATTCGGCGTCGTAGATCGAGTGTCACGGCCGGCCGGACTGAAGGGTGCGGGGACGATAGACGGGAAGGGCGTATCAAGCCAGAGGGGCCGCCGGGTGGAGAAGGGACTCCTGGTTCTGGAAAGTGCGCGTGGACTTGGATATCGTCACGCCTCAACATCCACCAGGAACGGGGAGTTCCGTGGCACGCGATCCCAGTATTTCGACTCTCTCAGCGACCGACCACAGTGAGGCGTCGCGCGCGCTCGATGAGATCGTGCAACAGGCGGCGCAGATTGGGGCCTCCGACGTTCATCTTGAGCCGTGCCAGGATCGGTTGCGCGTTCGGTATCGCATAGATGGCGTGATGAACGATCAGCGGCCGCTGGCTCCCGCTCTGGCGGCGCCGATCGCGAGCCGCGCAAAGGTCCTGGCGAAGATGGACATCGCTGAGCGTCGCCAGCCTCAAGACGGCACCTTCAAGATGCTGACCCGCGCCGGCGACCTCAGCCTACGTGTCTCCACGTTTCCAACGTCGCTCGGCGAGAAGGTCGTCCTCCGTCTCCTTGTTGGCAGCGCGTTTCTGCCGCTGGAGGACTTGGGCATCGTCGAGCAACAGAGCGCGATGCTGCGCTCGATGGTGAAACGAACAGGCGGGCTCGTATTGGTGACCGGGCCGACAGGATCAGGAAAAACCTCGACTCTCTATGCGCTGCTTTCCGAGATCGACACGATCCGGCTCAACGTTGTGACACTCGAGGATCCCATCGAGGTCCAGCTGCCGAACATTACCCAGGGGCAGGTGCACCCTCGGGCGGGGTTCACGTTCGCCAGTGGGCTGCGTTCGATTCTGCGGCAGGACCCCGACGTCATCTTGGTCGGCGAGATGAGAGACCAGGAGACC
>JBLHWZ010000200.1:0-10516 GCA_047629415.1 Bradymonadia bacterium | reverse complement strand
AAGTTCTCCAACGAGATTGGTACGTTCAGCATGGCGAACTCTGGCCCCAATAGCGGCGGCTCGCAGTTCTTCATCAACACGAAGCATAACGCCTTCTTGGATTGGTTCGACAGGTCCACGCCCTCGCAGCACCCAGTGTTCGGAAAGATCACAGAGGGTATGGAGACGATCACGACGATCGAGTCATTCGGAAGCGGGCAGGGAACACCCAAGAAGCCCGTTCAGATGATTTCCGTCACGATCGAGCACTAATAGTCCCGCACTGGAAACCAGCAGCGGCGTTCAAGATTGCCGCTGCGTGCGATGGCACTGACTCACCCGTCAATGTCATCGCACAGGGCTCGCGAGCCGTCGCAGTCCAGTATCCGCAAAACTGTCGAACCAAGATCCTCGCAGAGGAGACCCTATGAATCAGCAAATGGACCCGCCGCTAAATGTGCTTGGGGGGCCGCTGCGCCCGTGCAGCCACGAGCCGTTGACCGGCTGGTTCCGAGACGGTTGCTGCAACACAAGCGATGCGGACCGCGGCTCGCACACAGTTTGCGCAGTAGTAACCACTCGATTCCTGGAGTTCCTTCGGGTTTCAGGCAACGATCTGATGACACCGGCACCGCAGCACGGCTTCCCAGGCCTCGTCGAGGGGAACCAATGGTGCGTCTGCGCTGCAAGCTGGCGGCAGGCTGCTGAACAAGGCGCGGCCTGCCCGGTCCACCTCGAAGGCACACACAAAAGCGCGCTAGAGTTGGTGCCTTTGGAACTGCTGCTCGAGCACGCCGTGGCCGCCGAGGCATAGCGGCTGGCAAGCCTCGCAAACGCAGGGCCTACAGCCTTCCGTGAACGAAGCACACGATAAGTGGCTCGCCGGAACGGAGAACAGCGGAGGCGGGCCTAAACGCGAGTTCTCTAAGCCGCAGGCTCGTCTCGGCGTCCGTCTGCGTGTACAGCGAACCGTCCCGAATCCCCGTGAACGGGATCGTTGCTCGGCCAGGGCCATCCGCCAAAGCCGGTTCGTTGATAATCGGAGAGCGTCTCGCGTATCTCGCCTGATGTGCTCATCACAAATGGACCGTGGTGCACGACTGGCTCCCCGATCGGCTTAGCGCTGAGCAATAGAAGTTCCACGACCGCCGTGCCCGAATTCGCTAGGGCCACGTCGACGTCTGGGCGCAGTTGGATTCCGACACCCGCCGACACCTCCGTCTCGGCGACCCGTATAGTGTCACCATCGAAGAAGTAGAGCATGCGGTTCACGTCGGCACCTCCTGCCGGAAGCGTGAACTTCGCTCCGGGCTGTAACCGGATGGTCAGGACCATGACATCCGCGGCGGCGTTGGACGCCCACGAGCTGGGTGGAGGTGTTAGGCCGCGGGACTCATTTAGGGCCCCTGCGACCACGGACACCCGAGCGCCGTCCTCATCAATCGACGGAACCTGATCGGCCCAGAACATCGTGAAGTAGGCGTCCGCGCGTCGTGAAGACGCAGGCAGGTTCAGCCAGATCTGGAAGAGCTCCGTATGATTCTCCTTGTCCTCGTTGACGAGAGGAAACATCTCGGAGTGAACGACCCCCTCTCCAGCTGTCATCCACTGCACATCGCCTTGCCCAAAGCGTGCGTGCGCACCCATCGAATCCGCGTGATCGATCAGACCTTTCCTAGCGATCGTTATCGTCTCGAAGCCGCGATGCGGGTGCGCAGGAAAACCCGGCACACGTTGGCCGTGATACATGCTCCATCCGTCTTTTCCCGAGAAGTCCGAGCCCAGTGGCCGTCCTTTTGTTCCGGTGGCCGGTGCGGAATTCCCGTCGCCGCGAGGGTAGCGGTCATTGTGATGGGCGCAGAATAGGAAGGGGTCCAGCGTCGGCCACTGCATGCCGAGCGGGACAGTTGCGAGAATTGGATTCGTCATTGAGTTGGTTGAAAGGGTGGTGTGTTGCCAAGAGGTTAAACAACTCGTCCCCCTACGCATGGCGACAGACTGTCATCGGTTCAGGGACTCCCTTGTTGGCATGGTCCTCTCGGACTACGATCCGAGTCGATTTTGGCATCCCGCGGAGCAAAGAATGGGCCGGATTTTCGAGACACGCAAAGCTACAATGTTCGCTCGCTACGACCGAATGGCGAAGGCCTTCAGTCGGTGCGGACGTGAAATCGTCATCGCGGTGAAAGCCGGCGGCCCCGACCCGGACCTCAATCCGACTCTGCGTCGAGCTATCCAGAACGCCCGCGCGGCGAACATGCCGAAGGACAAGATCGAGAACGCGGTCAAACGCGCTCTCGGCCCGGATACCGCGAACTACGAGGAGGTGATCTATGAGGGCTACGCACCCCACGGTATCGCGCTCCTTGTGCTCACCACGACGGACAACCCGACACGCACCGTCGCGAACGTCCGAGTTTGCTTTAACAAAGGAAACGGGAACATCGGCACCACGGGAACGGTAAACTACCTCTTCACCAAGATGTGCGTCTTCCGCCTCGTACACGGCGACGAAGACCTCGAAGAGTTGGAGTTGGATCTCATCGACTATGGGCTCGAAGAGCTTGGCGAGAGCGAGGACGACAAGGGTAACCCGCAGATTCTCATCCGCGGCGCGTTCAACGACTTTGGCAACCTGCAATCAGCCATCGAAGACCGCGGCCTGAAGGTCGTAAGCTCGGACGCCGAGTACGTCCCCTCGACCATGACCGAGTTGCCGGAGGACCAGGCAGAAGAGGTCATGGAGTTGATCGCAAAACTCGAGGAAGACGACGACGTACAGACTGTCTTCCACAATCTCTCGTAATGGCCGCGGATTCAGCCAGTCTGTTGATGATGATTGGTATCCTCCCGGCGTACTGCGTCGGGTTCTCCCTCCTCTGGTGCGGTGTCGTGTTCATCACCGCTGCGCTAAGCGGCTGGCGGAACTTGGGCGAACGGTTTCAGACGGCAGCTGAGCCTCCGGGAGGCGCCCAGACGGTCGGCGCTCGGCTAGGTTGGGCGAACTACACACATGCAATGCGCCTCGGTTGGGACCATGAAGGGTACCTACACATGAGCGTTCTAGGCATCTTCAAGGTCGGCCATCCGAACCTGCGAATTCCGGCTGAAGCGATCCAAGAAGAGCGGAAGTCCGGTCTTCTGGGCCAGCGCGTACTTCTGGATCTCGGAGGAATCACCACCCTCACCGTTCGCGCAGCCGCATGGGATGAACTTCGCGGTTAGAGCGAACGAATATCCCTTGCGAACCGACACCTAGCCAATCAAAATCACGGCTTTTCGTCATCGTAACTGACATCAACGGGGAGCTTCGCTAGTGTTCGCACGGAACTTACCCGAGCGAGCACATGAAAACGCTGTCCCTCCCCCTCGTCGCGCTGGCGCTTCTTTTTGCAGGCTGCGCTCAAAGCGTCGACGACATCGACCGCACGCAACCCAACCTGGCGCTGAAGTCCGACTTCGATGGCGTTTGGTACTACATGGAGACCGTCGTTGATGTCCCCGCGGCCGCTGAAGCCACATTCGAGGGTGAGACGAGCCGGATGGAGAAGGTCGTCTGGCGAATCGAAGAGGATTGGCTCTTCGCGCACCGCGCTTACCCGCTCCTGCCGGGCTCCGACGACGTAGAGAACAACACGGACTATGGCGCCGCCGACTATGCTGAAGAGCCCGTCGCGGCGTTTCCGATCGTCGGACACTTCGACGTACAGCGGGGCTACAACTCCGCAACGGGAGAGCAGACCAATACGATCGGGGAGAACTACTCCGACCGCCCTTGGTACGAGCGCGACTACGTCCGTGTCGACTGGTCACGCAATGCGGTGACCAACTGGGACTTCATCTCAGAGTGGATCGCAACGCCGCTCGATGGCTCGTTCACCGTCGACTCGGAGCGCGGCGAAGAGCGCGGCATTTACTGGGAGCGCGATGACGAAGATGAACTCGTTTACTTCGACGTGCCCCGTCGACTCCTCGTCGCGCCAGACCTTATCGGCTGCCTGCTCTCGAGCCCCTGGTATGCGCGCCTCTATGAGGACTGCACGGCCGCAGACGTCGAGGTCGTAATGAGCTTCGCGCGAACTGAGCCGCGACGCGACTACGAGCCGATGCAGTACACGGACCAGGACATGGCTCGCTACGGCTACTTTCTAAACGAGCGCTACGTCTACGACCCGATGCGCGGTGTACTTGAGAGCACTCGCTCGAAGATGATCAACCGCCACAACTTCTGGGCCTCGACCTACGAGCGCGACGCAACTGGAGAGTACCTGCTCGACGATGACGGACGCCGAGTTCCGATTCCCCTCGCTGAGCGGCCGATCGGCACGGTACCTTACTACCTCAACGTCGAATTCTCAGACGACGACCTGATGCGCGAGTCCGCCGAGGCAACCCTTGAGCCTTGGGACCAAATCGCCCGCGAAGTCGTCGCGACCGTTCAAGGCACGGACCCGGATTCGCTCGACGACATCTTCATCCTCTGCGACAATCCGGTCGCGGTCGACGACCATGAGGGGTGTGGAGAGCCGGGCTTTTCGCCGCGCCCTGGCGACCTTCGGTTCAGCACGTTGCACCTGGTCACGACCGAGACTCAAGCAGGCCTGCTCGGCTACGGTCCCTCCGCGACAGACCCGGAGACGGGCGAGATCGTGTCGGGTCGCGCTTATGTCTACGGCGCAGCAGTAAACACCTACGCCTCCTACGCGCTGGACGTCATTCGCTTCACCAATGGTGACTTGGAGCCCGAGGAACTTAGAGACCTCGCTCACGTTCGCGAGCAGGTCTCCGAGCGCGCGGCCGGTTCCACACGCATGGACCGAGTCAGCCCAGAACTTCGCGACATCCCAGTCGGAGCCGACCGTCCGCGAGAACGCGACTTCCGCCAGCGCCGAGAGATTCAGCGGGAGGTCACGCCGCGCTTCGACCGCGTCGCGATCGCGAATCGTCTGGAGAACGCCCGCCAGTCCGGCATTTCGATGCTGGTCGCACAGGAAGAGTTCGAGCCCACGTTGGCCGGCGCTCTGGGCGCTACCGAGGATGGCGTTAACGCTGAAGACATGGACGCGTTTGACCCCGCTCGCTGGTTGACTCCGACCCACGCTCGCTACGCTCGCGACCAACGGATGCGGCGCATCGCTCGTTCCGCGGACTACATCGAGATGCTCGATCCCAACGTCGTAGGAATGGCTCAGGCCTACGCGGGCCGAACCGACTACGACGAGATGTGGCGTGAGATTCGGGCAGAGATCTTCCGCGCGACGGCACTACACGAGATCGGCCACACGGTCGGACTGCGCCACAACTTCTCGGGCAGCTACGACTCGCTGAACTACCACGACGAATATTGGAACCTGCGTCGCGAGAACCTGATGACGCCAAGCTCAATGTTCGAACTCTACGAGCTAGCTGCGCTCACGGAGAATCAGATCACGGGGCGGATGCGTGAGTTCCAATACTCCTCGATCATGGACTACGGGCTTACGTTCAACTCTGACTTCAGTGGGCTCGGTCGTTACGATCGCGCGGCCATGATGTTTGGTTATAGCGGCGGCACCGATGCCAGCGATTTGGCAGGCGACGACTGTGTGTCTGCCGACGGCCGCGTCTCCCCAAGCGGGCTCTGCCTTCAGCATCGCGAAGGCTTCGTTGAGGTCTTCTCGACACGCCTGGACTCGCTCGGTCGCGCAGGTGACATCCTCTCTAGCCAAGACGAACTCGGCCTCTATTACGAGGACCCGACAGCACCTCACGTGCCGTACCTTGAGCGCTGGCACTACACGACGGTTATCCAGGCGTTCCCCACTCTCGCAGCGGCATTTGGTCGCGATTGGATGCGCCTCGACGATTATCTCACCGAGCGTGAATCAGGCGTGGCAGACCGCGCCGTTCGCGTGCCGTACCTCTTCTGCAGCGATGAGTGGGAGAGCGCCCTGCTCTCCTGCCGCGTGTTTGACGGCGGCGCAGACCCGTTCGAGGTAACCACCAACGTAATCGACGACTACCACGCGTATTACTACTTCCAGTACTTCAAACGAGACCGGTTCGGGTGGCGACCTTGGCGAGTGCTCTTCTCGCACTTCTACAACACGTTCCTCCCGCTCTCGGACTACTACCAGAACTGGTACTTGGCCCCCGACGGCTACGACGATGTCATGGACGACTACTTCTGGATGTCGGTCAACATGGGCTTCAACATGATCGCCGAGTCGATGGCGACGCCATCCTACGGCACGTATTGCACGGGCACCAACGGCCAGCTCTACAACCTCACAGAGGACGGCGGCAGCAGCCCCGAACAAACAAGCGACTACTTCCTGACGGCCTACTGTGACGCTTCGCAGCCCTTCTATGAAGTCCCTCAGGGAGACGGACGTCGACGGTTCACCGCCTACGATGTCGAGTCCGGCTACAACTTTCCGGACCTTCCAAACGAGGCTGGCCACTACTGGTCCACGCTGGCGGCGGCCTGGGCGATGTTCGACCCAGAGGCGTTCGTTCTCGGCTCCGATGGTGACGCAGGCACCTATTCGATCCAGTACTATGACCTCTTCAATGATGAGATTGACGAACTCGTCTCCCACATCCTGACCGAGGACTACGGCGCCTACAGCCCAGTCATGGAGGTCACTGGACAGCAAGGTGACAACCTGGTCGGTGAGCTGCACTACCAGCCGATCGCCCGTATCTACGATGCTGACCGACGGCAGTATATCAACCCCGCCACTGGCGAGCTTATCAACGATTCATTGGGGCCCCGTCGACTCGCGGCGCTCTGTGAGCCTTGCACGAATGCCAACCAATGCTCCGGCTCGACCGGCTCCCTTGGCGGCACCTACTGCCAGCCGCTTGTGGAAGACGGCACCGACTTCTTCTGCTTACAGGACTGCACCAACGACGCCGGGCTTTGCGGCGACGGGACGACCTGCGACGGCGTCACCGGAAACTGCACTCCAGACTCTCTCAGCTGTGATGGCATGACTCCGACTTGCTCCAGCGCGGAACCGAACGGAAGCTGCGAGGCCGGTCTGGCCTGTGCAGCTGGTGAGTGTGTCGAGCCGTGGCCAGTCGTCGAAACCGACGCTACATTCTCTCTCGCAGACGACCTGCTCTTCTACGGAATGCTCTACAGCACCTCGAGTTGGAGCACGCGCTACAACGATCGCGTGAACATCCTCAAGCTCGGCACAGGCGAGACCATCGAGCCAGGTGAAGGGTTCACCACGCTGCAGTTCACCGACCCGATCAGCGGCGAGGTTTACGGCACGGTCGTCGAGGACTGCGAGAACTCCGATAGTGCTCGCTGTGACTTCAATCAGGTCCGCACGTCGCCGGCGTCGGAGATGATCGTCCGAGGTCAGGAGCTTGCTGCCCAGTACGACGCGACGCTTCGAGCGTACTGGGAAGACGACGGCAGCGACTCGGTCCGCGAGAACGAGCTGTGGCGCTACCACAGCCGTGCGCGGTTCGAGGTCGAGAGCCACATGGAAAAGATCAACGACGTCCGCGCAATCTTCAACATCTTCGGCCGCGTATATTGAGATGACCGATACCAAAAACACATTCCTTCTCTGTCTTGCATTTGGACTCGCCGCTGCCTGCGGTGGGGACGATCCTGAAGCCAACGAAGACACCGGCGCTGACACGCCTTCAGCAGACACGGACGCCAGCGCTGACACGCCCACGGGAGACGAGATCTGTTTCAACGCTCAGGACGACGACGGCGACGGCGATACGGACTGCGATGATGCAGACTGCGCCTCAGACCCCTCGTGCTTGGGCGACGAAGTCTGCGGAAACGGCGAAGACGACAACGGCGATGGCCTTACGGACTGCGACGACCCCCAGTGTGCCGACGAACTCGCGTGCTCATGCCCCGGGACCAGCGTGGACGGAATCGGCTTCGTCGAAGACGAGACGATTGAAGGTACCGCCAGCGAGTTCCAGGGGTCATGCGGCGGCGACGGCGCGGAGCTCAGCTTCTCGTGGATCGCGCCGGAAGCAGGCACCTACACGATCGATACGCTCGATGCGTCCTTCGACACCGTGCTCTACGTCCTCGACGGGACGTGCGGTGGGGAGGAGCTCGCCTGCAACGACGACCTCTACACGTCCGAGTCCTGTGGTGTCGAAGGCGACGAGGACGGAAACGGACTCGCTGACTGTGAAGACCCACACTGTGCCCTCTCCTACCTCTGCGTAGATGACGCGCCCGAGGACTGCGACAACGACGAAGACGACGATGGGGACGAACTAGTCGACTGCGAGGACTTGGACTGCGGCTTCGATCCATCCTGTCTTTGGTCCCCGACTGTCTTTCAGTCCCTGGTGACCTTGGAGCTAGAGGCAGGCCAGGAGATCATCGTGTTCGTCGACGGCTATGACGACGAGGAGTTCGGTAATCTCTTCCTCAACTTCTCGAACGATCGAGAGCTCGCAGAGACGGTCTGCGATGATGATTTGGATGCAGACCTCGACGGACTCTACGACTGCGCCGACCCGGACTGCGCCGGCTTCGATGGCTGCACGGTGGCCTGCGAACTTGAGGACTTGGGGAGTGCGCTTGGCGAAGTCGCTACCGGCGACACAACAGAAGCCCAGCGTAACTTCGTCGGCACCTGCTCCTCAGTGGGAGATCCTCACCTGAGCGGCGGACGCAATGCGCCTGATGTCGCCTACTTGTGGACCGCACCGGGCACAGGCGAATACACCTTCGACACTGAGTCCTCCGACCAGTTCGGCGAGGATGCGCTGGACTCCGTCCTCTACGTTCGGGCCGGCGACTGTGACGGCGTGGAGCTCGCGTGCAACGACGATATCGATGGAGAAGCTGAGAACTACCAGTCATCCGTGACGGTCGAGCTGGAAGCCGGTGAGGCCATTGTGATTATCGTCGACGGCTGGCGCTTCAGCGACGGACAGTACGCGCTGACCATCGACGGACCGGAGGGCGAGCCTGAGCCAGTCGTCGAAATCTGCGACAACGAGGTCGACGACGACGGCGACGATGCCGCCGACTGCGACGACGACGACTGCGCAGAGGCAGAGAACTGCCTGGACTAGCGTCGAGGCGTTAGGTCCCGAATACGACCGTCCGGTTGTTGAACCACAACACCCGCCGTTCGGCATGTGCTCGCACCGCGCGAGCCAGCACGATCTTCTCCACGTCGCGCCCCTTCCGGACGAGGTCCTTCGGGCCGTCGCGGTGACTCACCGCCACCACGTCCTGCGCGATGATTGGCCCCTGATCCAACTCCGCTGTGACGTAGTGACTCGTCGCTCCGATGATCTTTACGCCCCGTGTATGCGCCTGATGATACGGACGCGCCCCGGGAAACGCAGGGAGGAACGAGTGGTGAATGTTGATGATTCGCCCCTCCCAATCGGAGACGAATTCGGCCGAGAGCACCTGCATGTAGCGAGCGAGCACCACGAAATTGATGTCGTGCTCAGCGAGTAGCTGACGAGCCGCAGCCTCAGCGGCAGGCTTGGTGTCGGACGTTACGGGGACATGAGAAAAGGGGATCTCAAACCTGTTTACCACCGGCTCAAGCTTTCGGTGGTTGGAGATAACGAGACCGATCTCAGCCGGAAGTTCTCCAGCGTGAGCGCGGGAAAGTAGGTCGAAGAGGCAGTGCGATTGTTTGCTCACGAAGAGAGCGGCTCGCGGACGAAAATCGCGGTCTGCCATGCGCCAACTCATCGAGAAACGGTCGCCGACATCTGCCTTGAACGCCTCCCGCAGCGACTCAATCGTACCCGCCTGACCCGCGTACTCCCACTCGGCACGCAAGAAGAACGTGTTGAGGTCCTCCGCGACGTGCTGCTCAAGATCGAGCACGTTACCGCCGTTGGATTGAATCCAGTGGGCGACGGCGGCGACGAGGCCGGGCTGGTCGGGACAATGAGCAAGAAGAATCGCTGTGGACATGGGTCTCCGTGAGGGCCCGATACGATCGCGTCTTGTGAGGCCGGGGTCAAACCTGACGTGGGTCAGTTCCCGGAAACGCGGGCGGAGTGTGCCGCGAAAGAGTCACGCCAGGCTACCTTGTCTATCGGCTCGGCCTCTGGCCAGAATCCGATCTCATGCAGCTCACCTTCACAGACCTGTCCCTCGAAGCGCGCGACCAGCTGCCCTCGGTGCAGGAGCGGACACACGTAGTATCCGTGAATTCACTTGGCTGAAGGCTTGTACACCTCCCAGACATAGTCGAAGCCAAAGATGTGTGAGACGAGTTCGCGGTTCCAAATCATCGGCTCCAGCGGCGCCAGAATCCGGGTCTTCCCGTCATCCTCGTGGTCTCTACGAGAGAAGCGCTCACGCCATCCTCGCGGTGCCAGGTAGAGCGTCTTTCCTCCCGAGATCTGGACCAGCTCCACGACTCCGTCCCTCACGAGTTCTTCAACGAGCGTGCTCTTCCGCACTCCCGAGAGAGTTGACCACCAGGGACCGGCTTTTAGTGAGAGCAGACCCGACGCCTCGACCCGCTCGAGCAGCGTCGAGCGGCCGAACGTCTCCGCGCTCTCGATACCAGCCGAT